>JAQZBG010000173.1 GCA_029239165.1 Microbacterium sp. | reverse complement strand
CGGGGCGATAGACGAACCACGCACCGTCCATGCGCAGATGCGAGTGCAGGGTGCTGTCGCCGATGCGCATGAGCAGGTGCTTGCCGCGCGGGACGACGCCCTGCACCGGCTGCCCGGTCAGGTCGAGGGTCGCGAACCGGGGAACGCGGAGGTCGAAACGCGTGACCTCTCCGCCCGCCAGCGCCTCATCCAGGCGCCGCGCGGTGCGGAAGACGGTGTCGCCCTCAGGCATCAGGCGGCTCCCGGTCCCGCCCCGAGGTGCGGGGGCGGTGGAAGCGGTGACGGCTGGGCATGCGGTGGGGGCGGCGGTGGAGTCATCGGCGGCTCAGACGCCGACGCCCCGGACGCCGGCCGGTGCGCGCGAGCAGGTCGCGCGCGAGCATCGTGCTGCCGGCGACGGCGACCGGCATGATCGCGACGGCCCCACCGGGGATCAGGAAGCAGAGTTGCGTGGCGACGCCGAAGCCGAGCACCCGGGCGCGGCTGCGGGAGAACAGAGCGGCACGATCGGCGGGGCTCAGATCGCGCGCGTCGAAGGCGCGGCCGGTGAGCTCCCGCGCCAGCAGTCGTCCGGTCAAGACGACACCGGCGACGGCGCCCAGAAACCCGCCGACTGCCGGGATCAGACCGATCAGGAGCACGGAGACGGCGATGACGATGCCGAGGAGGACCAGTCGCAGCCCTTCGCCGAGAGTCGTCCAGAAACTGCCGCCGTCGGCCGGCGGGGGCGAGCCGAGGTCGACCTCCACCGCGTGCCAGATGCGCTGATAGAACGGGTCGCCGATGGTGAGGGTCAGCGCGCTGAAGACCACGCTCGCGAGAGCCAGGGCGGCAGCGACGACGACGAGGCTCACCGCGGCGCGCAGCAGACCGCGCCACGGCTCGAGCCACCCGTCGGCGAAGGGGGTGAGCCAGGACGAGACCGACGGCATGCCGATGACCAGCGGGATCAGGGCGGCGGCGAGCACGATGACCGCGATGACCGCAGGGATCAGGCCCAGCGCCATGAGTCCCGGGCGGGTGCGCCACAGTCCGAATCCGCGCAGCAGGGTGCCGATGCCGGCAGCGAACTCTCGGATCATGACATCCAGCGTAGGCGCACCGTCAGACCACCTTGCGGAGGGTGTATCCGCGCGGGGTGGCCGCGAAGCCCGCCTCCTGCAGGGCGAGTGCGAGCTCGGTGCCGTACACGCCCTCGCCGTTGATCTTCTCGACGGTCAGGGTGTCGAGTCGTCGGGCACGGGCGGTGGCCGCGAGATCGGAGGCGGCGGCGCGGAGCACCTCGCCGTCGTCGCTGAACGACAGCACAGTGCGGCCGCCGCGTTCGAGGGAGAGCGCGAGTGCGCCGTCGACCAGCACGACCAGGCCGCCGGCCTTGCGTCCGGGGCGGTGCGAGACCCCGTCGAGCTTGGGCCAGCCGAGGGCCGCGCCGTAGGGGTTCGCGGGGTCGGTGGCCGCGAGGGTCACGGCCTTGCGTGGCGGGGGATCGGCGAGTCCGGCATAGGTGCGCAGGCGGTCGACGGTGCCGGACGCGGCGAACTGTGCGGCGCCGAGCTTCTCGATCACGTAACCGCGACGGCAGTGGCCCGCCTCCTCGAACCCGGCGAGCACGCGGTACGCCTGAGCGAAGCCGCCGGGCACCCCCTCGGCCTGCACGGCTCCTCGGGTGACCACGCCGTAACGGTCGAGCAGGAGACCCGCGGTGACGGTGGCGCGGCGGGCGGCATCCGTCTCGAGCGCGGGCAGCAGGGACCAGCGCCCGCCGATCGAGGCCGGTCGTGGTGCGGCGGAACCCGTGAAGGACACTCCGCGATAGGTGCGAGCGCGGGGAGCTCGGCGCTTGACCTTGTGGGCCTGGGAGCCGCCGGCGAGGAGGGAGCGTATCGGGCCGAAAGTGTCGTTCGTGACGTAGCCGGACCAGGTCAGCGACCACAGCGCCTCGAGCACGGACTGCTCGTTCTCGGCCGCCGCCATGTCTTTGAGCTGCGCCGCGAAGTAGGCGCCGCCGACGTCGAGGGCGATGAGGATGCGCGACTCCAGGGAGTCGGATGCGATCTCGGCGTCGCGCTCCGGCAGCGTGAACGGTGCGAGGTCGACCGGATGCAGCGACACCCAGCCGTCGCGCCCCGGGAGGGTGCCGTGGCCGGACCAGATGACCTCACCCGCCGCCGTGAGCTCGTCGAGCATCGCGGGGGAGTAGTCGCGCACCCGTGACGGGAGGACCAGTGATTCCCACGCGCTCGCGGGGATCGGCACACCGGCGAACTGCTCGATCACGTTCAGCACGCCGTCGACCCCCTCCAGCGGCCGACCGATGTGCTGCCAGTCGGGCAGGAACCGCGCATACGCCTCGGGGGAGACCGGCTCGACCGACCCGCGGATGGCCGCGAGCGACCGCATCCGGAGGCGGCGCAGCACCTCGCTGTCGCACCACTCGATCGCGTCGCCGCTGCCGGCGGCCTCGGGCAGGAAGTAGCCGCTCGTGAGACGGCCGGCGTTCTCCAGCCGCTGCAGGGTGTGTCGGGCGACCGCGGCTCCGAGCCCGAACCGGGTGGCGACGGCATCCGTGGTGAAGGGGCCGTGCGTGCGGGCGTGCCGGGCGACGAGGTCTCCCAGCGGGTCTGCCAGCGGTTCGAGGAAGGCCACGGGGATACCCGTGGGGAGAGCGACGCCGAGTGCATCGCGCAGCCGCCCGGCATCCTCGATCGCGGCCACCCGGCTCACGCCGCCGATCGTCACCGGGATCGCGCGACGGGCGGTGATCAGATCGTCGAGCAGTGCGGCGGCTGTCGTGGTGCCGACGGCCTCGGCTTCCGCCTCGAGCACGCTCGCCGGGTCGAGGCGCGCCGCCACCTCTTCCGCATCGAGCGGCCCGAGCATCCGCAGCAGGTCGGCGACACCTTCGAGCCCGCGGGCGCGGCGGTCCGGATCGAGCCGCTGCGCCTCCCGTTCGAACTGCGCGATCACCTCGGGGTCGAGCAGCTCTCGGAGCTCGACGGTTCCCAGCAGCTCGCCGAGAAGCGCGGGGTCGACCGAGAGTGCGGCGGCCCGGCGCTCGGCGAGGGGCGAGTCGCCCTCGTACATGAAGGCGCCCACGTACCCGAACAGCAGGTCGCGGGCGAACGGCGACGGCTGGCCGGGCTCGGTCTCGACGAGGCGGATGCGGCGGTCCGCGATCGAGGTCGCGAGCTTGCGCAGGGAGGGAAGATCGTAGACGTCCTGCAGGACCTCGCGCAGCGTCTCGAGGATCACCGGGAACGTCGGATGCCGCCGCGCCACCTCGAGCAGCTGCGCCGACCGCTGCCGCTGCTGCCATAGCGGTGTGCGCTTGTTCGGGTTCATGCGGGGCATGAGCAGCGCCCGCGCCGCGCACTCGCGGAAGCGCGAGGCGAACAGCGCGGAGCCGCCCACTTCCTCCGTCACGACGTGCTCCAGCTCGTCGGGCTCGAACACGAACAGCTCCGCTCCCGGCGGCTCGGCTTCGGCATCCGGGATGCGCACGATGATGCCGTCGTCGCTCGCGACCGCCGAGCCTTCGACCCCGAGGCGTTCGCGCACGCGAGCGTTGATCGCCAGCGCCCACGGCGCATGCACCTTCATGCCGTAGGGGGAATGCAGGATCACCCGCCAGTCGCCCACCTCGTCGCGGCCGCGCTCGACCGTGAGCGTGCGGTCGGTGGGCAGCGTGCCCGTCGCCTCGCGCTGCTCGGTCAGGTGGGCCATCAGGTTCGCGCGTGCCTGCTCGTCGAGACCCGCATCGATCAGTCGCTGGGCGGCCTTCTCGGGGGTCGCCGCCGACACCTCGCGGGAGAACGCTCCGAGCGCCTCGCCGAGCTCGAAGGGGCGACCGATGCCGTCGCCGTGCCAGAACGGCACCTTGCCGGGCTGGCCGTACGCGGGGATCACGTTGACGCGGTCGTGGGTGATCTCGGCGATGCGCCAACTGGTGGTGCCGAGCGTGAACACGTCGCCCACGCGCGACTCGTAGACCATCTCCTCGTCGAGCTCGCCCACGCGAGCGCCCGTCGTCTCCCCGGCGACGAACACCCCGAAGAGGCCGCGGTCGGGGATGGTGCCGCCGCTGGTCACGGCGATGCGCTGGGCGCCGGGCCTTCCGGTGAGAGTGCCTGCATCGCGGTCCCACACGAGCCGTGGCCGCAGCTCGGCGAACTCGTCGGAGGGGAAGCGCCCGGCCAGCAGGTCGAGTGTCGCCTCGTAGGCGGAACGGGGGAGCGACTGGAACGGCGCGGACCGGCGGACCGTCTCGAACCACTCCTCGACGCTGATGGCCCCGAGCGCGCTCGCGGCCACGGTCTGCTGCGCGAGGATGTCGAGCGGATTGCGTGGAACCTGGATCGCCTCGATCTTGCCCGCCAGCATCCGCTCGGTCACGATCGCGGTGTGCAGCACGTCGCCCCGATGCTTCGGGAAGAGGGCGGCCCGGCTGATCTCACCCACCTGGTGCCCGGCGCGGCCGACGCGCTGCAGCCCGGAGGCTGCAGACGGCGGGGCCTCGACCTGGATCACCAGGTCGACCGCGCCCATGTCGATGCCGAGCTCGAGGCTGCTGGTCGCGACGACGCAGCGCAGGACTCCCGATTTGAGCTCTTCCTCGACCTGGGCGCGCTGCTCCTTGGACACGGAGCCGTGGTGCGCCTTCGCCAGCACGGGATCGGCGCCCGCGGTCGCCCCGGCCTGCGCCATCATCGCGGCGGGGACGGTCGCCTCCGGCAGCGCGACCCCGATCCGCTCGGAGTAGATCTCGTTCAGGCGGCCGGTGAGGCGCTCGGCGAGCCGACGCGAGTTCGCGAACACGATCGTGGAGTTGTTCTGCAGGATGCGGTCGACGATCGCCTCTTCGACGTGCGGCCAGACCGACCCCGTGACCTCGCTGTACTCGGCGTCTGCCGCCTCACCGGGCACCCCGGGCGGCGGTGGCGGGTTGGTCATGTCGTCCATCGGCACGACCACCCCGAGCTCGAAGGTCTTCGATGCCGGAGGCGCGACGATCTCGACCGGTGCCGAGCCGCCGAGGAACCGCGCCACCTCGTCGATGGGGCGGACGGTGGCGGAGAGGCCGATCCGCTGCGCGGCCGTCTCGGTCCCGTCGAGCCGCCGCAGCGCGTCGAGCCGTTCGAGACTCACGGCCAGGTGCGCGCCCCGTTTGGTCGCGGCGACCGCGTGCACCTCGTCGATGATGACGGTGTGCACCCCGCGCAGGGTCTCGCCCGCCCGGCTCGTCAGCATGAGGTACAGCGACTCGGGCGTCGTGATCAGGATGTCGGGCGGATCGGAGACGAGCTTGCGGCGGTCGCTCGAGGTCGTGTCGCCGGAGCGCACGCCGACCGTCACCGCGGGGGCGGGCACTCCGAGCCGCCGAGCCGACTGCCCGATGCCGATCAGCGGGGACCGCAGGTTGCGCTCGACGTCGACCCCGAGCGCCTTGAGCGGGGAGATGTAGAGGATGCGGGTACGCGGCTCGCCCTTGGCCGGCGGGGCGGTCTCGGCCATGCGCTCGCGGAACACGCTGTCGATCGCCCAGAGGAACGCTGAAAGAGTCTTGCCGGATCCGGTGGGAGCGACCACGAGTGCGTGCTTGCCCGCCGAGATCGCGTCCCACGCACCGGCCTGTGCGGGAGTGGGCGCGGGGAACGCACCCCGGAACCAGTCCTGTGTGGCGGGGGTGAAGCGTTCGAGCACGTCGCTCATCCCTCCATCTTGGTCGAGGCCGGGGACATCGGGGTCGTGCGATGTGCAGAGAAGGGAGCATGCTGGAGGGATGACGCACACCCCGGAGGACCTCGACGCCGTCGACGACGACGACGACGATCACGGACAGGTCATCGTCAGCCTCGACGTCTTCTCGCCTTCGCCCATCGAGGCGCTGTCGGCCTTCGAGTGGACCTCCGAGCCGCGGGACGATGGGTGGCGGTACCAGTTGGGAACCGTCGATTTCGACGAGCCGGATGCCGACGAGAGGGCGGAAGCCCTCGACAGCGCCGTCGCCACCCTGCTCGGACTGCTGTCCGAGGTGCCTCGAGAGGTGCTGTTCGCCGAGGGCGCCTTCGTCCGGTTGTTCCTGACGTTCGGCCGCGGCGCACAGACGCTCGGTTCCTCGCTCGTGCAGCGGATCGCCGCCGTCAACGGGACGGTCTGGATCGACAGCTGACGATCGCCGTCGCCCGGCGAAGAGGCTCGGGTGATTCCCGAGCCTCTTCGCCGGGCATCAGAGCTCGACCTCCTGCAGTGCCCCTTCGCTGTCGATCTCGAGTGTCAGATCGAGGTCGAGTCGGCGCAGGAACGCGTCGTCGTGGCTGACGACGAGCACTGCTCCCCCGTAGGAGCGGAGTGCCTCGACCAGCTGGTCGACCGTGTCGAGATCGAGGTTGTTCGTCGGCTCGTCGAGCACCACGAGATGCGGTGCGGGATCGGCGAGCAGCAGCGTCGCCAGGGCGACGCGGAATCGCTCGCCTCCGGAGAGCGCGGACACCGGTCGCTCGGCCGTGGCCCCCCGGATCAGGAACCGTGCGAGCCGGTTGCGCAGCTCCTTCTCCGGAACCCGGGGTGCCGCTACCGCGATGTTCTCGAACACCGACCGCCCTTCGTCGAGGCCGTCGACCCGCTGCGGCAGGTAGCCGATCAGGTCGGTGTGGGCCTCGATGTGCAGGGGCGGGCGTTCATGACTCCTCGATTCTTCGACTGAATCGGCCGAAGAGCCGTGTTCCGGGGCGTCGGCCGTCGTTTTCGAGGAGTTGTGCACACCGCTGGCGACCAACCGCTCCAACAGGGTCGTCTTCCCGGCGCCGTTCCGTCCGATCAGTGCCAC
>JAQZBG010000172.1 GCA_029239165.1 Microbacterium sp. | reverse complement strand
CGGACAGATCATCCCGTGGAACTTCCCGATCCTGATGGCGGTGTGGAAGCTGGCGCCCGCGCTCGCCGCCGGTAACTGCGTCGTGATCAAGCCGGCCGAACAGACCCCGGCATCCCTGCTGTTCCTGTTCGACATCATCGGCGACCTGCTGCCCGCCGGCGTCGTGAACATCGTCAACGGCTTCGGCATCGAGGCGGGCGCCCCTCTCGCGCAGCACAAGCGCATCCGCAAGGTCGCCTTCACGGGAGAGACCACGACGGGCCGCCTGATCATGCAGTACGCCTCGCAGAACCTGATCCCGGTGACGCTGGAGCTCGGAGGCAAGAGCCCGAACGTGTTCTTCGAAGACGTCGCCCGTTCGACCAGCGACCCGTTCTACGACAAGGCGCTCGAGGGCTTCACGATGTTCGCCCTCAATCAGGGGGAGGTCTGCACCTGCCCCTCGCGTGCCCTGATCCAGCGGTCGATCTACGACGGCTTCCTCGCCGACGGACTCGAGCGGGTCGCGAAGGTCGTGCAGGGAAACCCGCTGGACCCCGCGACGATGATCGGCGCACAGGCCTCGAACGATCAGCTGGAGAAGATCCTCAGCTACATCGACATCGGAAAGCAGGGCGGGGCACGGCTCCTGACCGGCGGTGAGCGCGTGGACCTCGGCGGCGATCTCAGCGAAGGGTTCTACGTCGCGCCGACCGTGTTCGAGGGCACGAACGACATGCGCATCTTCCAGGAGGAGATCTTCGGCCCCGTGCTGTCGGTCACGTCGTTCGACGGCTTCGACGACGCGATCTCGATCGCGAACGACACCCTCTACGGCCTCGGCGCGGGAGTCTGGAGCCGCAGCGGCGACACGGCCTATCGCGCGGGCAGGGCGATCGAGGCCGGACGTGTATGGACCAACACGTATCACCAATACCCGGCGCATGCGGCCTTCGGCGGATACAAGCAGTCGGGCGTCGGGCGCGAGAACCACAAGATGATGCTCGACCACTACCAGCAGACGAAGAACCTCCTCGTCTCGTACGCGGAAGGCCCGATGGGCTTCTTCTGAGCTCGATCCCGGGCGGGCGCTTCGGCGTCCGCCCGGAACCACCTGTGAAGGGCGGAACCATGGTCAGCATCGGCACCTACCAGCGGGTCGACGTGACGGATGCCGCGGCGTCCCTCGTCCGCGACCTGACCGCGCAGCACGGGCCGCTCATGTTCCATCAGTCGGGCGGATGCTGCGACGGGTCATCACCCATGTGTTATCCGGTCGGGATGTTCCTCACCGGCCCGGGGGACGTGCTGCTGGGAACGCTCGACGTCGGGCTCGCACAGTCGGTCGAGGTCTACATGTCCGAGTCGCAGTTCGAATACTGGAAGTACACGCATCTGGCCATCGACGTCGTGCCCGGTCGCGGCGCCGGGTTCTCGGTCGAGGGCCCGACCGGCATGCGGTTCCTCATCCGCTCGCGGATGCTGAACGATGCGGAGCTTGAGTACTTCGGGTTGGCGGCGAAGAACTGAGCCAACCGATTCAGTAGACCATGCCCATGGCGACGCGCACCTCGTCGAGGGTCGCGTCGGCGATCGTCCTGGCGCGCGCGTTGCCGTCCCGGATCACGGCCACCGCATCCGCGACGGTGAGCGAGGCCCGTCTCGCGCGGTGGTCGGCCAGGAACTCGTTGACCGCCTCGGTGGTGACGCGCTTGAGAGCGCCCGCTCCGGCATCGCCGAGCTCATCCGCGATCTCCTGCGGGGTGCGACCGAGCACGACGGCCGCCGTCGTGAGGAGGCCTGCGACCCCAGGCCGGTTCGCGGGGTCGTAGGTGATGGCGCGTTCGGAGTCGGTGGGCGCACGCCGGATGGCGGCGGCGGTCTCGTCCGCCGTCATCCCGAGCGCGATGGCGTTGCCGTAGCTCTTCGACATCTTGCGGCCGTCGAGACCCGGGAGCTCTGCGGCGTCCGTGACGAGAGCGGCAGGCTCGGGGAAGACCGGCCCGTAGCGCTCGTTGAAGCGGCGGGCGATGGTGCGGGTGATCTCCACGTGGGGCAGGTTGTCCTTGCCGACGGGGACGAGATTGCCCTTACAGAACAGGATGTCCGCGGCCTGGTGCACCGGATAGGTCAGCAGCAGACCGCTCAGTGTCCGGCCGGATGCCGCGAGCTCGCTCTTGACCGTCGGGTTGCGATGCAGCTCGGCCTCGGTGACCAGGCTCAAGAAGGGGAGGAGGAGCTGGTTGAGGGCGGGTACGGACGAGTGGGTGAAGATGGTCGTGGATGCGGGGTCGAGACCCGCGGCGAGGTAGTCGAGGACCGCGCCGTGCACATGCTCGCGGACGTTTCCCGCGGAGTCGCGGTCGGTGATGACCTGGTAGTCGGCGAGGATGACGAAGGTCTCGACGCCCGCTGATTGCAGGCGGACACGCTCGCGGATGGTGCCGAAGTAGTGGCCGAGGTGCAACCTCCCGGTGGGGCGTTCTCCCGTGAGGACCCGGTAGTCCTCCGGATGCTGCTCGATCGCCGTTCGGAGGGCGGGCATACGGGCGACCGTGGCGGCGAATGAATCCATGTTCTGCTCCTGAAAACGAAAGGAGCTGCACGGAACTGGTTCCGCGGCGGTCGCGGGCTGCCGTGCAGCCCGCGCGCGAAAGCGTTACGGCTGCTTCGGCAGCCACCACGACGAGACGGTGGAACGCATAGACCGAGGGTACCCCTCCGGGAACTCAGCGCGGCAGTCGTGGAACCGCGTCCACCAGCGCCCGCGTGTACGGGTCCTGGGGATCGTGCAGCACATCCGCCGTCGTACCCTGCTCGACGACGCGGCCGTGCTGCAGCACCACCGTCCGGTCGCAGGCCGCGGCGATCGCGGTCAGGTCGTGCGACACCATGACGAGGGAGAGACCGTTCTCGCGGCGCAGCCGGTCGAGCAGTTCGAGCACCTGCACCCGGGTCGTGACGTCGAGCGCGCTGACCGGCTCGTCGGCCAGAAGCACCCGCGGGCGCGACACCACGGCCCGCGCGATCGCGATGCGCTGACGCTGACCGCCGGAGAACTCGTGCGGGTACCGGCGTGCGGTGTCGGCGGGCAGCCCGACCGAATCGAGGGCCTCCGCGATGCGGCGTTGCGCATCGGCGCCGGATGCCAGGCGCAGCGACCGGAGCGGCTCGCCGATGATCCGGTCGATGCGCTGGCGGGGGTCGAGTGACGAATACGGGTCCTGGAAGACGGGCTGCACGCTCGCGCGGAACCGCCGCATCTGGGCGCGGTCCCGCAGCGACAGGGGAGCGCCGTCGAAGAGCACCTGGCCATCGCGCGGGGCGGCGAGCCCGAGCAGCAGCCGCAGGATCGTGGACTTGCCCGCACCCGACTCGCCCACGAGGCCGAGAGAGTCGCCATCGGAGAGCCTGAGCGACACATCGTCCAGCACCCGGCGGGAACCGTACGCGAAGCCGGCACCGCGCAGCTCGAGGATCGTCATCGCCTGTCCTCCCCGGCGTCGAGATAGGCGTCGAGCGCACGCGCGCTGTCGACCAGCATGCGCGTGTACGGCTCTGCCGGCTCCTGCAGCACCTGCGCCACCGGCCCGGCCTCGACGACACCGCCGTCGCGCAGCACCACGATGCGATCGACCATGCGCGAGACGACGGCCAGATCGTGGCTGATGAACAGCAGCGCCATGCCGCGTTCGGTGACGAGGCGTTCGAGCAGGGTGAGCACGCCGTCCTGCACCGTCACATCGAGCGCCGTCGTCGGCTCGTCCGCGATGAGCAGCTGCGGGCGAGCCGCGAGGGCGATCGCGATGGCCACGCGCTGGCGTTGACCGCCCGAGAGCTCGTGCGGGTACGCGCGGGCGAACCGCGGTTCGGTCAGCGCGACCTCGTCGAGCGCCGCGGCCACAGCCGCACGAAGCTCCGCGCCGCGCAGCCCGAGGTGTCGGCGCAGCGGCTCGGCGATCTGCCGGCCGACCTTCATCAGCGGATCGAGCGCAGTGAGGGGCTCCTGGAACACGATCTGCGCGACGGGTCCGCGCAGCGGGCGCAGGTCGGCATCGCGGCTGCCGATGACCTGGTGGCCGTCGAGCAGCACCGAACCCGACCCGGCGAGAGCATCCGGAAGCAGACCGGTCACCGCCAGCGACGTCAGCGACTTCCCCGAACCGGACTCGCCGATCAGGCCCAGCCGGTCTCCGGCTCCGAGTGAGAACGAGACATCACGTACCAGCGCACCGGATGCCGAGCGCACGGTGAGGGCGGAGACGTCGAGAAGGCTCATCGGCTCCTCCTGCGGGTCGGGTCGGCGAGGTCGCGCAGACCGTCGGCGAGGAAGTTCACGCCGAGCACGAGGGCGATGATCGCGACACCGGGGGCGATCGCGCCGACGGGAGCCGTGAGCACGGTGCCTTGCGCCTCCTGCAGCATCCGCCCCCATGAGGCGTTGGGCGGCGGTGCGCCGAGGCCCAGGTACGACAGGCTCGCCTCCGCGAGCACGGCGGCGCCGAACTGCAGCGCGAGGCTCACGGCGAGGGTGGGTGCGATGTTCGGGAGCACGTGCTGGAACACGATGCCGAGCACGCTCGTGCCGCTCGTGCGGGCCGCGGTGACGAACTGCTCCTGCAGCACACGACGCGCGAGGATGCGGGTGAGGCGGGCGACCACCGCCGACATCGCGAGGCCGATCGCGAGCACCGCGGACCACAGCGATGCGCCCTGGACGGCGACGACCAGCATCGCGAGCAGCAGCACGGGGAACGCGATCACCACGTCGAGTCCCGCCGACAGCGTGTCGTCGACCCAGGGCCGAGCGAACGCCGCGAGGAGCCCGATGATCGTGCCGAGAACCGCCGCGATCGCGACCGCGCAGGTGCCGACGATGAGGGCGATCCGCGCGCCCCACATCAGCTGCGCGAACAGGTCGCGCCCGAGCCGGTCCGTTCCCAGCAGGTGCGCCGCACTCGGGCCTTCCAGGCGGCCGCCGCTGGTGTCGGCGAGAGGGTAGGGGAGCCAGAACAGGGAGACCAGGGCGATCAGCACGATGACGCCTGTGAGCACGATCCCGATGAGCAGGGTCGCCTTCGGACGCCGGCGCGCGGGCACCGATCCGGTGATCAGCTGTTCGGCGACGCGGCTCATCGGTTCCCTGAGACGCTCGTACGCAGACGCGGGTCGATCAGACGCTGCACGATGTCGGCGGCGAAGCCCACGAGAAGCACGAAGAGGGTGCTGACGACGAGGACGCCCTGGATGACCTGGAAGTCATGCTGCTCGATGGCCGACAGCAGCAGGCTGCCGAGACCGGGAAGGGTGAAGACGCTCTCCACGACCACCGCGCCGAGAAGCGTCGTGGACAGCTCGATGCCGAGGATCGCGACGACCGGCACCGCGCCGTTGCGCACACCATGGCGCAGCAGCGCCTCACCCATGCCGGAGCCTCCGGCGCGAGCGGTGCGCAGATAGTCGCTGCCGATCACGTCGAGCGTGGCCGAGCGCACGTACCGGCTGAGGGAGGCGCTCATCACGATCACGATGGTCGTGACGGGCAGGGCCAACGATCGCAGGGCATCGGCGGGGTCCTCCCAGTCGTCACGCGGGAAGCCGCCGGAGGGCAGCACGCCGAGTCCGAGCGCGAACACCCAGACGAGCACGACGCCGACCCAGAACACCGGGACGGCGACGCCGAGCTGCGCGAACCCCGAGAGCACGATCCCGTACCAGCGGTCGGACTTCACGGCCGCGGTGATGCCGATGACGAGGGAGACCAGCAGGGCGATCGTGAAGGCGATGAGTGTGAGCGGAATCGTCACGGCGAGGCGGTCGGCGATGTCGGGTCCGACGGGACGCGAGCTGAGGAACGACTCACCGAGGTCGAAGCGGAGCAGCGGGGCCGCCCACGTCGTGAACTGCTGCAGGAGGGGTTGGTCGGAGCCGACCTGCGCGCGCGCCGCGGCGATCTGCTCGGGCGTCGCGTTCACCGAGAGCAGCGCGTTGGCCGGGTCGCCCGGAAGCAGTCGCAGCAGCACGAAGATCGCGATCATCGCGACGACGAGCGACACCACGAGGAACGCGAGGCGGCGCAGCAGATAGGCGAGCATGTCTCTCAGGATGATGACGAGGGGGATGCCGACGCGCGGCATCCCCCTCGCGCGTCAGGACTTGACGATGTCGTAGGCGAAGAACTGCGAGTTCAGGCCGTTGACCGGGTACCCGCTGAGGTCGCTGGACGCGACCACGATCTGCGGGTACAGGTACAACCATACGCTCGCGGCATCCTCGGCGATCTTCTCGTTCACCTGCTTCAGCAGAGCCGTCTGCTCGTCGGTCGTGGCGGCCTGCTCGGCCTCGGCGACCCACTTCTGCACATCGGCGTCGTCGTAGCCCCAGTAGAAGTCGGGGTTGCCGTACCAGACCACGTCGCGGTCGTTGACGTGCTCCTGGAGGGTGGCCTGGAAGTCCTGCTCCTTGAAGACCTTCGTGTACCACTCGTCGGCGCTGATCGTGTTGATCTCGACCGTGATGCCGACCTC
>JAQZBG010000171.1 GCA_029239165.1 Microbacterium sp. | reverse complement strand
CCCACAGCACAGCGCCCCGCGGTCTCCCTTCCGCGGGGCGCTGTGTGCGCACGGGCATCCGTTCATCGCGTGATCGGCGCCGCTCGTCGCAGCATCCGGGTCCCTCGTCTCATCGGCCCCCGCCGTCTTCCTAACGTGGGGGAACGCAATGTCGCGTATCCCGAGGAGACTCCCATGACCGCACCGGGCACCGAACCCGTCATCGTCACCGACCCGAAACTCCCCTCCGTCGCCCTCACCGAGGAGCATCACGAGAAGGCGAACCGCTGGACCCTGCCGAAGATCATCCTCTGGGCCGCGATCGCCCTGCTGGGCGCCGTCGCCTGGACGATGCTCGCGATCGTCCGGGGCGAGACCGTCAACGCGATCTGGTTCGTGTTCGCCGCGGTCTGCACGTACCTGATCGGCTACCGCTTCTATTCGAAGGTGATCGAGAAGTACATCACCCGCCCCGACGACCGCCGCGCCACTCCCGCTGAGGTCCGCCAGGACGGCAAGGACTACGTCCCCACCGACCGTCGCGTGCTCTACGGCCACCACTTCGCCGCCATCGCCGGCGCCGGGCCTCTCGTGGGTCCGGTCCTCGCCGCGCAGATGGGCTACCTCCCCGGCACCATCTGGATCATCGTCGGCGTCGTGCTCGCCGGCGCCGTGCAGGACTACACGGTCCTCTTCTTCTCGATGCGCCGCGGCGGACGCACGATCGGCCAGATGGCACGCCAGGAACTCGGAAAGATCGGCGGCACCGCCGCGATCATCGCCTCGCTGCTGATCATGCTGATCATCGTCGCGATCCTGGCACTCGTCGTCGTCAACGCGCTCGGCGAGAGCCCCTGGGGTGTCTTCTCGGTCGCCATGACCATCCCGATCGCGCTCTTCATGGGCGTCTACCTGCGCTACCTGCGCCCGGGCAAGGTCACCGAGGTCTCGATCATCGGCTTCGCTCTGCTGATGGCGGCGATCATCGGAGGCGGCTGGGTCGCCGGCACCGAGTGGGGTCAGGCGATCTTCCACCTCGACCGCACGACGATCGCGTGGGGCATCATCATCTACGGTTTCATCGCCGCCGTGCTCCCGGTCTGGCTGCTGCTCGCCCCGCGCGACTACCTGTCGACGTTCATGAAGATCGGTGTGATCGTCATGCTCGCCGGCGCCATCGTGCTCGTGCGCCCCGAGATCACGGTCCCGGCGATCAGCATCTTCGGTGAGAACGGCATGGGGCCGGTGTTCGCCGGTCCGCTCTTCCCCTTCCTGTTCGTCACGATCGCGTGCGGTGCCCTCTCCGGATTCCATGCATTGATCGCGTCGGGAACCACCCCGAAGCTCATCGAGAAGGAGCGGCAGACGCGCTTCATCGGCTACGGCGGCATGCTCATGGAGTCGTTCGTCGCGATCATGGCCCTCGTCGCCGCGATCTCGATCGACCAGGGCATCTACTTCGCCATGAACGCACCGGCCTCGGCGACGGGCGGCACGGTCGAAGGGGCCGTCGCCTTCGTGAATTCGCTGGGGCTGACGGGGGTGAACCTCACGCCCGAGATGCTCACGGGCACGGCGGAAGCGGTCGGCGAGGAATCGATCGTCTCCCGCACCGGCGGCGCACCCACGCTCGCACTCGGCCTCGCGCACATCATGCAGCAGGCCCTCGGCGGGCAAGCGCTCATGGCCTTCTGGTACCACTTCGCGATCATGTTCGAGGCGCTGTTCATCCTCACCGCGGTGGATGCCGGAACCCGTGTCGCGCGCTTCATGCTGCAGGACTCGATCGGTGCCTGGTTCCCCAAGTTCCGCGACGTGTCCTGGCGTCCCGGCGTGTGGATCTGCACCGCGATCATGGTCGCCGGCTGGGGAGCGATCCTCATCCTCGGCGTGACCGACCCGCTCGGCGGCATCAACACCTTCTTCCCGCTGTTCGGCATCGCGAACCAGCTGCTCGCGGCGATCGCGCTCGCCGTGGTGCTGGCCATCGTCGCCAAGCGCGGCCGCAGCTACTTCAAGTGGCTGTGGATCATCGCCCTGCCGCTCGCGTTCACCGCGGTCGTCACCATCACGGCGTCGTTCTACAAGATCCTCTCCCCGGTCCCCGCGATCGGATACTGGGCCAACCACTTCAAGTACGTGGCGGCCCGCGATTCCGGCGACACCGCGCTCGGCGAGCCGGCGGTTCTCGACGCGGTCATCCGCAACACGGCCGTGCAGGGCACTCTGTCGATCATCTTCGTCACCCTCGCGATCATCGTGATGGTGATGGCCGTGATCGTCACCGTCAAGGCGATCCGCAACGGCGGCGGCGAGAACACCGAAGACGAGCCGGTCGCCTCGCGCCGCTTCGCTCCGGCCGGGTTCCTGCCCAGCTCCGCGGAGCGTGAGCTCGAGAAGCAGTGGGAGCCGATCCTCGCCGACGAGCGCAAGGCCTCGAGTCACTGAGATGGCCGACACCATGAGTCGGACGGATGCCGCGACCACCCTCCTGCGGACGCTTGTGGGCGCCGTGGGGCGGGTGGGCCGCGGCATCCGCTGGTACATGACGAACCTGATGGGCGACAACGCCTATGCGACCTATGTCGCCCATCAGCGGCGCGTGCACCCGGACGAAGAGCCCATGACCGAGCGGCAGTTCTGGCGGCAGCGGATGGACGACCAGGACCGCAACCCGGGTGCCCGCTGCTGCTGAGGAGTTGTGCACGGCTCCGTAGGCTGATCCCATGACCGATGTCGTTCTCGCCGCCGTGCTCGGCGTGCTCGGCGGCGTCGTCCTGACACTGCTGCTGCTGTTCGCGCGGCGTCTCGCGCGCGGGGCGGCAGACCTCGGCAGCGATGCGGAGCAGGCGGCGCTCACCGCGCTGCATCAGGCGAGTCTGGCCGCCCCGCACCTGCGCGCAGGGCTGGCCGCCCCGGATGTCGTCAAGGCCGCTCGTCACCTGCGGGTGCTGCTCGGCAGCGCCGCCGTGGCGATCGTCAGCTCCGACGACACCGTCTCGTTCGACGGCTCGTCCGACGGGCTGGAGTCGGCCGCCCTCCGCATCGCCGCACAGGTCAGGGCCTCCGGGCGTCGACAGGTGTTCCCTGCGTCCGGCCGTGACGACGACCTCGAGGCGGTCGGGGCCCCCATCCGCGTCGACGGGCGCGTCGTCGGCGTCGTCGTGGCCTTCGCGGCTCCTGTCGGGGCGGCGCTCGTGCGGGCAGCCGAGGAGGTCGCCGACTGGTGTGCGGCACAGGTCGAGCTCGGCGTGCTCGATGCGTCGCGGACCCAGCTCGCCGAGGCGGAGCTGCGGTCGCTGCGGGCGCAGATCTCCCCGCACTTCATCTACAACGCCCTCACGGCGATCGCCTCGTTCATCCTCACCGACCCCGAGCGGGCCCGGGAGCTGGTGCTCGAGTTCGCAGACTTCACGCGCTACTCGTTCCGGCGGCAGGGAGAGTTCACCACGCTCGCCGAGGAGCTGGGCAGCATCCACTCGTACCTCGAGCTGGAGCGCGCGCGCTTCGGCGACCGGCTGCGCGTGACGCTGCAGATCGCACCGGAGACCCTGGCGACCGTCATCCCCTTCCTCTCCGTGCAGCCGCTCGTGGAGAACGCGGTGCGGCACGGACTCGAACCGGGCGAGGGCGGGGGAGAGATCCGCATCGCCTCGCGCGACGACGGCACCCACACGGAGATCACGGTCGAGGACGACGGCGTGGGGATGGACCCCGAAGCCCTGCGCGCCACGCTCACCGCGAGCGACGACGGCGTGCACGTCGGCCTCCGCAACGTCGATACCCGGCTTCGCCAGCTCTACGGCGCCGACGGCGGTCTGGTCGTCGAGACGAACACCGGCGCGGGTACCCTGGTGCGCATGCGGGTCCCGAAGTCCCAGCCGCAGCACGACCCGGACACCGAGTGACGACAATGACCACGATGCCGCCGAACCGTGCGCTCCCGATCGACGTCCTGGTCGCGGACGACGAAAGCCCTGCGCTCGACGAGCTCGTGCACCTGCTGCGCACCGATCCGCGCATCGGCGAGATCCTGACGGCGTCGTCGGGTGCCGAGGCGCTGCGGCTCATGTCGGCGCACGCGGTACGGATCGCCTTCCTCGACATCCACATGCCGGGTCTCAGCGGAACGGACCTCGCGCGCGCCCTGCACGGTCTCGCCGCGCCGCCGGCCGTCGTGTTCGTCACCGCCGACGATGCCAAGGCGGTGGAGGCGTTCGAGCTGCGAGCTGCGGACTACCTGCTCAAGCCGGTGCGGGGCGCCCGGCTGCGTCAGGCGGTCGATCGCGTGGTCGAGCTCGGCGACACCGCGGCGTCCGGTGACGACGAGATGCTGCCCGTGACGGTCGGCTCCGCGGTGCGGTTCGTGCGCCGCAGCGACGTGACGTGGGTGCAGGCGCAGGGCGATTACTCGCGGCTGCACACGGGCGAGGGAGCCGGACAGCTGGTGCGCATCCCGATCTCCGAGCTCGAAGCGCGGTGGACGGATGCCGGGTTCCTGCGCATCCACCGCTCCTCGCTCGTGCGCATCTCCGCCGTGACCGAGGCGCGTCTCTCCGGTGCGGAGGCCACCGTCACCATCGGGGCGCTCTCGCTGCCGGTCAGTCGGCGGCTGGTCCCGGCGGTGCGCGAGGCCCTGCTGCGCGGGGAGGGCGCAGGATGACCGAGAAGCCGAAGCGGGTCCGCGTCACCGCCGACCTTCCCGACCGGCGGCCGGCGACTCTCACCCGGGGCATCGCACTGCCGGGTGCTCCGGTCGATGAGGCCGATGCCGTGTATGCGCGGGCGTTGATGCGCAGCCAGCTCCGCCTCGCGCTGGGGACGGTCGCCGGGTTCGTGGTCGTCGTCATCGCGCTGACCCTGGCCATCGCGCTCATCCCGGAGATCGGCGAGATCCTGGTGTGGGGCCTGCCGCTGTCCTGGCTGCTGCAGGCGTACGCGTTCTACCCGATCATCGTCGTCTTCGCCGTGCTGTACGTGCGCACCGCCGGCCGCAACGAGCGCCGGTACCGGGCGCTGCGGGACCGCGAGTGAACGCGGTACTCGACCTCATCGGGGTCGCCCTGGTGGTCGTGGCCACGCTGCTGATCGGCGTCTACGGACTGCGGATCTCGCGCACGACGGGAGACTTCTTCGTCGCCTCGCGCACCGTGCGACCGGTGTGGAACGCCTCGGCGATCAGCGGCGAATACCTCTCCGCCGGCACCTTCCTCGGATTGTCGGGGCTGGTGCTCCTCGACGGCGCTCGGGGCTTCTGGTTCCCGATCGGCTACGCCGCCGGCTACCTCCTGGTCCTCGCGTTCGTGGCGGCCCCGTTGCGGCGCAGCGGCGCGTACACGATCCCCGACTTCATCGAGGCTCGGCTGGAATCGACCTCGGCCCGGCGGGTGACCAGCATCGCGGTGCTCGTCATCGGCTGGCTGTACATCGTGCCGCAGCTGCACGGCGCCGGACTCACCCTGCTCGTCGTCGCCGGACTTCCGGAGTGGGTGGGGGCGGTGACCGTCGCGGTGCTCGTGGCGGCGGCGGTCGCGGCGGGCGGCATGCGGGCGATCACCTACGTGCAGGCGTTCCAGTACTGGCTCAAGCTGACGGCTCTCCTGGTGCCGGTGGTGTTCATCGCCTTCGCTCTCGGCGGAGGACCGTACGACTTCGATCCGGCGCTCGTCTTTCCCGCCGAGGCCGGTCCATCGGGATTCGACGCGTACGAGACGGCTTCCCTCCTGCTCGCGCTGCTGCTGGGCACGATGGGTCTGCCGCACGTGCTGGTGCGGTTCTACACGAGCCCCACGGGGGTGTCCGCGCGCCGCACGACGGTGATCGTGATCGGCATGGTGAGCGCGTTCTATGCGGTCTCGAGCACGATGGGGCTGCTGGCCCGCATCGCAGCCCCGGATCTCGCCGTCCCCGGTGTGGCCGACACGGTGGTGCTGCTCCTGCCGTCCCGCGTCTTCCCCGGGATGCTCGGCGAGCTGCTCACTGCATTGATCGTCGCCGGTGCGTTCGCCGCGTTCCTGGCGACATCGGCCGGGCTCGTGGTGTCGCTCGCCGGGGTGATCAGCCAGGACGTGTTCTCGGGTTCGGTGCGGTCGTTCCGGCTGTCGGCCGTGCTCTGCGCGCTGGTGCCGCTCGTGGTCGCGCTGCTCACGGCTCCCGCAGGGCTCGGATCGAGCGTCGGCGTGGTGTTCGTGGTGGCGGCGTCGACGCTGTCGCCGGTGGTGCTGCTCGGCGTGTGGTGGCGAGGGCTCACCGCGCGGGGTGCCGTGGCCGGAATGGTGTCGGGCGGGCTGGCCGCGGGGCTCGCGCTGCTCGTGCATGCGGCGGTCGGGGGAGTCGGAGTGGCCGCGCCGTACCTCGCGCAACCGGCCGCCTGGACCATCCCACTCGCCACGACGGTGACGGTCGTGGTGTCGCTCCTCGACCCGCGCGGGCCTTCGCCGCGCACCGACCGCTTCCTCGCCCGGGTGCACACCCCGGAGCGCGGCTGAGCCAGGGCGGGCGTCCAGGGCGGCTGAGTCGGCGAGGAGTCGGCG
>JAQZBG010000170.1 GCA_029239165.1 Microbacterium sp. | reverse complement strand
CAGGTCGTCCTTCCCCGCCTGGTCACCCCGTTGTCGCAGCTGCTGTTCGCCGCGGCATCCGGCACGCTCGAGGACCAGCCGGAGCCCGAGTTCAGCGACGACGTGGCGATCACGGTCGTCCTGGCCAGCGAAGGCTACCCGGAGGCACCGCAGACCGGGCGCCCGATCGAGGGTCTGGCGGATGCCGCAGCCGTCGAGGGCGTCCGCCTCGTGCACGCGGCGACGGCGAGCCCGGATGCTCCGGGAGGTTCGCTCGTCGCGTCCGGCGGCCGTGTGCTCAGCGTCGTCGCCGTCGCATCCGACTTCCGCACCGCCCGTGACCGTGCGTACGAGGCGATCGCCCGCATCCGCCTGGACGGCTCGCACTACCGCACCGACATCGCCGCCCGCGTCGCGGAGTAGCCCCGGGACGAGGTTCCGTCGACGGCACACCCGTCGGTCGACCCACCCTTTTTCCATCGAACCCGCCCCCGGCGCACGTGCGCAGGGGGCCGGTTCGATCAGAAAGGGGGCCGCTCGGCAGTGGCAACCAGCGACTCTCAGAGCACCTTCGAGAGGAAGTCCTTCAGGCGCTCGTTCTTCGGGGCGCCGAAGAGTTCGGCGGGCGGGGCCTCCTCGACCACGACACCGCCGTCCATGAAGACCGTGCGACCGGAGACCTCGCGGGCGAAGCCCATCTCATGCGTCACCAGCACCATCGTCATGCCGCCTTCGGCGAGGTCGCGGATGACCTGCAGCACCTCACCGACCATCTCCGGATCGAGGGCACTCGTCGCCTCGTCGAACAGCATGATCTCGGGGTCCATCGCCAGCGCCCGCGCGATCGCCACGCGCTGCTTCTGACCACCGGAGAGTGATGCCGGCTTGGCATCCGCCTTCTCCGACAGTCCGACCCGATCCAGCAGCGCCAGCGCGCGCTCACGCGCCTGAGGCTTCGTCATCTTGCCGCACTCGACCGGCGCGAGGGTGATGTTCTCCAGCACCGTCATGTGCGGGAACAGGTTGAAGTGCTGGAACACCATGCCGATGCGCTGACGAACCTCGTCGAGCTTCACGCTCTTGTCGGTCAGGTCGACGCCATCGATGATGATGTGGCCCGACGTCGGCTCCTCCAGCTTGTTGAGGCAGCGCAGCAGCGTGGACTTCCCCGAACCCGAAGGCCCGATGACGGCGACGACCTCGCCGTCCTCCACAGCCAGATCGATGCCCTTGAGCACCTCGTTGTCGCCGAACGACTTGTGCAGGTCCTGCACCACGATCTTGCTCATGCGTTGAACGTCCTCTCCAGGCGGTTCGCGAGCAGCGTCAGCAGCGTGATCACGATGAAGTAGATGATGGCGACGATCGTCAGCACCTGGGCCGACAAGTACGTCGAGGCGATGATCTGGCGGGACACGAACGTCAGCTCGGCGAGGCCGATGACGCTGATCAGCGACGTGTCCTTGAGGGTGATGATGCCCTGGTTCACGAACGACGGGATCATGATCCGGAACGCCTGCGGGAGCACGACCTTCTGCATGGTCTTCCAGTGGCTGAGCCCCAGCGAACGCGAAGCTTCGTTCTGGCCGGGGTCGACCGCCTGGATCCCGCCGCGGATGATCTCGGTCATGTACGCGCCCGTGTTGAGCGAGAGCGTGATGGCGCCGGCGACGAACGGGTTGAACGTGAGGTCGGGGATCAGCTGCGGGATCGCGAAGAACACGAAGAACGCCTGGATGAGGATCGGGGTGCCGCGGAAGATGTAGACGTAGGCGGTGGCGATCCAGCGGAACGGTGCGATCTTCGAGACCCGGCCGAAGCCGAAGATGAGCCCGAGGATGAAGGCGGCCACGATCGCGACGATCGTCGCGAGGATCGTGAGCCACAGCCCCTCCATGAGCGCCGGCCAGTACTGCACGGCGACCGAGATGATGTCGGTCGCCTGTGCGGATTCCTCGCCACCGGACAGGTAGGTGTCGACGATCTTGTCGTACTCCCCCGATTCCTTGAGGTTCGCGAGCCCCGCGTTGAACTTCTCGATCAGCTCGGGGTTCTGTCCCTTGTTGACCGCGAAGCCGTACTCTCCACCCAGCTCGGGCTGGCCGATGAGGCGGAAGCCGGAGCCCTGCTGGATGCCGTAGGCCAGCACCGGGAAGTCCTCGAAGTAACCGACCGCCTGGCCCGCCTTCACGGCATCCACCATGTCGGTCGTGTCCTGGTAGGGGGTGACCGTGAAGCCGTACTCGTCCTTGTTCTCGTCGGCGAACGTCTGGCCCTGCGTCCCGGTCTTCACGGCGACGGCCTTGCCGTCGAGGTCGTCGAGGGACTCGATGTCGCTCGCCTCGAGCACGCCGAGCTGGATGCCGCTGGTGAAGTACGGCTCGCTGAAGTCGAAGGTCTTCTGCCGCTCCTCGGTGATGGACATACCGGCCATGACGGCGTCGACCTGGTTCGACTGCAGCGCCTGGACGGCGGCGTCGAACCCGAGCTGGCGGATCTCGACCTCGAACCCCTGGTCCTCGGCGATCGCACGGAGGAGGTCCATGTCGATGCCGACGAGGTCACCGTCCGCATTCGTGAACTCGAACGGCGCGAACGTCGTGTCGGTGCCGATGACGTACTTCTCGGCGTCGTCCGCCGCGGTGGCGGGGGCCGCGCCGGCGAAGAGCGCTCCGACGGCGATGAAGGCGACGAGCGCGGCCGCACCGAGGCTGCGCGCGGATCGGCGCAGGCGGCCGGTCACGGCGGATGGATTTCGGATCACGACGTGTGCTCCTCGGGATCGGATGATGCGACCGGACGATCGCCGAGCATCCACCTTAGTCGCCGCCTCGGCGCACGCCTGCCTCGACCGGTCCCGCGCGAACCGCGAGGAAGGGCTGATCCGGGCTCAGGCCGGCGAGAGCTCGATCCAGTACCGGCGCGCCTGCGGCCGTCCCGGTTCGGAGGGGTCGATCACGTCTTCCAGCTCGCCGCCCGCGCCCTCGATCGTGCGGATGGATCCGGAGTTGTCGTCATCGCAGGTGAGCATGACCCGGTCGTAGCCTTCGGACTCCGCGAAGCGGAGGACGAGCCGGAGAGCCTCACGTGCGATCCCCTCCCGACGCCGCGAAGGGACCGTCGAGTAGCCGATGTGGCCGCCGAAACGACGCAGCCAGTCGTTGAGCTCACGTCGGAATGCGATGAATCCGACGACGCGATCGCCTTCCGTGATCCAGAAGTGGTCGCACGGGACGTGCCCGTCGGGGAGCACCGCATCCGGGGTGGCATACAGCTCCGCCTTGGCGACGAACGCCTCACAGGCGGCCCGGTCGGGCACGAGACCCTGCTCGAAGCCGCCGCCGTCGATGTGTCCGCCGTCGAACTCGGCCACTGCCGCGGCCCAGGAGTCGACGAGGTCGATGGTCGGTCGAGCGAGTGCGATCGTCATGACGTCAGCACATCAGAGGGTTCCGGTCCCGCGCAAACCGACCCTGCTTTCGAGTCGCGCGAACGGGGCCATCCGGGCCGCAGATGCCACCATTCGCACGATTCGAAAAGCCGGTTCCGGCCTCAGCTCGCATCCGCCTTGTCGTAGCGGCCGAGGAACAACGAGGCGATGAGGGCGATCGCCATGACGCAGGCCGGCAGCAGGATCGCCTGCGACATGCCCGCGGCGAATCCCTCGGCCACCTCCGGCGGAAGCGATCCGCCGGTCGATCCGGCCGGTGCATCCGCGAGCCCGGGGAGGTTCGCCTCCAGCCGGGACTGCATGAACGCGGCGATGGATGCCGAGCCGATGACCGAGCCTATGGTCCGGGTGGTGTTGTAGATGCCGGCACCGGCACCCGCCTGACGCGGCGGCAGTTTGCGCGTCGCGGTGGTGGCGAGCGGTCCCCACATGCCCGCGTTGCCGATGCCCATCAGAGCGGACGGCAGCAGGAACATCCAGATCGGGGTGTCCATGTTGATCAGCGCCGCGTACCAGACGAGCGCACCGGCCACGCAGAGCAGACCAGGGATGAGGATGATGCGCGGATCGACCCGGTCGAGGAGCTTGCCAGCCGCAGGGGCGAGCACGCCCGACAGCACCGCCATCGGGATCAGCAGGAGCGCCGCCTCGGTGGGGGTGAGCCCTCGCGCGGATTGCAGGAAGAACATCATCGGCAGCGACATGCTCGTCACCGTGAAGCCGACTGCGGCGATCGCGACGTTGGCTCCCGAGAAGTTGCGGTCGCGGAACAGCTCGAGCGGCACCAGCGGCTCGCTGCGGGTCCTGGCCTGCTGCACGATGAACAAGCCGAGCACGACGAGGCCGACGATGATCAGGCTCCACACCGAGATGGGACCCCAGATGACGCCCCAGTCGTACTTCTCGCCCTCCTGGAGTCCGAAGACGATCAGGAAGAGCGCCACGGCACTCAGCACCACGCCCACGATGTCGAAGCGGTGCGGGTGGGTGGCGAGCTTCGGGACCAGACGCCAGGCGAGCACGAACGCGACGATGCCGACCGGGATGTTCACGAAGAAGATCCACTCCCAGCCGAAGCCGTCGACGAGCAGCCCGCCGACGAGCGGGCCGACGAGCGTCGCGACACCGGCCGTCGCACCCCACAGGCCCATGGCGGCGCCACGGCGCTCGGGCGGGAAGGTGCGGGTGATCACGGCCATGGTCTGCGGCGTCATGAACGCGGCGCCGAGACCCTGCACCGCCCGCGCGACGATGAGCCCTTCGAGTGTCGTGGACAGTCCGCACCAGAGCGACGCGAGCGTGAAGACCGCGAGGCCGATGAGGTAGATGTTCTTCGGCCCGAAGCGGTCGCCGAGGCGTCCGGTGATCAGCAGCGGCACGGCGTACGCGAGGAGGTACGCACTCGTGACCCACACCACGTTGTCGAGGTTGTTCGTGTTCGGATCGAGCGCGGCCTTGATCGCGGGGTTCGCGACCGACACGATCGTGGTGTCCACGAGGATCATGAAGAAGCCGATCACCAGCGCCCACAAGGCCGGCCACGGGCTCGTGGGTTTGTGCCCCAGGGAGTAGGTGCCGGTCGAGGGACCGGACGTGGAGGGCGCGGACACCGGCGGTCGGTCTCCGTCGCGAGGAGTGTCTGTCATTGCTGTGCAGCCTTTCGCTGAGCGCGGTAGCGGTCGGAGTTCGGGAATGCCGCGGGTCCCCACGGCAGGGCTTCGGCTTCGAGGCGGGCGATCAGGGCATCGATCCAGTGCAGCTCGGCCTCGAGCAGCACCTCCTGCCGCTCGTACTCGACGAGCACCTGCTCGGGCGCGCCATCGCGCCGCGCCCCGATCAGGCCGTCCCGATGCGAGACGTGCTCTTCGTCGAGAGCAGCACGACGCGATCGCAGGCTCTGGAGCACATCCCCGCGTTCGAGATTGTGCGCCTCGGCGAGCGCGATCCGGAACTCGGCGGGATGGTCGATCGTCGACAGCTCGCTCCGCAGCCAGGTGACGAGGGTGTCGCGGCCGGTGTCCGTCAGGGAGTACGTCGTGCGCTCGGGCCGGTTCCCTTCGCGATCGCTGCCGACCTCGTCGATGAGTCCCGCCCGCTGCAGCCGGGCGACCGTGTGATAGAGCGTGCCGTTCGTGATGGTGAGCAGCCGATCGTCGCGGCGCACCCGCATCAGTCGCACCATCTCGTAGGGGTGCATGTCGCCCTCGCGCAGCAGAGCGAGGATCATCACCCCCATCGGGGTCAGTCGTCGCATGGCCCCTCCCCGGGTGTCGCGCTCAAATAGTCCATGTGGACTATACGCCGGACCGCCGACAGTGACAAGACCAGCGACCGGGGCGGATCAGCCCATCGCGGCCGCGAGCTGCGCCGGGGTGAGCGGTCGATCCGCGTACACGAGCCGCATCACCGCGGGGTCGGGGTTGCCGACATCCGGCGCACGATGCACGAGCTCCAAGCCGAGCTTCTCCGCCACGTGCGCCGACGCACGGTTGTGCTCCACGAGGTAGGCGATCACCGGGCGCTCGGGAGCGATGATCCGCGCCTGCTCGATGCCGGCGCGCGCCAACTCGGTCGCATACCCGTGCCCGTGATGGTCGGCCGCGATCCGATAGCCCACATTCCACACCTCCCCGCCGAGGAGGGTGCAGCCGCCGTTGCCGACGATCTCGCCGGTGTCCCGGAGACGTGCGACCCACGATCCGAGTCCCGCCTGCTCCCAGCTGCGCGCCCACCGCTCCATCATGCGGAGAGTGGTCGCGGGATCGGTGTGCCGAAGACTCGGATAGTGCGTCCACACCCGCGGATCGTTCTGGATCGCGAAGATCGCATCGAGGTCGGAGGGGACCGCCCGCGACAGGCGGAGCCGGTCGGTCAAGATATCGTCAGCCACTCCTCCACGCTAGACACCCGTTCCGACACCGGCCGACGCGACCCATAGGCCCCCGGCGGGCGGCGTCCGTCGCAACCGGGATAATGGGCGGGTGAGCACTCCTTCAGAAGGCACGGCACAGAGCATCCCCGGCTGGCGGCACATCTACTCGGGCAAGGTCCGCGACCTGTACGCCTCCGAGGATCCGGCGGACACGCG
>JAQZBG010000169.1 GCA_029239165.1 Microbacterium sp. | reverse complement strand
GACGATGTACCTCCTGTTCCGAGACGAGAGCGACTTGACGAGGATCGGCGGCGCGCTCACCCGGGCGTTCCTGCCGGACGCCACACTCCGGCAGTTCGCGGGGGCCGGGCTCGAACTCGTCCGTGGCGGCGTGAAGGACTGACGTCAATGAAAGGTTGACGCACGAGAGTGTCAACTGTACCTTGACATCATGACCGATTCGCCTTCGCCCGCACCGCTCGGCACACGACTCCCCCGACGCGTGGGCATCGGACTCCTCGCAGCAGGGTTCACCGCTCTTCTGCTGTCCATCGGCTTCGATCTGGACGGGGTCGGAGGCGGGTTCGTCCAAGGCGCAGCCGTCGGCGGGATGCTCGTCGGAACATACTTCTGGGGGTTCGGGAACGGCCTGCGCCGCCGGGATCGGCCCCAGTGGCTTCCCAGTCGAGGAACCACCGAGTGAGCTCGCTCGGCGATGCCATCGGGCACGCCGTTCTTCACGAAGCCGGCGCCGCCGACAAGCCGCTCCTCGCCCTCGAGGACCACATCGCGCTGATCGCCGCCAGCGCCCGTGCAGACGACGAGGTTCGCCGAATCCTGCAGCGCGCCGTCCACGCCGCCCGTGCTGCCGGTGCGAGCTGGGCGACCATCGGCGCCGAACTGAACATGTCTCGCCAGGCGGCGCAGCAGCGGTTCGGCCATCCGGGTGCAGCAGTGGATCTGGATGAGAACGAGCGCTGGCTGGGGCCGGTGAGCGTCTTCGACGAGATGGCCGAACTGGACCTCGCGGGCCTCGAAGGGTGGCACACGATCGAGGCTGGACCTTCTGCGCATCGCATGCTCCGAAGCGACACCCGCTGGGAGCACCGGAGGAGCGTATGGCGTCCGCTGCGAGCCTCCGAGCGCGCCGAAGGATGGGAGATCGGGTGCCGAGCCTTCCCCTGGGTCTACTTCGTTCGCGATACCGGCGTCCCGGTCACCTCGACGGCGGAGCCCGCAACTCACTGACGCACACCGGAGACGCGGTCGGTCGACGATCCCCGATCCCTCAGGACGCGCCGACAGCGCGTCCGGCACACAGGTTGCCGACGAATCGAAGAATGTCGTCGTGAAGACCGCGATGGGAGCCCTCCAACGGCAGCTCGCTCCGCACCAGCGAGTGCAGCTCTTCCAGGGTCTCCTGAACCAGTGCCTCCGCCCGGCGCGCGCCCCAGCCGCGCAGTTCCACGATGAGATCGTCGGTCGTGACGTCGACATGGCGGTACTTCCCGTTGATGGCCAGGGCCAGCTTTCCGTCGGCATCGACGTGGTGCGACATCGGCACAACATCGTAAGCGGGCGCAAGAGCGATCTCGCCAGATGCCGGATGCAGCAGGCCGAGGTTCTTCGTGTGCATGTCGAGATTGCCGATCGCCAGCCCCAGCGTCATCATGCGCCCGAGCGCGCGGAGATCCTCGGCCCCTGCGAAGCTGCGAAGCGCCTGCGCGACGCGCTGCAGACTCACCACCCCGCCGAACTCCTGGTACTTCTGGCTCCCAGAGGCTCCCAATGCCTGGTTGAAGTCCTCCTGGTGAACGCGACTTCCATCCGCCCGATCGAACCGCTCGATGACGAGCGCCGACAGACCGTCGAACACCTCGATCCGTGTCTCGAAGTGAGCGAGCCCCAAGCCGCGTGCGAGCCGCGATCCGTACTCCTCATCGAAGATGACGGTCGGCTTCTTCTCCAACTGCGGCTTGAGGATGTGAGTGGAGGGGTATCCCCCGACTACCTGATTCCACGTCGCATCAACGTGCGCCAGCACGATCTTGGGCTGGATGCCCCCGAGCGATGACTTACCAAGCCCCGGTGCATTCGCCAGCGGCGCGCGCAGCGGATTCTCGAGGAGCTCCCTGACGCCGCGGGGATCCAAGGACAGCAGCCCGGGGTCCCTCGGCTCACTGGGGTCGTCGACGTCCCAGATCTGCAGCGCCCCGGCGACATCGCGCCCGTATCGCGCCAGGAAAGAGGGCACATCTCCGCGCCTGATCCCGCTCTCACCGAGCATGTAGTCGAGTTGGTCACCCTCGGGGAGCAACTCACCGAACCAGTTTCGCCGTCTGCCCGCGTGATGGCGAGGAAGGGATCGGACGAGCGGCATGGCTATCGACAACACCCGGCTGTTCGCTCCGAACGTCTCGGCCGCTTCGGCGAGCCCGACGAAGTCGAAGGAGCGAGCATCAGGTCCTTCGAGATGGCCGATCAGCGTTCCATACAACTCGATCGCGAGCTTCATCGACCGTCGCTCTCTTCCCACTGCGCCGAGAGTTCGACTCCGGTCGCGCGCAAGAGATCGAAGACCTTCCGCATGTAGATGGTGGGCTTGCCCGACTCGATCTCGCTCACAGCTCGCTGCGACAGCCCGAGGCTTTCTGCGAGCGCGGCCTGAGTCATCCCCTGCGACAGCCGGGCCTGCTGGATGATCAACCCGATGTCGCCGGGCGATCGCAGCTTCATGGTGTGGTCGGACATCCACTTTCCCGTCTATTACGATTTCCGGATACGTCGATCCTAATACGTTTTCCGGATAACGCAACGTTATGCGGATTTCCGGATACCACCCACCCCGCACCCGCCGACCACGGCGTGAGTACGATCGGTGTCGTGCTCGATGAAGACCGCCTCCGCTCCATGGCCGATGAACTCACCACCGTGCCCGGGGTGCGGGCCGTCGCGCTGGGAGGCAGCCGAGCTCGGGGCACGCACCGGCCCGACTCCGACATCGATCTCGGACTGTACGTGGATGCCGATGTCGACCGTGCCGGCATCGCACGCCTGGCGAGTGGCTGGACAGGTGCGCCCGTCGAGGTCGCCGAGCGCGGCGGATGGGGGCCGTGGGTCGACGGTGGCGCCTGGCTGACCGTGGACGGCGTCCCGGTCGACCTCATCTTTCGCGATATCGACCGCGTGTCCGAGCAGTGTGCTCGTGCCACGAGGGGCGAGTTCGCCTTCCACACCCAGCCGGGGCATCCGCTCGGCTTCCTCGACGTCGCCTACGCGGGTGAGGTGGCGACGAGTGTGCCGCTTCGGGATCCGGACGGGCTCCTGGTCGGGCTGGCTCGCGGCCTGACCCCTTACCCGGAGGCTCTGAGGGACGCGTTCCTCGCGAACCTCTGGCAGGTCGACTTCCTGTTGAACGCCGCCCTGAAGGGCGCGAAGGCCGGTGACGTCGCCTACGTGGCGCTGTGCGGGAGCACGACGACCATGCTCACCGCCCACGCGTGGCACGCGTCCGCCGGCAACTGGGTCACGAACGAGAAGGGGCTCGTGCCGAATGTCGCTCACGTGCCGATCGACACCCGCGGGTTCAGTGCTGCGGCAGCCGAGGCGCTCGGCAACCTCGGCGCCTCGCCGACGGAGCTGTACACCGCGATCGAGCGCCTGCGCGGACTCCCCCGTCCCGGCGCACCGGAGTCCGACTGACGCGCGTCGCACGTCAGTCGGACTCATCAGCGAGGTTGCGCCATCAGCCCACGGCATCCGCCAGCTCGACCGGTGCCTCACCTGAGGCATCGCCGACCGGACGCTTGGCCGTGTTCGCGATGTGCGCACGACTCACGACGATCACGGCGATGATCATGATCGCGACGCCCAGCCAGTACGGGGCGGCGGGGCTCACCAGGGCATAGAGGGCGCCGGCGAGCAGCGGAGCGACCGTGCCCATCGCCGCATTCAGTGACTGGGTCGCTCCGCCGAGCCAGCCCTGCTCGTCGTCGCCGACCGCATTCGACATCGCACCGTCCATCGCGGCCTGTGACGCTCCCTGGCCGGCCGCGAGCATGAGGGCGCCGACGATGAACACCCACGGCTGGGCGAAGATCGAGGCCACGACGGCGAGGGCCGCGAGGCCGAACATCTGGGCGATGATGCCGCTCACGATCACGCCGCGCTCTCCGATCCGCGGCAACAGGATGCCGAGCAGCACGCCCTGGATGAGGATGTCGATGATGCCGACGGCCGCGGTCAGCAGACCGATCTGCGTCGGTCCCCACTGGATCGAATCGAGCGCCAGCACGCTGAAGTTGTTCACGAAGAACCCGAACGGCAGGGCCAGCAGTCCGAAGCCGATCATCAGCCCGCGCAGTTCCTTGCGCCCGAACGCCTCTGTGAAGACGGCGAAAGGCTGCACGTCGCGCAGCCTGATCGTGGTGATGCGGTTGCCGGGCTTCAGGCTCTCGGGGAGCAGGAAGATGCTGAGGATCGCGATCGTGAGGGCGACGGCGGCAGTGAGGAAGACGGGGAGCTGGAGGCTCACGGTGGCCAGGAGTCCGCCGATCGCCGGACCGATCATGGTCCCGATGCCGGACAGCGCACCGAGGAGGCCGAAGCGCTTGGCCCGCTGCTCGGGCGGGGTGATGTCGGCGAGGTAGGCGAAGAGAGCCGGGAGGTCGCCGGCCGTCAGCCCCTGGATGATCCGAGCCAGGACGAGGACCCAGATCGCGCCGCCGAAGCCGAACAGCGCCATCGAGAAGGCGGCACCGAACGCGGCGACGATGATCACAGGCCGACGGCCGAACCGGTCGGAGAGGCGGCCGAGCAACGGTGCAGCCAGGAAGGCGCAGAGTCCGTTGATCGCCTCGAGCACGCCCACCCAGAGGGCGAGGTCGCTCTCGTGCGAGACGTACTGCAGCACCACGAACGGAAGGACGGGCAGGACGACCGTCATTCCGATGACGGTCAGCATCGTGAGCACGATGAGCATGATCCAGGCGCGGTTCTGTTCCCGGCGCGTGAGGGATTTAAGTGAAGTCATACCGAAAGTGTAGTGATACCAGTTTTGGTGTCAAGCCAGTTTTGTGGTCGATTCGGGATAGGCTGGCGACCATGACGACCCCAGAGCCCCTCGGCCGCCGCGAACGGAAGAAGGCCGCGACCCGCAAGGCGATCTCCGACGTCGCGACGAAGATGTTCCTCGAGCGCGGGTTCGACAACGTCAGCATCCGCGAAGTCGCCGACGCCGCCGACGTCTCACCGACGACCGTCTTCGCTCACTTCCCCCAGAAGGAGGCGCTCGTCTTCGACGAGGACGACGAGCAGCGCGACCGCCTGGTGTCCGCGGTCCGTGACCGGCCGGCCGGCGGCACGATCAACCGCGCGATCCACGACTTCTACGCCGCCGAACTCCGGGCGAACGTCGACGAGCATGGCAACGACGTCACCCGCATCTTCATGCGCTTCCTCAACGAGACCCCGGCGCTGCGCGAGTACGGGGCGAAGATGTGGCTCCGGCACGAGGACGCCCTCGCCGAGGCCATCGCCGAGGAACTCGGTCTCGCCGAGCCGATCGCCGAGATCCGGATCTATGCGCGGTTCGTGCTGCAGATGCAGCTGCTCGTCAACGGCAGCGAAGATCCCCTCTCGACCATCGAAGCCGGCTTCCGGCTGCTCGACAGCGGGTGGGGACCGATCGAGGCCGAGGTCGCCACACACAAGGCTTGATGAACTTCGCGCACGACGACGGTGATCCAGGCGTCGCGCTAGCGTCGCTGATCCGTTCCGTCAACCGGTTCCCCGCCCTCACCGATACCTCCTAGCGTGCTCGGAAGCAGACACGACGAGGAGGCGGAGATGTTCGGAACTCACCACGACAGGAAACCCCGACACGCGATCGTGACGGCGGCGGATTCCGGGATCGGTCGCGCCACCGCTGTCGCGCTCGGCGCCGCGGGGATCGACGTCGGCGTGACCTGGCATTCTGATCGCGCGGGCGCGGAGGAGACGGCGGAGGAGGTACGCACACATGGCGCGCGTGCCGTCGTCGCACAGCTCGATGTCACCGACGTCCCCCGCTGCGGCGATGTGATCGACGGCCTGATCGAAGAGCTGGGCGGCATCGACGTCTTCGTGAACAACGCCGGGGCCGGGGTGAGCACGCCCTTCCTGGAGCTCTCCCTCGACGACTGGAACCGGGTGCTGCTCACCGACCTCACCGGTGCGTTCATCTGTCTCCAGCGCGCGGCGAGGGCGATGGTCGCCGGCGAACGCGGTGGCCGGCTGATCTCGGTGACGAGCGTGCACGCACACCAGCCGATGGTCGGCTCCAGCGCCTACGACGCGGCGAAGCACGGCCTCGACGGACTCATGAAGAACCTCGCACTCGAACTCGGCGCGCATGGCATCAGCGCAGTGAGCGTCGCGCCGGGCGAGATCGCCACACCGATGACAGGTCAGACCGACACGGATCCGCACACCGAGCATCGCGCAGGCATCCCGCTGGGACGACCGGGCGACGCCCGCGAGGTCGCCGCCCTCATCGCGTTCCTCGCGTCCCCGGAAGCGGCATACATCTCCGGCACCTCTCTTGTCATCGACGGCGGCATGCTGCAGATGGGTCCGCAGGCGGGCGCGAGCATCTCGAGCGACGACTGGCGCACGGTCTGACGCCCGTCCCCTCGCGGTCAGTCCTCGCGGGGCCGACGGCGCATGCTCTTCACATCGGTGCGTCGCTGCTTGGCCTTCAACCGACGCTCCTTCGCCCCGCGGCTCGGCTTCGTCGGACGTCGCGGGGG
>JAQZBG010000168.1 GCA_029239165.1 Microbacterium sp. | reverse complement strand
TCGGACCGCCCCCGACCGGTTCGAGCGCGCCGAGATAGGGCAGCCGTCCGACGTCGGCGAGGCCGCGCGCGAGCGAGTCCACGAGCAGCGGATGGGACCGCGACGGCAGGGCGACGACGGCCACCGGGCGCTCCTCCCACCCCCAGCCGGCGAGCACACGGATGCAGGCCTGCAGCAGCTGCGGCGTCACCGGCGCATCCGTCGCGCCCGCGGCGAAGGTCTCGCGCAGCGCTCCACCCCACCCGAGATCGGTGAGTCGTGCCAGCGCCCTCCCCTCGCCCGCCTGCTCGTCGGCGGGGATGCGGCCCTTGACCGGCACCTCCAGCCGATCGGCACCGGTCGGCCAGGCGCGGCGAGGTTCGATCGGAACACCGACCCGGTCGAGCGATTCCGCGGCCTGGGTGGTCGCGGACTCCCCGATCTCGCGGGGGAACCATCCGCCCGCGCAGTTGTCGCAACGACCGCACGGGGCGGCCGTGTCGTCGTCGAGGGCACGCTGCAGGAACTCCATGCGGCAGCCGTCGGTCTGCTCGTACTCGATCATGTGCTGCTGCTCTGCGACACGCTCGGCGGCGATGCGCTCGTAGCGCTCCGCGTCATACGTCCAGGGCTCCCCCGTCGCCACCCAGCCGCCCTGCACGCGTCGCACCGCGCCGTCGACGTCGAGCACCTTGAGCAGCAGCTCGAGTGGCGTCCGTCGGATGTCGACCATGGCCTCGAGCGCCGGCGTCGAGATCGGGGCGTCGCCGAGCGCGCCGATCACGCGCTCCGCCCGCTCCCGGTCGGGCATCGACGCTGTCGCGAAGTAGTGCCAGATGTCGCGGTCCTCGACACCGGGGAGCAGCAGCACGTCGGCGCTCTCGCTCGCACGACCGGCACGTCCGACCTGCTGGTAATAGGCCACGGGCGACGACGGTGCCCCGAGGTGCAGGACGAAACCCAGATCGGGCTTGTCGAAGCCCATCCCCAGCGCACTGGTCGCGACGAGCGCCTTGACCTCGTTGCGTTTGAGCATCCCCTCGGATTCGGCGCGCTCCTCGGTGTCGGTCTGGCCGGTGTATGCCCGCACGTCGTGCCCGTGATCGCGCAGCAGCCGGGCCGTGTCGACCGCAGCCGCCACGGTCAGCGTGTAGATGATGCCGGAGCCCGGCAGGTCATCCAGGTGGCTCAGCAGCCAGGCCAGGCGGCTCGCCGAGTCGCGCAGCCGCAGCACCCCCAACCGCAGCGACGTGCGCGCGAGCGGCCCGCGGATCGTGAGCACCGGTGCCGCGTCGCCCTCGCCGGCCTGGAGGCTGCCGAGCTGCTCGGCCACATCCGCCACGACGCGGCTGTTCGCAGTGGCGGTGGTCGCCAGCACGGGCACATCCGCGGGCATCTGCGCGATCAGGTCGCGCAGCCGCCGGTAGTCGGGGCGGAAGTCGTGCCCCCAGTCGCTGATGCAATGCGCCTCGTCGACCACGAGCATCCCGATGCGGCGCACGAGCGCCGGCAGCTGCTGCTCGCGGAAGGCAGGGTTGTTGAGCCGCTCAGGTGAGACCAGCAGCACGTCGACCTCGTCGCGATCGAGCTGAGCGAGCACGTCGGACCACTCGTGCGCGTTGGTGGAGTTGATCGCGACCGCGCGTACTCCCGCACGCTCCGCCGCGGCGATCTGGTCGCGCATGAGCGCCAGCAGCGGCGAGACGAGCACGGTCGGCCCCGCTCCCTGACGTCGCAGCAGCAGCGTCGCCACGAAGTACACCGCGGACTTGCCCCATCCGGTGCGCTGCACCACGAGCGCACGCCGGCGCCCTTCGACCAGCGCCTCGATCGCCTCGTACTGCCCGTCGTGGAAGTCGGCGTCCGGACGGCCGACGAGTTCGCGTAGTGCGGCGAGCGCGGCGCCACGGGTGTCGGCGGGGGCGAGGGACGTCATCCCCCCACTCTGCCTCACCCCGCCGACACGAGCGCCTTTCGTCCCCGCCTCACTCGCGCCGCGGGTGCTCCCGCGTCGTCTAGCGTGAGGGGATGATCACTCGCGAGCTCGCCGTCACCCTTCGAGAGGCCGGACTCGTCTGGCACCCCGCGGAGGGCGACCGGTTCCAGCTCGACCTCCCGGACGAAGTCGAGCTCGAGGCGGAGGCCGAGATCTTCACGGTGAGCGAGATGACGATCGAGGCCAGGCAGACCCCGAGCGGAACAGACCTCGCCTTCAACGGCACGACCGAGTGGGCGCTCGACGCGGTGACCCTCGCCGATGCGGTGTGGCTGCCACGGGAGGATCAGCTGCGTGAGCTGCTGCGCGGAACGTTCCGCTCCCTGACGCGCGTCGAGGACGCCTTCCGCGTCGAGATCGAGATCGCCGACGAATCCGCCGTCTTCGAGCATCCGGACCCGTCCGAGGCGTACGGTCGCGCCCTCCTGGAGCTGATCTCCCGCTCGCACTGACCCGCGCTGCGAGGTCGTCTTGATACGCGTCTTCCTCTGTGTCAGAATTACCTAACGATCGGTCAGTAAAGATGGCCCGATGCCGAGGAGTCGATGATGACCAGTCCCGCAGACCTGTCCCTCGTGGGCGAGATCTCCGATGAGGAGCGTCTCTTCGACGAACTCCTCGCGAACGAGCAGCGCATCGAGCCGCGCGACTGGATGCCCGACGCGTACCGCAAGACCCTGATCCGGCAGATCTCCCAGCACGCGCACTCCGAGATCATCGGCATGCAGCCGGAGGGCAACTGGATCACGCGTGCTCCGAGCCTCAAACGCAAGGCGATCCTGATGGCCAAGGTGCAGGACGAAGCCGGTCACGGCCTGTATCTCTACTCCGCCGCGCAGACCCTGGGCGCGACCCGCGACGAGATGATGGAACAGCTCATCAGCGGCAAGGCCAAGTACTCCTCGATCTTCAACTACCCGACCCCCACCTGGGCAGACATGGGGGCGATCGGCTGGCTCGTCGACGGCGCCGCGATCTGCAACCAGGTGCCGCTGTGCCGGGCGTCGTACGGTCCCTACGGCCGCGCGATGGTTCGCGTCTGCAAGGAGGAGTCGTTCCACCAGCGCCAGGGCTTCGAGATCCTCCTCTCGCTCATGCGCGGCACCGACGAGCAGCGGCAGATGGCACAGGATGCCGTGAACCGCTGGTACTGGCCGAGCCTGGCGATGTTCGGACCGCCCGACGACCAGTCCCCGAACTCCGCGCAGTCGATGAAGTGGAAGATCAAGCGCTTCTCGAACGACGAGCTGCGTCAGCGCTTCGTCGGCATGCTCGTCCCTCAGGCCGAGATCCTCGGCGTCACGCTCCCCGACCCCGACCTGCGCTTCGACGAGGAGACCGGGCAGTACGTGATCGGCGAGATCGACTGGGACGAGTTCTTCGAGGTCCTGCGCGGCAACGGTCCGTGCAACGCCGAGCGGCTCGAGCGCCGTCGCACCGCGCACGAAGAGGGCGCCTGGGTGCGGGACGCTGCGGCCGAATATGCCCGCAAGCAGTCCCTCAAGACCAAGGCGGTGGCGTGATGGCGACGCCCGGCGCCCACGAGCGCGAGCCCTGGCCCCTGTGGGAGGTGTTCGTCCGCGCGAACCGCGGGCTGAGCCACGTTCATGTCGGCTCGCTGCACGCGCCGGACGCCGAGATGGCGATCCGCAACGCCCGCGACCTCTACACCCGCCGCGGCGAGGGCGTCTCGATCTGGGTCGCCCCGGCCGAGGCCATCACGACGAGCGACCCGGATGCCAAGGGCGCCTACTTCGAGAGCCCCGCCGGCAAGAACTACCGCCACGCCGTCTACTACACGGCATCCGAGGGGGTGCCGCACCTGTGAGCGCACCACACCCGAGCGCCGCGCACCCGAACGCCCCGCACGAGGAGATCGACGTCCACGGCGACGTCTCGGTCGACGCGCTCACCCTCTCGCAGGAACTCTCGGGAACCGGGGCCGTCGCCCCCTCGGCCGATGTCGCCGAGTACGCCCTGCGCCTCGGTGACGATGCGCTCATCCTCTCCCAGCAGTTGGGGGCCTGGATCTCCCGCGCGCCCGAGCTCGAAGAAGACGTGGCGCTGGGCAACATCGCCCTCGACCTCCTCGGCCACGCGCGCTCGTTCCTGCACTACGCCGGGTCCTACGACGGTCGCAGCGAAGACGACCTCGCCTTCTTCCGCGACGAGCCGGAGTTCCGCTGCGCCTGGATCGTGCAGCAGCCCAACGGCGACTTCGCCCAGACCATCGCCCGCCAGTTCGTGGTGGCGACCTACATGTTCGAGCTCTACTCGGCGCTCCGCACCAGCAGCGATGAGACGTTCGCGGCGATCGCCGAGAAGTCGCTCAAAGAGGTCGACTACCACCGCGATCACGCCGTGCAGTGGATGCTGCGTCTCGCCGGGGGCACGGAGGAGTCGCGGGCCAGGATCATCCGCGCGGTCGGTGACGTCTGGCCGTATGTGGAGGAACTGTTCCGCGACGACGATCTGATCGAGCGGCTCGGCGATGCGGCGGTGCGCCCGTCAAGCCTGCGCGCCGGATTCGACGGCGTGGTCGATACGGTCTTCGCCGAGGCCGAGCTGACGGTTCCGGCTCTCGCGGCCTCGTCCGCCGGCGGGCGGCACGGTGCCCACGCGACGCCGCTCGGCCACATCCTCGCCGAGATGCAGGTGCTCGCGCGACGGCATCCGGGGGCGTCATGGTGACCCTCACCCCGACTCAGGCCGCCTGGCGCATCGCCGCCGCCGTGCCCGACCCCGAGGTGCCCGTGCTCACGATCGAGGACCTCGGTGTGCTCCGCGCGGTCGAGGCCGATGGCGATCGCGTCTGGGTCGACATCACCCCGACGTACAGCGGCTGTCCGGCGATGGACACGATCCGCGACGACGTCATCCTCGCGCTCACGGCGGCGGGGTTCGACCGGGTCGAGGTGCGGCTCGTCCTCTCCCCCGCCTGGACGACGGACTGGATGTCGGATGCCGGCAAGGCCAAGCTCGCGGCCTACGGCATCGCCCCGCCGTCCGGCCGCGCCGCCGTGTCGAGCGGTCCCATCCGGCTCTCCCTGAGCGTGCGCTGCCCGCGTTGCGGCTCGCTCGACACTCATGAGGTCTCCCATTTCGGCTCCACGTCGTGCAAGGCGCTGTTCGAGTGCCGCGCCTGCCTCGAGCCCTTCGACCACTTCAAGGTGCACTGACATGTCGCTCTTCACTTCCGTGCCGACATCCGTCCCGCGTTCGGCCGCTCCGCGCGAGGCCGCTCCTCGAAAGCGCGCCCGCTTCCACACCCTCACGGTCGAAGATGTGCGTCCGCTCACCGACGACGCGGTCGAGGTGACGTTCACGGTGCCTGCCGCGCTCGCCGACGAGTACGACCACCTGCCCGGCCAGTACGTCGCCCTGCGCACCACGCTCGACGGGGTCGAGGTGCGGCGTTCCTACTCGCTGTGCCGCGCGCCGGAGCACCGCGACGATGGGCACGACACGCGCCTCAGCGTCGCCGTCAAGCGCGACGAGGGCGGACTCTTCTCCACGTGGGCGCAGGCCGGTCTCCACCCCGGGTTCGAGATCGACGTGATGAGCCCGCAGGGTACGTTCACCTCCGGGCTCGACGACCTCGACCACCGCCATGTGGTCGGCATCGCCGCGGGCTCGGGCATCACGCCGCTGATGGCCCTCGCCCATACGGTCCTGACCCGGTCCGACACGTCGCGGTTCACGCTGCTCTACACGAACCGCGCCACTCTCGATGTGATGTTCCTCGAAGACCTCGCCGACCTCAAGGACCGCTATCCGACTCGGCTCGTGCTGCACCACGTGCTCTCGCGGGAGCAGCGGGCCGCCCCGGTGCTCTCCGGCCGGATCGATGAGGAGAAGCTGCGCACGATCCTCGGCACGCTCATCCCGCCGGCCACCGTCGACGAGTGGTTCCTGTGCGGACCGCTCGCGCTCGTCGACCTCTGCCGTGAGGTGCTGGCCGACGTCGGCGTCGATCGGTCGCACATCCGGTTCGAGCTGTTCACGACCGGCGATGAGCCCGCTCGCGCGGCCCGGCCCGTGCAGGTACGAGCGGGCGAACGGACCGTGCGCATCGAGGTCACACTCGACGGCGTCTCGTCGACCGTGGAGAGCCCGGTCGACGCCCATGAGTCGGTGCTCAACGCCGCCCTGCGCGTGCGCCCCGATGCCCCCTTCGCCTGTGCGGGCGGCGTCTGCGGCACCTGCCGGGCGCGCGTGCTCGAGGGCAGCGTCACCATGACCGAGAACTACGCCCTGGAGCCCGACGAACTCGAACGCGGATTCGTCCTCACCTGCCAGTCCCACCCCACCAGCGACCGTGTCGTCGTCGACTACGACGTCTGAGCAGGAGCCCTCATGATCGATCTCACCATCGCCGACGACGTCGCCACGGTCGTGCTGAACGCACCGGCGAAGTTGAACGCGCTCGACGAGCAGGCGCTGGGTGAGTTGGATGCCGCCTACGAGGCCGCGGAGGCGGCGGGCGTACGCGCGTTGGTGCTCCGCGGCGAGGGTCGCGCGTTCTGCGCCGGGCGCGACATCTCCGGCGTCGACCCGCGC
>JAQZBG010000501.1 GCA_029239165.1 Microbacterium sp. | reverse complement strand
GCTCCCATCACCAGCAGCAGCGAGTTCGAGAAGATCGTCTGACGGATGCCGCGGGCCTTGGCCCATGAGGGTGAATCCGGTCGCGCGTGCTGGCCGACCATCTGATCCTTGTCGGTGCCGGGACCCTCATCGCCGGGCTTCTTCGATTCGGGTGAGCCGCGCTGCACGAACCAGATCGTCGCCGCGATGAAGAGGAAGAACTGCAGGAACTCCGACTGCCAGTTCTCGGCGACGTCGACGACGAAGTCCGACGACGTCACGAAGGCTCCGAACGCCTCGGGCGGCATCCCGTGCTGCTGCAGGCGCTCGTTGTTCTCCAGCCAGCCGGCCACCGACTGACCGGCGAGTGCCAGCACGAACAGGCCGCCGAACAGGAGACTGAGCGCGTTGTCGCGAAGCTGTCTCATGGCTACTGTCCCATCAGCGGAATGGTGATCATGTAGGCGAGGCCGACGCCCAGGAGCGTGATCCACGACCAGAACACCACGGCTTCGCCGCGGCGAGGGCCGGCCTCCTCCGGGGTGAAATCAGGCACAGCGTCCTCCTTCGATTGATCGACATGTTTCCGCCCGAGCGGCCCTTCGCGGGAGGGGATTGACAGGAGCGCATTCTCAGCGGGCGATACCGCCGGGCGTGCAGGCTCCGTCAGGGCATGCCGTCGGCCCGCAACCACCGGAGCGACCCCGCGCTCAGGCGCGCGCCCTGATCGAGTCCAGGAGCCCCTCTCGTGCGCGCCCCAGGAAGGAACTCTGGTCCTTCCCGACAGGGTGGAGGAAGAGCTCGTCGGCGCCGGCGGCGACCAGCGCCCCGAGGCGCTCGGCGACATCCTCCTCCTCGGCGGAGATCAGGATGCCGCGCTCGAGCGCTGCGGTGTCGGCGGGGTCGGCGAGCCGATCGAAGTCCTCCGGCTGCATGAGCTCCCACATCAGAGCGGGGTCGACGGTCGCCTGGCGCCATTGGTCGCCCGCCGTCCGCAGCGCCTCGGAGTGCGAGTCGGCGAGGCTCACGTGCACCTGCACGGCGCACGGCCCTCGGCCCCCGGCATCCTTGTATGCCGACAGGATCCGCCCGACGGTCTCGGGGTCGTGACCGACCGTCACGACGCCGTCGGCCCACGACGCGGCCCACGCCGCCGTCTCGGCCGAGGCGGCGGCGGCGCGCAACGGCGCCGGGTTCTGCGGTCGCGACCAGACGCGGGCGTCGTGGACCTGGAAGGCCCCGTCGTGCGTCACCCTCTCACCGGCGATGAGCCGGCGCATGACGTCGGCGGCCTGCACCAGGCGGTCCTGGCGCTCGGGCTTGGCCGGCCAGGCGTCCCCGGTGACATGCTCGTTGAGGGCCTCGCCCGAGCCGAGCGCGCACCAGAAGCGCCCGTCGAACCAGCCAGCTCCAGGCGAAGCCGGACTCGCCCTGCGCCAAGCCCCACGGCGCGAGGTGATCGGAGCACATCGCCCCGTCGAAGCCGGCTCGCTCCGCCTCTTGGACGGCGGCCAGCAGCGTCGACGGGGGCAGTTGCTCGTGGGACGCGTGATATCCAAGGAAGACCATGCCCTCCAGGGTGCCGGGTCAGGGAGGGCTCGCCCACGCCATTGCACCCCGTCGGCACGCGTGCTAACGCCGCATCCCCGCTCAGTCCTCCGGTCCCTGCCCCGCATCGAACCGCGTCCGGTAGCGATGCTCCGCCTCGGCGAGCAGCCGATCGTCGAGCCGCGCGAGCGGCACCACGGCACGCAGCAGCGGCTCGCAGTCGGGACCTCGCCCGACCTCGCGCCCGAGGAGCGCCCACGGATAGCGCCCGGGGTTCTTCTCCTGCAGGTCGCGATACTGACACACCTGCCGGGCGAGCCAATCCTCGAAGGGACGTGTCCACCACTCCTCGGCATGCAGGGGATTGACGGACAGCCCGGGCAGCGCGAGGCCGCTCTCCGTGTCGATGCTGGTGTCCTGATCGTTCTCGGGACCCTCGCTGTAGCGCACGTAGGCACGACCGCTGTCGTGAACGACTGCCGCGAGCTCCCGCAGCGTCGATATGGTGCCGATGCGCATCTCCGTGGTGCTCAGCAGGGGGTCGCTCATGCGTTCAGTGTCCGCAGGCCGCGCGGACCGGTCATACCCCTTGACGCGGGTGCAATCAGTCCTCTCGCACCTCGCCCGGTCACGGGACGACGGCGTGCTCCACCGCAGGCGACGGCATCACATCTCGTGGTGGGGGTAGATCTCCTCGGTGTGCTCCGGCGGTTCGGGCACGATGTGCAGTCCCGTGACCGAGTTGGCGGTGTGGATGAGCGCCTCCACCCATGCCCGGTTGATCGGCGGCTGCCGGCTGCCGTAGAACTTGTAGACGAGCGAAGCGTGTGAGTGCACCCAGACCGTCGTGCGCCCGTTGCCGATGCTCGGGTCGTCCTTCCAGCTGAACGAGAAGGACTCTCCGCGACGGAGCTTCGCGCTGATGACCACCATGAGGTGAGCCAGGACGCGGTCGTCGAAGTCGACCTTGACCGCGCCCTCGTAGATGAACTTGCCCATGAG
>JAQZBG010000167.1 GCA_029239165.1 Microbacterium sp. | reverse complement strand
GTTCACCAGGGTGCGCAGATCAGCCCGCACTTCGACTCGATGCTCGCGAAGCTGACCTGCCGTGGTCGGGACTTCCCCGCTGCCGTCGCCCGCGCACGTCGTGCACTGGCCGAGTTCCGCATCCGCGGCGTCTCCACCAACATTCCTTTCCTGCAGGCACTTCTCGAGGACGACGCATTCATCGCCGGCGATGTGAGCACGTCGTTCATCGACGAGCGGCCCGCGCTGTTGCGCGGCCGCGTGTCGAAGGACCGGGGGACGAAGTACCTCAACTGGCTGGTCGACGTCACCGTCAACAAGCCGCACGGCACCCACCCCGGCGTCATCGACCCCGCGTCCAAGCTGCCGACGCTCGATCTCGCCACCGAGCCGGTGCCCGGCTCTCGCCAGCGACTTCAGGAGCTCGGGCCCGAGGGCTTCGCCCGCAGCCTTCGCGAGCAGACGGCGCTGGCGATCACCGATACCACCTTCCGCGACGCGCACCAGTCCCTCCTCGCGACGCGGGTGCGGACGAAGGACCTCGTCGCCGCAGCGCCTTATCTCGCACGGCTGACTCCCGGGCTGCTGTCCGTGGAGGCCTGGGGTGGTGCGACCTACGACGTCGCCCTCCGTTTCCTCGGCGAGGACCCGTGGGAGCGCCTGGACAAGCTTCGAGCCGCATTGCCGAACGTCGCGATCCAGATGCTCTTGCGCGGCCGCAACACGGTCGGCTACACGCCTTACCCGACGGCTGTCACCGAGGCGTTCGTCGCCGAGGCAGCCGCCAGCGGCGTCGACATTTTCCGCATCTTCGACGCTCTCAACGATGTGGAGCAGATGCGTCCTGCCATCCAGGCGGTCCGCAACACGGGCACAGCGGTCGCCGAAGTGGCGCTCTGCTACACCGGCGACCTGCTCGACCCGGCGGAAGATCTCTACACGCTCGACTACTACCTGAACCTCGCCGACCAGATCGTCGCGGCGGGTGCGCACATCATCGCGATCAAGGACATGGCGGGTCTGCTGCGTCCGGCTGCCGCCGCGAAGCTCGTCGCGGCGCTGCGTGAACGGTTCGATCTCCCCGTCCATCTGCACACGCACGACACTCCGGGTGGTCAGCTGGCCACGCTCCTCGCGGCCAGCGCCGTCGGCGTGGACGCGGTCGATGCCGCGTCGGCGCCGCTCTCCGGGACGACGAGCCAGCCGTCCCTGTCGTCGCTCGTGGCGGCACTCGCGCATACGGAGCGCGACAGCGGAATCTCGCTCGACGGAGTCTCCGATCTCGAGCCCTACTGGGAGGCGGTGCGTCGCACGTACGCTCCGTTCGAGTCCGGGCTTCCAGGGCCGACGGGCCGCGTCTACCACCACGAGATCCCCGGCGGTCAGCTCTCGAACCTGCGTCAGCAAGCCAAGGCACTGGGCCTCGCCGACGACTTCGAGCTCATCGAGGACATGTACGCGGCGGCCGACCGGATCCTGGGCCGCGTGCCGAAGGTGACGCCTTCGTCGAAGGTCGTCGGCGACCTGGCTCTCCACCTCGCAGCCGTGAAGGCCGATCCTGCAGACTTCGAGGCCAACCCGGAGAAGTACGATGTGCCGGATTCGGTCGTGGGCTTCATGGCCGGTGAGCTCGGTGATCTTCCCGGTGGGTGGCCGGAGCCGTTCCGCACCAAGGTCCTCGCCGGGCGTTCGGTGCGGCTCGGCCTCACGGAGATCACCTCGGAAGACGAGGCGGCACTCGCCGGCACCAGCGCCGAGCGGCGGACACGACTGAATACCTTGCTGTTCCCCGGTCCGAGCGCGGAATTCGCGGAGCGCCGCGAGCTCTTCGGCGATCTCTCGGTCCTCGACACCAGCGACTACCTCTACGGGCTGGTCGCCGGGCAGGAGCACCTGATCGAGATCGATCGCGGAGTGCAGCTCTACGTCGGCATCGAGGCCATCGGTGAGGCGGATGACAAGGGCATGCGGACCGTGATGACGACGCTCAACGGACAGCTTCGCCCCGTGTTCGTGCGCGATCGCTCGATCGTCGTCGACGCGCACGAGGTCGAGAAGGCGGACACCTCCGTTCCCGGGCAGGTCGCGGCTCCGTTCTCGGGCGTCGTCACCCTCAAAGTCGACGTCGGCACCGCTGTCCGCGCGGGCGAGCCCGTCGCGTCGATCGAGGCGATGAAGATGGAAGCGGCCATCACCGCTCCCGTCGACGGCGTCGTCGAACGTCACGCGATCGCGGAGACGCAGCAGGTGGACGCCGGAGATCTTTTGGTCGTGATCCGCCCCGCGCACTAATCTTGGGCGGGCGAGGCCTGCGCACCGTGTGCGCATCCCGAGGTCCGCACAGGCTTGGAGCGACATCGTGACACCGAAGAACATCAACGACCCCGAGGAGACCCCGCTGGGGGTGCTCGATGAAGCCGCGTCGCTCGACACGGCCGGCATCGGCATCCTCGGCGGGACCGCGCAGATCAGCGTGACGCTGCCCGCCGACGAGGACGACGACCTGGCCGACGACGGGGTCGTCGAAGGCGAGGTCGTGGGCGACCTCGTGATCGACCCACCCGCTGTCGTGCAGTCCGCGGCGCAGCCCACATCCACGACGAAGCCACTGTCATCAGGTGCTCTCGGCGCGGAGAAGGCCGCCGCTCCGACGGAGCGTATGGGCACGGCGAAGAAGTCGAAGAAGGCAGCCGCCGCGTCGCAGGCTCCCGAGAAGGTCAGGGCCGAAGAACCCGTGGGCCGGTCGTCGGCCGGCGAGGAGCCCGATGTCGAGGGCCCTGTCATCGAACCGATGGTCGTCCATGTCGCCGCGATCGATGAGCCTGCGGCGTCGACGCCGCCGCTCGTCCATCCCCGCACGGAGACCATCGTCGACGCCGTGGTCATCGAGGAGCCCGATGTGACGTCGTCCGTCGAGGCCGCGGAGGACGACGGCGTGCAGCCCGAAGAGGCGGCCGCTGCGGCGCGCTTCCTCGCCAGAGCGAAAGCCGACGCCGCACCGGCATCGGCGGCACCCACGCCCGCGCGAGTGCCCATCGAGAAGGAGAACAGGTCCGTGTCCATTCCCGATGAGAACAAGTCCGTCGCATCCCCGCCTGCGCGGCCTGCTCCGCGGATCGATGTCACACTCACCTCGAAACGCCTGGACGACTTGGGCGACGCTTCGAGGGAGTCCGCCGACCTGCTCACCGCGGACCGGCTGCTGGACCCGCACCGGGTCGCGAAGCCGGAACCGGAAGGAGCGTGGAGTCACTTCCTCTACGCCGTATCGGGGCGGCGCATCAACATCGGGGACGGGCGTCGTGCGCGGGAGCGCAAGGCTCTGTCTGCGAGGATCGCCGCGCCGCTCGCCGGCGGAGCGCGGTTCGTGCCCGTGCTGTCGCGCAAGGGCGGCGTCGGCAAGACGACGATCACCGCGCTGCTCGGCATGGCTCTGGCCGACGCACGCGAGGATCGGGTGATCGCCGTCGATGCGAACCCCGACCGTGGCACGCTCGCCGAGCGCATCGTGCGTCCGCATCACAACAAGTCCGTGCGGGACCTCGTCCGTATCCACGACGATGTCAAGGGATACCACGACATCTCGGCGATCGTGGCGAGGGACGCGACGCGACTCGACGTCCTCGCGTCCGACTCCGACCCGCGCATCGCCGAAGCCTTCAGCGACAGCGACTATCGTGACGTCGCCGGCGTCGCTGCGCACTACTACTCGCTGGTCCTGACGGACACCGGAACCGGGATCGTCCACTCCGTGATGTCGGCGACCCTGGACCTCGCGGATCAGATCGTCATCGTCTCCGGGCTCAGCGTCGACGAGGCCCGGCTGGCCTCCGAGACGCTCACCTGGCTCGAGACCAACGGCTATGCGGAACAGGCGCGCGACGCGATCGTGGTCCTCAACCAGTCGACGCCGGGAACTCCGCTGGTGCGTCTGAACGAACTGCAGGCGCACTTCGCCACACGGGCCCGCAGCGTCGTCCGCGTCCCTTATGACCCGCAGATCGCCGGCGGAGGGACGATCGTGTTCGCGAACCTGCTGCCGGAAACCCGGATCGCCGCCCGCGAGCTGGCGGCACTGCTGGTCGAGGGCCTGCGGGCGAAGGCTGCCTGATGGCGGTGCGTGAGATCCGCATCTTCGGCGACCCGGTTCTGCGCAGCGTCTGCGCGCCGATCGACGAGATCGACGAGGGGGTCCGGGCGCTCGTGGCAGACCTCGTGGACACCGTCGAGCTTCCCGGACGGGCGGGTGTGGCGGCGCCGCAGATCGGGGTGGCGCTCCGCGCGTTCAGCTACAACATCGACGGTGACATCGGATACGTGCTCAATCCCGTCCTCACCGAGGTGCGCGGCGAACCGCAGCCGACGGGGGAGGGATGCCTCTCTGTTCCCGGTCTCTGGCATGATGCGCAGCGCTACCCGTGGGCCCGCGTCGAAGGCATCGACCTCGACGGCGCTCCGGTGGTGCTCGAGGGGGAAGGTCTGCTGGCCCAGGCGCTGCAGCACGAGACCGATCATCTCGACGGCAAGCTCTTCCTGACGCGACTGGATCCGGAGACCCGCAAGGTCGCCATGCGCGAGGTACGCGAGAGCGCCTGGTTCTGAGTGCGTGAAGAAGGGCCCCGCCTGAGCGGGGCCCTTCTTCACGCATCGGGGCGTCAGCCGCCGATCGCCACGTTGGTCGTGGCGACCGGCTCGTCGTAGATCGCTGTGATCTCGTCGGCGAAGTCGTTCATGATGACGTTGCGCTTGATCGAGAGCTTCGGCGTCAGATGACCGGATGCCTCCGTCCACTCCGAGTCGAGGATCGTGAATTTTCGGATCGACTCGGCACGCGAGACATGGGCATTCGCGATGTCGACCGCGCGCTGCACCTCGGCGCGGACTGTGGCGTTCTTCGACGCATCGGTGAGCGACATCTTGGCGTCGAGGCCGTTGTTCGCGAGCCAGGTCGGGAGCATCTCCGGGTCGAGGGTGATGAGCGCCGAGATGAACGGACGCTGGTCGCCCACGACGACGACCTGCCCGATGATCGGGTTGGCGCGGATCGGGTCCTCGAGCGCCGCAGGGGCGACGTTCTTGCCGCCGGCCGTGACGATGATCTCCTTCTTGCGCCCGGTGATCGTGAGGAAGCCTTCGGAGTCGAAGCTGCCGATGTCTCCGGTGTGGAACCAGCCGCCCTCGCTGAAGGCCTCCGCCGTCGCTTCGGGGTTGTTCCAGTACTCCTTGAACACGTTGATGCCTCGCACCTCGATCTCGCCGTCGTCGGCGAGGCGCACGCCCACACCCGGAAGCGCGGGACCGACGGTCCCGATCTTGGATTTGTCCGCCAGGTTCACGGTAGCGGGCGCCGTCGTCTCGGTGAGGCCGTATCCCTCGAGGATGACGACGCCGAGGCTGTGGAAGAAGTGGCCGAGGCGCGAGCCCAGGGGAGCGGAGCCCGAGACCGCGTACACGACTTTGCCGCCCATCGCCTCACGGAGCTTGCTGTAGACGAGCTTGTTGAAGAGCGCGAACTTGAGCTTCATCCCGAAGGGGATCTTCTTGCCCGCTTCCAGGAGCTTCGAGTGCTCGATGGCGACGTCGGCTGCGGCACGGAAGATCTTGCCTTTGCCGCCCGCCTCTGCCTTCTGCTCGGCGGAGTTGTAGACCTTCTCGAACACGCGGGGCACCGCGAGGAGGAAGGTGGGCTTGAACGAGCCGAGGGCGGGGAGCAGCTGGCGCGTGTCGGGCTGGTGTCCCGTGCGGACGCCGGCGTGGATGTCGAGGATCGAGATGAACCGCGCGAACACGTGGGCCGTGGTGATGAAGAGGAGCGTCGACGCACCGGGGGTCTGCACGACGGCGTCGAGCGCTTTCGCAGAGTTGCGGCACAGCTCGACGAAGTTGCTGTGCGTGAGGACGCAGCCCTTCGGTCGTCCGGTGGACCCGGAGGTGTAGATGAGGGTCGCGATGTCGGAGCCGACGGCGAGGCTGCGGCGTCGTTCGATCTCATCATCGGTCACCGAGGCGCCCTGGGCGGTCAGGGTGTCGATGGCTCCGAGGTGCAGCTGCCACACCTCGCGGATCAGGGGCAGATCCCCGCGGACCTCATCGACGCGGGCGAAGTGCTCCGGTGATTCGACGATCAAAGCGATCGCCCCGGAGTCTTCCAGGATCCACTGGATCTGCGACGGGGAGCTGGTCTCGTAGATCGGCACCATCACCGCGCCGGCGTAGAAGAGGGCGAAATCCACGAGCGTCCACTCGTACGTGGTGCGCGCGAGGAAGCCGACTTTCTCACCGGGTTGGATGCCGGCGGCGGCGAAGCCCTTCGCCAGCGCGATCACGGCGGTCTGGAAGTCGGCTGCGGAGATGTCGCGCCAGCCGTCGTCGTCCGGCACCGAGAAGAGCGCACGATCCGGGGTCGCTGCGACGCGCTTCACCAGAAGGTCGGCGACGTTCGCGTCGGGATCGGCGGGGACGATCGCGGGGACTTCAAACTGGACCACGGCAGCTCCTTCGGTACCGGTCGGGCACGGGTGTCCTTCGAGTGTAGGGCATGGAATCGAGTCGCGCCCGAGGTGA
>JAQZBG010000166.1 GCA_029239165.1 Microbacterium sp. | reverse complement strand
CGACAGCACGCGGACCTACGTCGTCGGCAGCCCCGACCCTGAAGCGGCAGAGCGCATCGCGGTGCTCGTCCGAGCACAGCAGGCGGCGGTGGATGCCGTCCGCCCGGGGGCGACGGCCGCGCAGGTCGATGCGGCCGCGCGGGACGTGCTCGCCGAAGCGGGTCTGGGCGAGGCGTTCCTGCACCGCACGGGCCACGGCATCGGCGTCTCGGTGCACGAGGAGCCCTACATCGCGCCCGGCAACGACCTGATCCTGCGTGAGGGCATGGCGTTCAGCATCGAGCCGGGCATCTACTTCGCCGGCGGGTGGGGGGCGCGAATCGAGGACATCGTGATCGTCACGGCCGACGGCGGGGAACGGCTGAACGTCGCCCCGCACGAACTGACCTCGGTCGGCTCGGCCTGAGTTCCGGCACCGTCTTCCGGCGGTAGCATCAGCGCATGCGCCGCCCCCGCAAGGTCTCCTCTGCCACTGCGTCGCCGGCGACCCGAGCGCGGTACGCCACGCGGCGGAAGAATCGGCTCGCGCGCGTCGACAACGACCTCACCGATGCGCAGTGGCACGACCTCATGGACGCCTGGGGCGGATGCGCATACTGCGGTGGCGAGGGTGCCGCGTTGCAACGCGACTGCATCCAGCCGATCTCGCGTGGCGGTCGGTACACGCTCGACAACGTCGTCCCGGCCTGCGCATCCTGCAACGCGAGCAAGCACAACGACGAGGTGACCGGCTGGCTCCGCCGCAAGAAGCTCGACGAGCGCACGTTCCTCGTGCGGCACGCGACGATCCTGCGAGACCTGCGTCCGGTCGAGTGAGGGTGTCGCCCGAGGTCACTACCCTCGAGTCATGACGACGATCGCACCCCTCACCGAGGCTGACCATGACGAGTGGATCGCACTCTGGCGGGGATACCTCGCCTTCTACGAGGCCGACCTGGACGACGCCACCACCGCGGCGACGTTCGAACGACTGGTCGACGCAGGCAGCGGCATCCACGGCGCGCTGGCTCGCGACGAGAACGGAACAGCGGTGGGCATCGTCCACTGGCTGACGCATGCCGCGACATGGACGACGACGGACTACTGCTACCTGGAAGACCTGTTCGTCTCGCCCGAGGTCCGCGGCGGTGGCGTCGGTCGAGCATTGATCGCACATGTCCGCGCCTGGGCGGAGCAGCACGGCTCGGCGAAGGTCTATTGGCTCACGGCGGAATCGAACGCGACCGCACGCGTCCTCTACGATCGGGTCGCGTCCCGGTCGGGGATGATCCACTACCAGATCAGTCTCAGCTAGAAGAAGCCCCCGGCAGGTGCCGGGGGCTTCTCGATCCTGTGGAGCCTAGGAGATTCGAACTCCTGACATCCTGCTTGCAAAGCAGGCGCTCTACCAACTGAGCTAAGGCCCCGTGAGGGAATTTCTTGAGTTAAAGGGTGGGGCTACCAGGACTTGAACCTGGGACCTCTTCATTATCAGTGAAGCGCTCTAACCGCCTGAGCTATAGCCCCGTCAACCTCCAAGACTTTACCGGAGAAACACGGAAAATCCGAATCGAGGGTGGGGACTCGGGAGAGTCCCCACCCTCGACGGCGTTCAGCGGCCGGGACGGATCGTCGCGGTGCCCGCAGACAGCGACACGTCGATGGTCCTCCGTGAGCTGGAGCCTTCGTCAACCTTGGCGTTCAACGTGCCGGCACTGACCTCCTGCGTGATCGCGTACTCGACGTCGGGCACGGTCAGATCGAGCGTTCCGGCGTTCACCTCGATCGTGGTCTCCGTGGGCGCCGTGCCGGTCAGTTCGATCGTGAGATCGCCTGCGGAGACGCCGAGGTCGGCGCGGGTCACCCCGTCGAGGAGGATGTCGGCACGACCGGCGTTCATCTGCGCATCGAGCTCCTCGGCCGTGCCTTCCACGTCGAGTGCCCCGGCATTGACGCTGACGTCCAGCACTCCGAAGTCACCCACGACGTCCAGGCTGCCGGCGTCCAGATTGAGGTCGGCATCGAGCGCATCTCCACGCAGACTCTCCGGCAGGGTCAGCACGGCGATCTCCTCGTCACCGAACCAGTTGCCGAACCACCAGCCGAACATGCCGTCGGGGCTCCGGACGATCAGCTCGTCGCCGTCACGCTCGAAGGCCCAGGCGGTGCCACGGCCGTTGGTGATCGCCAGTTGTGCCTCGTCGACGTCGCCGAACTCGACACGCATGCTGCTCGCATCCGCATCGACGTCGATCCCCTCGATGCCGTCCACACCCATGGTCTGCACCGAGTCCGGGCGGCTCGAGGACATGATGTTCCCGGCCGCAGCCGCGGCGGCTGTTCCTCCGGAGCCCAGCAGGGCGATGCCGCCGACCACGGCCGTGATGACCATGACCGCCGTCGTTCCCGACGAGCGACCGCCCGAGCCACCGGGAGGGGGCGTCGTCGGAGCCGCTTGCGGCGCGGGAGCCGGGGGTGCCGGCGTCTGCGGCGCGGCAGTGGGCGGGGGAGAAGCGGGCGGCGGAGTGAGCGGGGTGTGCTCGCCCGGGGCGCCGTTGTTGTCGGTGGTCATCGTGCCACTCCTGTCTGGCCGGTCGGCGGCGTCGGGCCACCGGTGTTCTCGATATGGGCGAGGGCGGCGAGCACGCGGCGGTTGCCCGACTCGTCCTGCTCGAAGCCCAGCTTCTGGAAGATCGAGGTGATGTGCTTTTCGACACTCGCCTCCGAGAGGAACAGGAGACCGGCGATCGCCTGGTTGGACTTGCCCTCCGCGATCAGTGCGAGCACGGTGCGCTCCCGTTCCGTGAGGCGCATCATCTTGTCATCGCGGTTCCGACGCGTGAGCAGCTGCGCGACCACTTCGGGATCGAGCACCGTCCCACCCTCGGAGAGGCGCTGCACCGAGGCGAGGAACTCCGACACGTCGGCGACCCGATCCTTGAGCAGGTAGCCGAGCGGTCCCCCCTGCGCCGCGATCAGGTCGGAGGCATAGCGCTCTTCGACGTACTGCGAGAGCACGAGGATGGCGAGGGACGGATGCGTCGACCGGAGTCCGAGCGCCGCACGGATGCCTTCATCCGTGAACGTGGGGGGAAGCCGGACATCCAGGATGCACAGGTCGGGTGCCGTGTTCGACACCGCTTCCTCGAGCCCATGCGTGTCGGGGAGAGCGGCGACCACCTGGTGACCGGCGTCTTCGAGCAGACGGACGAGTCCTTCGCGGAGGAGGACCGAGTCCTCGCAGATCAGGATGCGCACGGGACGTTCACCTCCAGGCTGGTCGGTCCGCCCTGCGGACTGTCGAGGCGGAAGGTTCCGCCCGCGGCGAGGATGCGGTTCGCGATGCCGTCGAGGCCACCACCGGGCTGCACCTGAGCGCCGCCGATGCCGTTGTCCTCGACCCGCGCCCAGAGGGTGTTCCCCTCGCGGAGTCGCACGATCACGCGCGCTTCACTGGCTCGCGAATGCTTCGCGGCGTTGGTGAGGGATTCCGCGATCGAGAAGTACACAGCGGCCTCCGCCTCGCGGCTGCAGCGCCCGTCCATGCGCACGTCGAGGTGCACGGGGATGTGCGATCGGCCGGCGAGGGCCGACAGCGCAGCATCGAGGCCGCGGTCGTCGAGCACGGAGGCGTGGATGCCACGGGCGAGCTGCCGCAGCTCCGTGATCGCCGCCTTCGTGGAGGTGTGCGCCTCGTTGATGAGTTCCTTCGCGGCGTCGGGGTCGTTGTCGATCTTCTGCTGGGCGAGCCCGAGCGTCATGCCGACGGAGACGAGCCGTGGCTGGACTCCGTCATGCAGGTCACGCTCGATGCGCGTGCGCTCCAGATCCGCGGCGCGCACTGCTCCCTCCCGCTGTGCGGTCGAGGTACGGACACGTTCGGTGAGCTCGACCTCCTTGCTGCGGACCACGATCGCCAGGGACAGCGTGCGGTGCAGCAGGGCCAGCCCGATCATCCCGACCACCGAGGCCGCGATGCCGAGGATACCGACCAGCGGCGCCCAGGCGACGGGGATGCCTCCGCCGCCGAACGGGCCCATCACCGCATCCGCAGCGGTGAGCGGCGCGAAGGAGATGATGATCGACCACACGAGGCTCCAGGCGAGTCGCAGCACGATGAAGCCGAGCACGGCCGAGATCGCGAAGTTCGCGACGGCTCGCCACATGCGGGGGTCGATCGCCTGACGCCCGAGGGAGCGCAGCCAGCCGCCGAAGCCGGGGCGGTCACGCTGCTGCAGTCGCAGCGGAGCGATGGGCGTGCGGTAGAGGGCGCCGACGCGGGCGACCTCGAACCAGCCGAGCCCGTACAGCGCGTACACGAGTCCGACGAGGAGCACGAGGCCGATGCCGGCGGCGAACAGCAGTCCGAGGCCGGTGCCGAGGAGGCCGCCGAGCATTCCGAAGATGGCGCCGCCGAGCGCGCCGACGCCTGCGAGGTGCAGGATCGTGAGGAAGAGGCGCAACGGCGGCTTCACCGCCGTTGCGGGTGCCGGGGTCGCAGTCTGAGTGGTCATGGTTCCAAGGTACGGCTGCGCCCACGCGCTCGATACCGAGTCAGCCGGACACTCCGCTTCGGGTTTTCCGTAACCGCTCGCGGGTGTTCTCCCCCGCCGACGACGAAGGGCGGATGCCGCAGCATCCGCCCTTCGTGAGTCCGGTCCGCAGACCGAGGATCAGTTCGACATGAAGCCGACGAGCAGACCGCCGGTCACCTTCACCGCGAGGTTGTAGATGCCGGCGACCACGGCACCGAGCACCGTGAAGACGATCAGGTTCAGAATCGCCACGACTGCGGCGAACGCCATGACCTGCGGCAGGCCGACGACCTCCGAGAGGACGAACTCGTTGCCGGTGATGCCCAGCAGGAAACTCTCAGCGGTTTTCATCAGGCCGGTCGCCTGAAGCACCAGGAAGATGAGGAAGAACGCCACCATCGTGACGACGGCGAGCGCGACCGCTCCCAGGAACGAGAGCTTCACGGCCGACCAGAAGTCGACGTAGACCAGACGCAGGCGAACCTGCTTGCCGCTGGTCTTGCGGGTCGACTTCTTCGCCAGCTTGTCGGCCACTGTACTCATGCGTCTGTATCCTCGGGGGTCTCTGTCGTCTCGGGTGCCTGGGTCTCGGCATCCTCCGCATCGGCCTCGTCTTCGGCGAGGCCACGCTCGCCATTACGGGCGATGGCGAGGATGCGGTCGGCCTCCGTCGTCCGGGCGAACACCACTCCCATGGTGTCTCGACCCTTGGCGGGGACCTCGGCCACGGCAGAGCGTACCACCTTGCCGCTGGAGAGAACCACCAAGACCTCGTCGTCCTCCGCGACGATCAGACCACCCGCGAGAGTGCCCCGATCGTCGTTCAGCTTGGCGACCTTGATGCCCGTTCCACCGCGTCCCTGGACCCGGTATTCCTCGACCGCGGTGCGCTTCGCGTAGCCGCCGTCGGTGACGACGAACACGAACTTCCCGGGCGCTGCGACCGACGCCGAGAGCAGGCAGTCCTCATCGATCTTGAATTTCATGCCCCGCACACCGGCCGTCGCGCGCCCCATCGGACGCAGTGCCTCGTCGGTCGCTTCGAAGCGCACCGACATGCCTCGTCGGCTGATGAGGAGGATGTCGTCCTCGGCATTGACGAGGAGCGCGCTGACGAGTTCGTCTTCCTCGTTGAGGCGGATCGCGATGACACCGCCCTGGCGGTTGGTGTCGTACGCCTCGAGCCGGGTCTTCTTGACGAGGCCGTCGCGCGTGGCCAGCACCAGGTAGTCGGCGACCTGGTAGTCGCGGATGTCGAGCACCTGGGCGATGCTCTCGTCCGGCTGCAGCGCCAGGAGGTTCGCGACGTGCATGCCCTTGGCGTCGCGTCCCGCCTCCGGCACCTCATAGGTCTTCGCTCGGTAGACGCGACCCTTGTCGGTGAAGAAGAGCAGCCAGTGGTGCGTCGTCGTGACGAAGAAGTGCTCGACGATGTCGTTCGCACGCAGCTGTGCGCCCTTGACGCCCTTGCCGCCGCGGTGCTGGGAGCGGTAGTTGTCGCTGCGCGTGCGCTTGATGTAACCCTCGCGCGTGACGGTGACGACCATCTCCTCTTCGGCGATGAGGTCTTCCATCGAGACGTCGCCGTCGAAGCCGTGCAGGATGTGCGTGCGGCGCTCATCACCGAAGCGGTCGACGATGCCGGTCAGCTCCTCGCGGATGATCGTGCGCTGACGACCCTCGTCGGCCAGGATCGACTTGTAGTCGGTGATCTGAGCTTCGAGCTCGTTCGCCTGGTCGATGATCCGCTGACGCTCGAGGGCGGCCAGTCGGCGCAGCTGCATCTGCAGGATCGCGTCGGCCTGGATCTCGTCGATGTCGAGGAGCTTCTGGAGTCCCTCGTTCGCGTCCGCCGTGGTCTGAGACCGACGGATGAGCGCGATGACCTCGTCGAGCGCATCGAGCGCCTTCAGGTAGCCGCGCAGGATGTGCATGCGCTTCTCGGCCTCACGCAGACGGAACTCCGTGCGCCGGACGATCACCTCGATCTGGTGGGTGATCCAGTGGGTGATGAATCCGTCGATCGCGAGCGTGCGCGGCACGCCGTCGACGATCGCGAGCATGTTCGCGCCGAAGTTCTCCTGCAGCTGCGTGTGCTTGTAGAGGTTGTTCAGCACGACCTTCGCCACCGCGTCGCGCTTGAGCACGACCACGAGGCGCTGACCCGTACGGTCGGACGACTCGTCGCGGATATCCGCGATGCCGGTGATCTTGCCGTCACGGGCGAGGTCGCCGATCTTCACCGCGACGTTGTCGGGGTTGACCTGGTACGGCAGCTCGGTGATGACGAGGCAGGTGCGTCCCTGGATCTCCTCGACGTTGACGACAGCGCGCATCGTGATCGAGCCGCGGCCCGTGCGGTACGCCTCGTGAACGCCCTTCGTGCCCAGGATCTGCGCGCCGGTCGGGAAGTCCGGACCGGGGATGCGCTGGATCAGACCGTCCAGCAGCTCCTCGCGGGAGATGCCGGGGTTGTCGAGCGCCCAGAGTGCGGCAGCCGAGATCTCGCGCAGGTTGTGCGGCGGGATGTTCGTGGCCATGCCGACCGCGATGCCGACCGAACCGTTGACGAGCAGGTTCGGGAAACGGGCCGGCAGGACCGTCGGCTCCTGGGTCTGCCCGTCGTAGTTGTCGGTGAAGTCGACGGTGTCCTCTTCGATGTCCCGCACCATCTCGAGTGCGAGCGGGGCCATCTTGGTCTCGGTGTATCGCGGAGCCGCGGCACCCATGTTGCCGGGGGAGCCGAAGTTCCCCTGGCCGAGAGCCAGCGGATACCGCAGCGACCATGGCTGCACCAGACGGACGAGGGCGTCGTAGATCGCCGAGTCGCCGTGCGGGTGGTATTGGCCCATGACCTCGCCCACCACACGGGCGCACTTGGAGAACGACTTGTCGGGACGGAACCCGCCGTCGTACATGCCGTAGATCACACGACGGTGCACCGGCTTGAGGCCGTCGCGCACGTCGGGGAGCGCGCGCCCCACGATGACCGCCATGGCGTAGTCGAGGTAGCTGCGCTGCATCTCGAACTGCAGGTCGACCTGGTCGATCTTGCCGTGGTCGTGTTCCGGCTCGGTGCGTTCTTCGTCAGTCATCAATCAATCTCTCTGTCACACATCTGGTCTGAGCCCGCGGGGCGTCAGATGTCGAGGAAGCGGACGTCCTTGGCGTTGCGCTGGATGAAGCTGCGTCGGGACTCGACGTCTTCACCCATCAGCACGCTGAAGATCTCGTCGGCGGCAGCGGCGTCCTCGATGGTGATCTGCTGCAGGGTGCGCGTGGTGTGATCCATCGTCGTCTCCCACAGCTCCTTCGGGTTCATCTCACCGAGACCCTTGTAG
>JAQZBG010000165.1 GCA_029239165.1 Microbacterium sp. | reverse complement strand
CTGACGATGCGGACCTTCGTGCGGGACGAGCACGGCATCCGCTGGTACCGCACGGGCGATCTCGGCCTCGTGGAAGACGGCGTGGTGCGGGTGCATGGCCGGGCCGACAACGTGATCGTGTCCGGCGGTATCAACATCTCCCTCGATCGAGTGGAGCGGATCGTCCGTCGGATCCCGGGGCTGCACGAGGCCGTCGTGGTGGGCGTGGAGGACGAGCACTGGGGTGAGGCGTCGGTGATCGTCGCTGCGCGCGGCGAGGTGCTGCGGCGGAGCGAATCCGAGCAGCTCGCGCAGGCTCGTGAGGCTGTCGCGGAAGAGCTCGGCAAGCATGCGCGTCCGGCGCGGCTCATCGTCGTCGACGAGATCGATGTCCTGCACTCCGGCAAGCCCGACCGCGAGGCGATCCGTCGGGCCATAGCCGACCTGCACTGAGCGCGGTCCGCTGCCAGACTGGACGGCATGGACGTGCTGCGGCTGGCGGGAGCGCCCGGAGTGGGCAAGAGCACTGTCGCGTGGGCCATCGCCGAGCGTCTCGTCGCCGACGGAGTGCCGACCGGGTATCTCGACATCGATCAGTTGGGTATGTGCTATCCCGCACCGCCCGATGATCCGGACCGCTGGAGGTTGAAGGAGATCGCGCTCGCTCGGCTCATCGTGCGGTTTCGAGACGTGGGCGTCGAGCGTCTCGTGGTGTCCGGAGTCGCCGATCCGGCGCAGCCACCCCCGGTGAACGGGCATCCGACGTCTTCTCTGTGGCTGGACGCAGATGAGGAGACGAGGCGGAGGCGTCTCTCGCCCCGTCGCTGGGAGCCTGCACAGGTCGACGCCGCACTCGCCGCCGGCACCGAGGAGGCGAGGGCGGCGCATCCCGCCTGGGAACGACTGGACACGGCGCACTCGACGGTCGACGATACGGTGCAGGCCATGATCGTGAGGCCGGCAGCCCGTGCAGAGGTGGCATCCGACGTCGTATTCCCTGAAAAGCATGCGACCGGATCGGTCATCTGGATCACCGGTCCACGGTGTGCCGGTGCCTCCCAGGTCGGCTGGGAACTGGCCCGGACGCACTGGGCTGCGGGCGAGCGCACCGGATTCGTCGACGTCGCCCAGCTGCGGTTCGCCTGGAACGCCGGTTCTGTGAACGGGGCAGCGGCCGCGGCGGCGCTGCAGGCGGTGTTCGCCGAGGTCGGGGCGAAGAGACTGATCGTCGTCGCGCCGTTCGAGGTCGCGCCGGAAGACGTGCGCGCTGCTTTCCCTCGGGCGAGCGTGCGGTTCTTCCGACTCGATGCCGACGACCGCACACGCCGCGACCACGCTGTTCGCAGAGCGGAAGGAGCGGACGGTGCGGTGCTCGCGGGCGACGACCTGATCGGGGCGGATGTCGACACGATCGAGCGGATCGTCGCGCTCGGGGCGCGACAGCGCACGTCGTCGTTGCGCACCGGTGAGATCCTCATCGACACGCCGACGTCCGCGCTGACGCAGGTGGTCACCCGAGTGCGGGAACTGGCCGGTCTGGCGGCTCTGCCAGACTGAACGGCATGGCCTCGTACACGCACGGACACCACGAATCAGTCCTCCGTTCGCACAACGTGCGCGACATCGCGAACTCCGCTGCCTACCTTCGTCCGCATCTGTCCGCCTCGACCCGACTCCTCGACGTCGGGGCCGGTCCCGGCACCATCACGGCCGACTTCGCCGGGGTCGTCGCGCGAGTCACCGCGACCGAGATCAACGAGGGCGCCCTGGCACTGTCTCGCGACCTCGCCGAGGAACGCGGCCTGACCAACCTCGACTTCTCGGTCGAGGACGTGCACGCGCTCAGTTTTCCCGACGACTCCTTCGACGTCGTGCATGCGCACCAGGTGCTGCAGCACGTGGGCGACCCTGTGCAGGCCCTGCGGGAGATGCGTCGCGTCGCTGTGCCGGGAGGGATCGTGGCCGCTCGTGACGCCGACTACGCGGGCTTCATCTGGTTCCCGGTCCTGCCCGAGCTCGATCGGTGGTTGGCGCTGTACCGGGCGGCGGCGCGCGCGAACGGCGGCGAACCCGATGCGGGCCGTCGGCTGCTCTCCTGGGCGCGTGCTGCGGGCTTCGAAGATGTCACGGTGACGGCATCCACCTGGTGCTACGCATCGCCCGCGGAACGCGCCTGGTGGGGTGGGATGTGGGCCGACCGCATCCTGGAGTCCGCACTTGCTCGGCAGCTGCTCGACAGCGACATGGCCTCGCACACCGACCTGCACGAGATCAGCGACGCCTGGAAGCGCTGGGCCGACGACGGCGACGGCTGGTTCCTGGTGCCGCATGGAGAGATCCTCGCGCGCATTTGACACCGCCCGGATACATCCATGGACGGATGTCCCGGGCGGCGGGCTCGCGTAGCGTGGGGGAGTGATCCGGCCACTCTCCCGCACGGCGCTCGCGCTCGACATCGTCGGGGCGACGCTGCTCTTCCTCGTCCTGCTGCCGATGTCCATCGTGTTCTACGGGCCGGGTACCGGGAACACGGCCATCGGAGGCGCCGCCGTCGTGGCCGTCGTGTTCGCTGCGGTGCTGATGTTCGGCGCTGTCGCGATCGGTCGCCTGGCGCCGGGGTGGTCGCTCGTCGCCGCCTGGGGTGGGGCGATCCTGCAGATGCTCGCCGGGTTCGGTCCGCTGCCGATCGACTTCGCCATCCTGCTCGTCCTCTACGCCACGGCGGCGTGGGGCACGAGGCGGGTGCTGTGGTGGGGCTTCGGATCCGCGCTCGTCGGCGGCCTCATCGCCGCGCTGTACATGGTGGTCGTGAACGGCGTCGCCTTCGGCGCCGGCACCGGCTGGGAGAAGGTGACGGCCGGCACGCTCCTGCTCATCGTCTCGGTCATGGCGCTCGGTTTCGCATGGGTCTGCGGGTTGCTGTGGCGCGTGGTGCTGCGGGCCCGTCGCACCCGTGCTGCCCAGTTGCAGGCCGAGTCGCTCGCGGTGGAGGAGCAGGAGCGCGTGCGCATCGCCCGCGACATGCACGACATCGTGGCGCACTCCCTGGCCGTCGTCATCGCCCAGGCCGATGGTGCGCGATATGCGGCTGCCGCGAAGCCCGAGATGGCGACGGAGGCGCTCGGCACGATCGCCCAGACCGCGCGCGGGGCTTTGAGCGACGTGCGGATGCTGCTCACCCAGCTTCGTCACCGGCAGGGAGACGGTCCGCAGCCCACGCTCGCAGACCTCGAGGCCCTGTTCGCGCAGGTGCGCCAGGCGGGCATCGAGCCGCGAGTCACGGTCGACCCGATGCCCCCGGGAGAGCCGCCGGGCGCGATCCAGCTCGCTGTCTACCGCATCCTTCAGGAAGCGCTGACGAACGCGATCCGCCACGGTGACGGTGCCGTCGACGTGCATCTGGCCTGGTTCCCCGATCGGGTCGACATCGATGTGCGGAACACGGTGCCACGGGAATCGACGGCTGCGCCCGGCGGGCACGGGGTCATCGGCATGCGTGAGCGCGCGCAGCTCGTCGGCGGTAGTCTGCAAGCCGAGCGCCGAGGGGCGCAGTTCGTCGTCCACGCCTCGCTTCCGATCGGAGCCTCCGAATGATCAGAGTCGTGCTCGTCGACGACCAGGCACTGTTCCGTGCCGGCATCCGGATGCTCGTCGCCTCGCAGCCCGACCTGGAAGTGGTCGGCGAGGCCGGCAACGGACAGGAGGCGCTCGAGGTCGTGCGTGCCACGCGGCCCGACGTGGTTCTGATGGACATCCGGATGCCGGTGATGGACGGTCTCACGGCGACCGCCGAGATCCTCGCCCGGCCGGAGCCGCCGCGCATCGTGATGCTCACGACGTTCGATCTCGATGAGGCCGCAGCTCGGGCGATCCGGCAGGGGGCCAGCGGCTTCCTGCTCAAGGACGCCGATCCGGAGTTCCTGCTCGCCGCCATCCGCACCGTGCATTCCGGATCGAGCGTGATCGCCGCCTCGGCGACGCGCGATCTGTTCGCCCACTTCGCCGAGGCGCCCAAACCTGTCCCGCCGCAGTACACCACGCTCACCGACCGTGAGAAGGAGATCTTCGCCCTCGCTGCCCGTGGTCTGTCGAACGCCGAGATCGCCGGCCGGGAGTATCTCAGCGAGGCGACCGTGAAGACGCACATCAGCCGCATCCTCACGAAGCTCGCGCTGCGGGACCGTGTGCAGCTCGTAGTCTTCGCCTTCGAGCACGGGCTCGCCTGACGGGCGGTGGGAGATCATCCTTGCGATGTATCGGGATGCTCCGGTCGGGCGATGACCAGGGCAGCCCCGGGGAAATAGCGTCGAAAGCATGGAGATCACGACCACCGACCTGGGGCTCGCCGCCCGTGTCCAGCACCTGAAGAAGACCTACGGCTCGGGCGAAGGGACCGTCCGCGCGCTCGATGACGTCAGCGTCGGCATCCGCCGTGGCCAGTTCACCGCGATCATGGGGCCCTCCGGCTCCGGCAAGTCCACGCTGATGCACATCATGGCGGGGCTCGACAGTCCGACAGAAGGGCGTGCGTGGATCGGCGATACCGAGATCACCGGTCTGGGTGACATCGACCTGACGATCCTGCGCCGCCGCCGCGTCGGCTTCATCTTCCAGGCCTTCAACCTGGTGCCCACGCTCGACGCGCTCGGGAACATCATGCTCCCGTTCGAGCTCGACGGACGCCGGCCCAGTGCGATCGAGCGGGCTCGCATCGACGGCTTGGTGGAGACGCTCGGGCTCGGCTCCCGCCTGAACCACCGGCCGCACCAGCTGTCCGGCGGACAGCAGCAGCGTGTGGCGATCGCCCGCGCCCTGGCGACGGCCCCCGACCTGGTGTTCGCGGACGAGCCGACCGGCAACCTCGATTCCCAGACCGGGCGCGAGGTGCTGCGCCTGCTCGCCACGGCCAGCCGGGAGCACGGGCAGTCCATCGCGATGGTGACCCATGACGCGATCGCGGCGAGCCACGCCGACCGCGTGCTCTACCTGGGCGACGGCCGGATCGTCGCCGACCACCCGCGTCAGACCGCCGAGGAGATCTCGGCCTACATGCTCGCCGCGGAGGTGGCGGCATGACCGCCGTCGCCACGGTCGTCCCCGAGACGCGGGCGACCGGTCCTCGTCTGGCCTGGCTGCGTGATCGGGGCATGGGCGCCAGCATCCTGGTCGCCGCCCTGTCGGCCGCGTTCGGTGTTCTCCTGGTCGAGATCACCGCCTACATCGGCGCGGTCCTGCAGGCCGACCCGTTCATCGGAGACAGTGAGACGCTCGCGTTCGTCGTCGCCCTGCTGTCGGTGCTGCTGACCGTCGTCGCCATGTACGTCGCGGCGATCGTCACGGCGAACACCTTCTCGACGATCATCGCCGGACGCACGCGGCAGATCGCCCTCATGCGCCTGATCGGCGCGACGGCGCGCTCGCAGCGGGCGCAGGTCGGCAAGCAGGGTCTCGTCGTCGGTGTCCTTGGCGCCGCGATCGGTCTGCTCGCCGGACTCGTGCTGGCGGTGATCGGTGTGCAGATCGGGGCACAGCTGATCGACAACGCCCCGTCATCGTTCTCGCTTGCGCAGCCGTTCATCGCGCTGCCCGCGCTCGGCGTCGCGCTCACGACCTGGGCTGCCGCATGGGCCGGTTCTCGGCGCGTGCTCTCGGTGACCCCTCTGCAGGCGTTGGGCGGCTCCGTCGAGCGCACGCACGACGAGGTGTCGGGCAAGGCCGGACGGCATGTGGGCGCCTGGATCCTGCTGATCACCGGTGCAGCACTCCTCGCCGCGGGCGTGGTCGTCGGGCTCCTGACTCCGCTCGGCGTCGTCATCGCCTTCTTCGGCGGAGTCCTCTCGTTCACCGGGCTGGCTCTCGGGTCCGTGCTGTTCATGCCGCCGGTGCTGCGACTGGTGGGCCGGATGTTCGGCTCGAGCGCGACCGCCCGCCTCGCGGCCGAGAACGCGCTGCGCTACCCGGAGCGGTCGTCTCGCATGGCGATCGGCGTGGTGATGGGTGTGACTCTTGTGACGATGTTCGCCGTCGCGCTCGAGTCGGCGAAGCGTCTGATGATGAGTCAGGTCACGGGTGAGATTCCCGAGGAGTTCTTCGCTCCGTTCGATGCGTTCGCCGCGGTCATGATGGTGCTGGTCGCCGTCTCCGCGGTCATCGCCGCCGTCGGCCTCGTCAACCTGCTCACGATCGGGGTGGTTCAGCGTCGCCGCGAACTCGGCCTGCTGCGGTCGATCGGGCTGTCGAACCGTCAGGTGCGGCGGATGGTGCTCCTCGAGGCCACCCACATCACGGTCGCGGCAACGCTGACCGGTCTCGTGCTGGGCGTGACCTACGGGTGGATCGCTGCGCAGTCGCTGCTCGGGTCGGTGCCGACTCTGCCGGAGTTCACCCCCGCCGGTCTCGTTGCTCCGCAGATCCCGTGGATCCCCGTCGCCATCATCGTCGTCGCCACGGCGGTGCTCACGCTGGTCGCTGCGGCCACACCCACGCGCCTGGCCACCCGGGTCGCTCCGGTCGAGGCGCTCGCGGCGGACTGACAGCTCTAGGCTGGTCGGATGCCGTCGCCGTTCGATCAGTCCACCTACCAGGTCCGTCTCGACTGGGGTGTCGCGGGTCTCGCCCGTCTCGCACCCGCCGAC
>JAQZBG010000164.1 GCA_029239165.1 Microbacterium sp. | reverse complement strand
TGTCGCGGATGTTCTCCGGGAGGGTCATCTCACCCAGGACCTTGTCGGTGTCGGGGTCGATCTCGAAGATCTTCCGGCTGTTCTGGTCGCCCAGGTACAACAGGTCCCGCGACTCGGAGTACGCCATGCCCGCGGGCAGGCTCGCCTTCGAACGATCCACCGAAGCCAGCTGTCCCGTGACCTCGTAGTCGACCTCGCCGGTCGGCACGTCGGGTGTGACCTCACCCGGGTCCGGGTTGCCGCCGCAGCCGAGGCACGGCTGCACGGGTCCGGTCGGGATCTCCTGCGGGTCCACGCCGTCGGTGACGAGCTTGCCCTTCTCATCCTTCGTGATGGTCACACCGTCGAAGAACTCGCCGTCGGCCGTGCGTGACTCGTAGCGCAGCTTGCCCTCGGTCACGTCGACGAGCTGATAGAACTGCTTGCCGCCGTCGAGTCGACGCAGGTGCGCACCGTTCTCCTTCCACAGGCGCGGACCGTACTCGTACAGCTTCACGCTCGCGCTCGAGCCGACGTACACCGGTCCGGTCGAGCTCTTCTTCGGGTCGGCGCCGGCCGGAAGGTTCTGCTCCGCAGCCAGGGTGTTGCCGCGACCGTAGGCGTGGTCGTGGCCCTGGAGCACCAGGTCGACGTTGTACTTCTCGAGGAGGGTGCCCCAGACCGTGCGGATGCCGAGGTTGTTGCGCCCCTCGTCGAGGGAGTAGACGGGGTGGTGGAACAGCACGACGGTCCACTCGTTCGGGTTCTCCGCGAGCACCCCCTCGAGCCACTCGCCCTGGACCCGCAGGCCCTCCTCCGACGAGATGTTGCTGTTCAGGGAGATGAAGCGCACCCCCTCGCGGTCGGTGTAGTAGACCGTGCCGGCGAGCTCGTCATAGATGTCGCCTTCGCCGCTCGGACCGTTCTCCGGGAAGGGGAGCTGTGCGCGCCAGGTGCGGGAGAGGCCACCGTCGTACTCGTGGTTGCCCGGGGTCGTGATGAGGTTCTGCGTGCCCAGAGAGTAGGAGAAGGCGTCGAACAGCTCACCCCATTGCGCGTCGGAGTTCGCGTCGTTCACGAGGTCGCCGATCTGCACGACCGCGTCCGCGTTCGGCCGGTCGCGGAAGGCGTTGCGCAGAACTCGCGAGCCGTCGCTGAGGATGCCGTTCTGGATGTCGCCGAGGAAGATGAACGATGTCGTCTTGTCGGTCGCGCTGGCGGTGGCGAAGTCCTGCCATTCGGAGAAGTTCGTCCCGTCGCCGACGCGGTACATGTACTCGACTCCGGGCTGCAGGCCCGTGATCGTGGCGGTGTGCATGTTCTGGGCGTAGCCGAGGTCGGTGGTGACCTCGGTGTGTGCGGCTTCCGCCTCGAGCACGCCACCCGGGTACGGGGTGGGCGTCATGGTGCGGTACTGCACGAGTCCGCGGTCGGTGGTCGCCGAGGTGCGCCACGTCACGCTTTGCTGCGTGGTCGCATCGGCGGCGGGAGTGAGCACGATCCGGTCGGGGATCGCGGAAGGTTCCCAGCGGGACGGGGTCTCCTCGGCGGCCTGCGCGTGGGGCGCAGGAGCGGCGAGGACCCCGCCCGACAGGAGCACGGCTCCTGCGAGGGCGCAGGCGACGAGTCGCCAGGGAGTGCGGCGCCGCGTGAAGGGGGTGGTCATCGAGATCAGTGCCTTTCGGGAAGAGAGGAAGGTGCCGGTCACGCGGCGGAGCGGGAACGGGCGCGGAGGATCACGACGGCACCGGCCGCGGTGATGAGGATGCCGAACAGGGCGAGGCCGCCTCCGGCCCACCCGGTCGCGGCGAGGGAGCCGCCGCCGTCCGCGGGCTGGGTGACGATGATCGCGATGCGTCCGGTGGCGTCGGAGCCGAGGCCGGTCACGACGATCTCGTGTTCGCCCGGGGCAGTGTCGGCGGGGATGCGGACGGTCGCGGCCAGCGCGCCGTCGTCGTCGGTCGAGGCGACGGCCAGCTGCACCGGGGTCGAGTGCAGCTCGATCGATGCGCGTTCGCCGGGCTCGAGGCCCTTCGCCTGCAGCTGGATCTCTTCGCCGGGAGCGACCTGCGCGGTGGACAGGGTGAGGGAGACGCCATCCGGGTCCACCGGGTCCACGGGGTCCACCGGGTCGACGGGATCGACCGGGTCGACGGGGTCTACAGGGTCTGTGGCCCCGGGCAGGCCGTCACGGGTCGAGCCGGGGCCCGCCGCCCATGCCGTGTCGTCGCTCACGAGCTTGCTGCCGTCCTTCGCCATCTCGATCGTGAAGGAGTCGAACAGGGCGCCGTCGACAGTGCGGGCCTCGACGTGGAACTCGTCGTCGGTGACATCGACCGTCTGGAACAACTGCACGTCGCGTCCGGTGACTCGGAGGTTCGCGTCGTTGGCCGTCCAGTTGTTGTCCTCTTCCGGGTCCGGGACGTACATCTTCGGACCCGCGACCGAGACCAGATACACCGGTCCGGTGTGGCTCTTCGCCGGGTCGGCTCCCGCGGGCAGGTTCTTCTCGTTGGCGATCAGGTTTCCGCGGCCGTACGCGTGGTCGTGGCCCTGGACGACGAGATCGACGCCGTACTTCTCGAACATCGGCATCCACGCGTCACGCAGGACCGCGTTGTCACGGCCGGACGTCACCGAGAACACCGGGTGGTGGAAGGCCACGACGGTCCAGGTGTTCGGGTTCTCGGCGAGCTGGGTCTCGAGCCATTCGGTCTGCGCCGAGAGACTTGCGGGGTCGAACGCCTGCGTGCTGTTGAGGGTGATGAAGCGCACGCCCTGGTAGTCGACCGAGTAGACGGTCTCGCCGAGGTCGGCGCCTTCGGGCCCGTTGGCCGGGTACTCGAACTGCGCGTCCCAGTGCTTCGAGAGCTCCGGGCCGGGGTAGTACTCGTGGTTGCCCGTGGCGGCGATCACGTTGAGGTACTGGTTCGAGAACGCGGCGGCCTCGTGCCACTCACCCCACTCGGCATCCGAGGTCTCGGTGTCGATCAGGTCGCCGGCGTGCACGACCGCACGGGCGTACGGCCGGGCCTCGAAGGCGGCGCGCAGCGCGCGCGAGGTGAACGCCTTGTTGTCGTTCTGCGCGTCGCCCTGCACGAGGAAGCTGAAGTTGCCCGGCTTCTCGTCTGCCGTCGTGAACTCGAGCCACTCGCTCCAGGTCGTGCCGTCGCCGACCCGGTAGAGGTAGGTCGTCGCGGCCTTCAGCTGGTCGACCGTGGCCGAGTGGTGGGCGATCTCGTAGCCGAAGTTCGACTCGAAGCCGGTGGTGGTGGCGGTGATGGTGCGTGCCGCGGCCACATCGACGGGCGTCGCGGTGAGCGGGGCGAGCTGCACCTGCGGTGACGTGATGTCCGAGGACGTGCGCCAGCTGATGCTCTGGCTCGTCTCGGGCGTCGCGGTCGGTGTGAGGATCACGCGATCCGGCACTGCCGAGGGGACGAACACCGTCGCGGGGGCGACGGCAGGCGGGTTGAGGCCTCCGGCGGCGACGGCGACGCCGCCTCCGAGGAACGTGAGGCCGACAGCGGCGGCGAGGCCGCCCGCGGTGAAAGCGGCACTGCGCCGCAGGGTCAGGGATCGTGGCAAGCGCGCCATCGCAGGCAGCACCTTTCGTCGGGAATCGAGAGGGTGATGGCGCGCTGCAACAGGGTGGAGGAGGCGCCATTCGCGAAGCTACTAGCGCGGGGTGCAGCGAAACGGCGGTTCCTGCGAGCCGTCATCCGTCGTTCATCGAAAGGTGACGAGCGTTCACCGAGCGGTCGCTTGACGCGCCTCGGCGATCTCTGAACATGCGTTCAGCGAAGGGGGAGGTCGCCCCCGATGGCGATCCTCAGCGTCAGGAGAGCGGCGGCAACGGCGGCAGGTCGGCCGCGATCGTCAGCACGCGCTCGGCTGCGGCGTGACCCGCGGAGAGGCGCGCGGCGAGGTCGGCGCCGTCGAGAGTGGCCGCCAGGAAGCCGGAGGCGAAAGCATCGCCCGCGCCGACCGGTTCCACCACGTCCACCACGGGGGCGGGGACGAACACCGGCTCGGCATCGCCGTCGAACGCGGTCGCTCCCACGTCGCCGTCCTTGACGATCAGCAGGGCGCAGTTCGGGAGGAAGGCTCGGATCTCCGCCGGGCTCACCGTTCCCCAGATGCGCTCGGCCTCGTCGCGTCCGACGAAGGTGATGTCGGCGGCGTCCGCCAGCCGTGCGAGGGTCTCCGCCGCGTCCTCCCTGCTCCACAGCGGACGGCGGTCGTTCATATCGAAGGACACGAGCGCCCCCGCCGTGCGGGCGTCGGCGAAGAGCCGGTCCACCATCTCGCGGCAGGATGCGGAGAGCGCGGGCGTGATCCCGGTGGTGTGCACGATGCGCACGCCCGCGAGTCGCTCCGGCGTCAGGAAGCCCGCCTCCATGCGGGAGGCCGCCGAGCCCCGACGGTAGTAGTAGACGGAGGAGGACTCGACACCCGGATCCTTGAACATCACCCCGGTGGGGGTGACGTCGTCGCGCTCGACCCACAGCTCGACGCCGCGACGCTCCAGCTCCGACGCGATGCGGTCTCCGAGCGGATCGGCGCCGAGGCGGGACGCCCACGCCACGCGGTGCCCGGTCGCAGCGACCCCGGCGGACACGTTCGATTCCGCGCCGGCGATGCCGATCGTGGCATGACCGGCTGTCGCGAGTGCGGCGTCGGTCGGTGTGATCAGTGCCATGGTCTCCCCGACGCAGACGATCTCGGGTGCGGAGACGGGGGAGGAGGAAGGGTTCATGAGGGGGTGACCGCCAGGGGTTCGGTATCGGGATGCGGGCTGGCGTCGCGATGACGCAGGTCGGGGAAGGAACGGACGAAGACGATGGAGACGAGCAGCCCCACCGCGGCGAAGATCGTGGCGGCGAGGTAGGCGCCGCGCCAGTCGCTGACATCGACGAGGAAACCGGCGACGGCGGATCCGGCCGCCGCGCCGATCAGCTGCCCGGTGCCCGCCCAGCCGAACGCCTCGGCGGTCTCGCTGAACTTCACGCTGGCCGAGGTGATGGCGAAGAGCACGGCGAGGGCCGGAGCGATGCCGATGCCGGCGAGGATCAGGGTGCCGCCCAGCCAGAACACGTTGAGCATGACCATCGTCAGCCCCAGGCCGATCGTGACGATCAGCAGGCGCCGCGCCATGGCCCACGGGCCGATCGGGATGTGGCCGAACGCCAGGCCGCCCGCCAGGCTCCCCGCCGAGAAGACGGCGAGCACGAGTCCGGCCGCCAGGCTGCCGTGCTCGAACGTGGCCACGACGCCCACCTCCACCGCGGCGCACGCGCCGATCAGCAGGAAGCCGATCACCGTCGCCAGCAGCACCGGCGGCTTGAGGACGACCTTGCCGAGCGCGTTGCGGCTGCGCGGGATGCGCACGCGCCCGACCTCGGGGGAGAGGATGAACCAGGCGCCGCCGCCGACGAGGATGACGGCCACCAGGAGCAGCCCCTCCGCCGTGCCGACCTGAGTCGAGACCAGGGTGATGACGACCGGTGCCAGGACCCAGATGATCTCCTGCAGCGACGCATCGAGGGAGAACAGCGGCGTGAGGTTCGAGGAATTGACGAGCTTGGGGTAGATCGTTCGGACAGCGGCCTGCACCGGCGGGGTGGAGAGCCCCGCGACCATCCCGAGCAGCATGTACCCCGGCACATCGAGGGGCAGCAGGGCGAGTCCGAGCACGGCGACGACGCAGACAGACAGGGTGAGGGTGATCACCCGTCGCATGCCCCACACGCCCATCCAGCGGCTCGTGATGGGGCCGGCGACGGCCTGCCCGACGCTGGTCGCGGCGAGGACGAGGCCGGCGGATCCGTACGACCCGGTCTGCTGCTCGACGTGCAGCAGGATGGCCAGCGACATCATCCCGTTGGGGAAGCGCGCGGTCAGCTGAGCCGCGATCATGCGCGCCACTCCCGGCGTGCGAAGAAGCTCCCGATATCCCGCCACCAGACAACGGTACCGGGCGTCGAGGGCGGTCGTGGAAGAGGCCGTGCGGCGACACGCCCGCGACACGCCGAAGGCCTGATTCCACAGGAATCGAAATGTCCGAGGCCGTCCGTAGTGTGCCCCCTGTGGATGGATCGTTCACAGGGGCTTCCCAGCCGCGATTTCTCGCGGTTCGCGAGCCTCGCGAAGGGGTCTCAGCCTGTGGAAGAAACGGTGGAGAACCTGTGTTGTATCTGTAGAGAACGGTGGATAACTACACGGATGTAACTACTACCCCTAGTGGTCGCCCCCAATGTCGGTCCCCATATGTAGTATTGAAGTCCCGGCAGGGGGTCTACCGGGAAACAGCCTGATGAGAAGCAGGCCAGAGATTTGAGGGGTTACGAAAAGATGTCGATCACGGTCTACACAAAGCCTTCCTGCGTTCAGTGCAACGCGACCTACCGTGCCCTCGATGCCAAGGGCATCGAGTACGAGATCCTCGACCTGTCGGAAGACCCGACGGCGCTCGAGCAGGTCAAGGCGCTCGGCTACCTGCAGGCACCTGTCGTCGTCACCGACGAGGGCCACTGGTCGGGCTTCCGTCCCGACAAGATCGACGAGCTCGCCTCGCGTCTGGCGTGATCTCCCATGAGCGCCGTCGCGACCGCAGCGCCGCTCCTGATCTACTTCTCGAGCGT
>JAQZBG010000163.1 GCA_029239165.1 Microbacterium sp. | reverse complement strand
ATGACTCCTGTGATGATCGACGCGATCTGGTAGAACTTCAGCGCACCGCGGATCGCCGGAAAGCTGGCGACTTTCGGTTCGGGCATGCGTCCAGTCTAGCCGCCGGGAAATCGTGCCGAATCCGGTCGCGAGGCATCGATCAGGAATCGAGAAGCGGGGCACCGCGCGCCTCCGTAGCGTCGTCTGCATGAACACCACGATCGATTCCCTCACCCTCGACGTTCCCGATGTGGACGCCGCCCGCACCTTCTACACGCAGGCCTTCGACCTCGGCGACCGGCTGCATTTCCACACCGCGGATGCCGAGACGTCCGGCTTCCGCGGCTTCACCCTCTCGCTGGTCGTCTCGCAGCCGGCGAACGTGCACGCCCTGATCGACGCAGCCGTCGCCGCCGGGGCCACCGTGATCAAGCCTGTCTCGAAGTCCCTGTGGGGCGTCGGCGGCACGATCCAGGCACCGGATGGCGCGATCTGGAAGGTCGCCACCTCGGCGAAGAAGGACACCGCTCCCCCGAGCCGCACCGTCGACGAGATCATCCTGCTGCTCGGCGCGGAAGACGTGGTCGCGTCCAAGAACTTCTATGCGGAACGGGGCATCCCCGTCGGCAAGAGCTTCGGGCGCAGCTACGTGCAGTTCGACACGGGATCGAGCCCGATCGGCCTCGGGCTGTACCGCCATGCCTCGCTCGCGAAGGATGCGGGTGTGCCGGCGGCGGGCACCGGATCGCACCGGATCACGGTCAACGGCGTCCTCGGTTCGGCCGTGGACCCCGACGGCTTCGTCTGGGATCCGGTCGCGGTGACCGCCTGACGGCAGCGGACACGACGAAGGCCGCCGGGATCGCTCCCGACGGCCTTCGTCGTGTCATCCGCTATCGGATCAGAACCACCCGCTGATGAGGTCCCAGAGCCAGTCGATGATGGTGCCGATGATGCCACCCGCGCGATTGACGGTGACCGTGGCCGTGGCCTCGTCGCCGTCCGCCTGCGACACCGCGACCGTGTACTTGCCCGGCTGCGCGCTCTTCGGCACCGTGACCTGGGTGCTGAACGAGCCGTCCGCGCCCACCTGGACGGTGCCGACCTCGATCGGCTGGCCCTTCTTCGGCCGCAGCTGCACCGTCACGGTCTCGTCGGGCTGGTAGCCCTCGCCCGTGATCTGGAGCTTCTTGCCCGCGGCGACCTTCGAGGAACCGAGGTCGATCGTGCCGGAGAACTCCTCTTCGCCGGCGATCGTGAACGGCACCTGCACGGTGGTTCCGGTACCCGCGACAGCGACGGTGAGCGCCTGCTCGCCGAACACGCCGGACGGAACCGTGAAGGTCAGCGCTGCACGCCCGGCCTCATCGGTGGTGTCCACGACCGTCGGGTCGACCGCGCCCTTGGCGAGCACCGTGTCGCCCAGCGAGAGCGAGACCTCACCCGGCGCGGGCTCTCCCGCGCTGAACGCCAGCGAGGAGAGCGACACCGTCACCTGGTCCCCGGCGCTGTAGCCGTCGGCATCTGCCGGGCTGACGGACACGCCGACCGCGCGCTGTGCCTGGTCAGGGCTCGCGGTCTTGTTGGCGTCGAACCAGTCGACCATGGACTGCAGGTCGATCTTGCCGGTATCGCGCTTGTCGGCGCCCTGCTTGAAGGTGGCGAAGTTGTCGCCTCCTCCCGCGAGGAACGAGTTGGCGGCGACCGTGTAGTTCGCCGCCGGGTCGACCGGCGTGCCGTTCAGCGTGATCGAGGTGATGCGCGAGCCGGGGGCCGCAGCGGGGTCGTACGTGTAGACCAGCCCCTTCGAGACGCCGAGCTTCAGGAACGGTCGCGCCGAGCCTGCCGGCTGCCACTGCTCCTCGAGCACGCTCTTCAGCTGCGAGCCCGAAAGGGTCAGCGTCACCAGCGTGTTGGCGAACGGCTGCACCGTCGCCGCCTCGCGATAGGTGACGTTGCCGGCGGGATCGTTCGCGTTGGACGAGGCGTACGTGAGGTTGGCCCGGATACCGCCCGGGTTCATGAGCGCCACATCGGCACCCGTCGACCACTTCTGCACGTCGGCGACGAAGTTGCCGATGGTGGATTCGCCACCGCGGTTCTCCGTCTTGCCGTCGCTCTGGCGAGCCCGGTTGAAGTCGGCCGTGATGTCGCCGACCTTGATCGCACCCAGGACATCTGCCTCGGCCTTGGCCTGGTCGACGATCGCCTGCACCTCGGGCACGGCCGGGTACAGCGGCTTGCCTGCGGCCGTGAGGGGCTTGATCTCGTTGGTGATCGAGATCAGCTCCTTCGTCGTCGCGTCGACCTGGATGTTCATCAGCCCCAGGTTCTCGCCATACTGCCCCGCGGAGACGACCGGACGGCCGTCGATCACGTGGTTGTAGGCGAGGTGGGTGTGGGCGGACACGATGGCGTCCACGTCTTCGTCGACCCCGTAGACGATCTCGCCCAGGGGCGAGTCCTCGGTGATGGCCGACAGCTCGACGCTCTCGGCACCCTCGTGCACGAGCAGGATGACGACGTCGGCCTCGCCGTTGGACTCGTCGCCGTCGCGCAGATCGTCGGCCACCGCGTTCACGGAGTCGGGGATGCTGCGGACCTCGAGGTCCGCGATGCCTTCGGGCGAGACGAGCGAGTCGAGGTCTTCGGTGACGGCACCGACGAAGCCGACCTTCACGCCGTCGAGCTCCTTCACCCAGGCGGGTGCGAGCGCGGGCTCGCCGGTCTCGGTGACGAAGACGTTCGACGAGATGTACTCCCAGTCCGCGCGCTCCTGCACACGGTCGCGAAGGTCCTCCCAGCCCTGGTCGAACTCGTGGTTGCCCGCAGCGCTGACATCGAGACCGGCCGCGTTCAGCGCGTCGATCGTCGGGTTGTCGTCGTTGATGAACGAGGTGAACGTCGACGCACCGATCAGGTCGCCGGCACCGGCGAAGATCGTGTTCGGGTTCTCCGCACGGAACTGCTTCACGGCACCGGCGAGAACGGCAGCGCCGGCGGCGGCACCGTCGGCCTCGATCCGGCCGTGGAAGTCGTTGACCGTGACCACATCGATGCTGACCGGCGGGATCTCCGAGGAGACGCCGACGATGATCGGGTCGTGGTCGCTGGACCGGTAGGGCGTTCCCGACTCGGTGGCGCCGTACGCGTAACCGCGGTCGCTCCACTCCGGCGAGTTGATGCCCCAGACGCCCGCGCCCGTGATCGAGGAGGTGAGCGACGGCGACGCGATCACGTGGTCCAGCGAGCCGAGCTCGCCGTCGAACGTGTACGTGTACTGCCCATCGGTCTTGTCTGCGACGAGGTCGCTCCACCCGTTCGAGGTGAACACGTCGATCGGGTCTTCCTTGCCGTACGCGTTGAAGTCGCCGATCAGCAGCATGTCGCTGCTGCCGGTGGTCTCCTCGAGCTCGGCGGTGAAGGCGAGGATCGCGTTCGCCTGCTTTACGCGGTCGGCGTTGAAGAAACCCTGCCCATCGGCCGGCTCTGCGCCTGCACCCTCGGGCGGCGACTTCGACTTCAGGTGGTTCGCCACGACGGTGACGACACGGCCATCGATGTCGAACGCCTGCGCGATCGGCTCGCGGGCGTTGCCCCACACGGTCTCATCCGTGACGGTGGCACTGTCGCCCACCGTCTCGACCGCGTCCTTCTTGTAGATGATCGCGTTGGTGATGTAGTCGGTGGTCGCCGCATCGTTCAGCGCGGCCGGCGTGGGCACGTAGCCCCACACGTCGCTGCCCGCGTCGGCGTTGAGGCCGGCGACCAGGTCCTTGAGAGCGGTGTCGACCGGCTTGCCGAGCTTCACCGAGTTCTCGATCTCCATGAGCGAGACGATCTCGGCATCGAGCCCGTTGATCGCCGCGACGATCTTGGACTTCTGGATCGCGAACTGCGCCGCGTTAGCGGCCCCGCGGGCGTTCGAGTTCTCGCTCTTCAGCGTCGTGAAGTAGTTGTAGACGTTGAACGACGCGACCTGGACGTCACCGCCCACCTCGGGAGCGGACTCGGTGCGCGGGTTCGTCGCCTCGAAGCCGACCTTGAGGTCGGCGGACGAGGAGTCGTCGATCGGCACGACCGGCTGCAGGCGCCAGTCGTTGAAGCCCCACTGCAGCACGTAGCCGTTGTCGCTGAAGTCGACCGTGTCGCCGTTGCGCACGACGGCATCCTTCGTGAAATACGGTTGCTCGCCGGCGTGCCCGCTGTTGGACACCTGGATCGACCAGCCGTCGTCGAGGAGGATGCGGTTGGCGCGGTTGGCTGCGGCGATCGCCGCCGCCTCGTCACCGGGACGCGTGGTCTCGGTGCTCTTCACCGCCAGATCAGGGCCGGCGTTCAGCCACAGCGTGCCGAAGTTGAACAGCTGGTGGCTGGAGGCGAGGCGGTAGCTTCCCTCAGGAGCCACGTACATGTTCTCGTACTGCTCGCGGTCGGTGCCCTGCACCGTGGCCGGCAGCGGCGTGACGGCGGGAACGCCGACGCCAGCGGTGAGCACCTCGATGTCTGCGGCGGCGGCCGGGTTGAGCTGCGTCTGCCCGAAGTACTCGCTCACGGAGCCGGTGACGGAGACGAGGTCCCCGATCTCGAGGTTCGGAGCCAGGGCGTTCAGGAAGACGAACACGCCGTCGGAAGCGCCGGGAGTCGCATCGGTCGCGCCCCCCGAGCCCTGCGCCTGGATGACGATGCCCTTGTAGCCGCCGGTGCGGTAGTCGGCGGTGACGACACCTTCGACCTGCACGGTCTTGCCGCTCAGCGGTGAGACGTCGGTGGTGCCCTGCACCTCGGCGATCGTCGCCTTCGTCGGCTCGCCGCCAGGGTCCGTGCCCGGGTCGGTGCCGCCGGAGTTCTGCGGGGTGATCGTGGCGGAGAGCGAGAAGTCGGCGCTGTTGTCGTCGGTGTCGATGCCGTCGGTGCGGTTCAGCGACTTCACGTCGGTGTTGCCGGCGGGCGGGGTGGCCGCCTTCGTCTCGAACGTGTTCGAGGTGCCGTAGCCCAGGACGTCGATCACGCCGTCGACGCCCACGACCGAACCGGGGGTGAGCGTGAGCGCAGCCGTGCCCTCGACGAGAGCGAGCGTGCCGTTCGTGCCGCTCGGGGTCAGGGTGCTCGTGGCGTCCGGAGCGGGCAGTTCGGCGCCGTTCGCACCGTTGCTGTTGCCCTGCACGAGGTAGTGTCCTCCGGCCGGGATCACGCCGGTGAGCGGCGCCACGCCGTTGGATGCACCGGTGCCGGTCGCCGACCGATACTGCAGCGACATGCCGTCGAGGGTGATGGGAGCCGAGGTGGGGTTGTACAGCTCGACGAACTTGTTCTTGAACGCCGCGCCTGCGCTGCCTCCGGAGAGGTACGCCTCGTTGATCACCACCCCCGTCCCCGTGGTGTCGGCGACGGCGGGAACGGCGGCCAACGAGCCGAGGCTCAGGGCGGCCACGCAGGTCACGGCGAGAGCGCCGATGCGCCCCTGACTTCTACGGTGCGAGACGGGAACCATGCGGTTCTCGTCGTCTGAAGCGGACATCATCGGTGCTGTCTCCTCGGTCGGGTGCGACACTTCTCAGGGCTGCCATGGCACACAGGGGAAACTCCCAGCGTGCGCACATGGTGCGAGCATACGTAGCGGTCCGGACATCCTCAACGGAGTTTTCCGATTCGTCATCCAGCGCTCACCGGATGTCCGTGACGACCCCTGACGAAGGTCGCTATCGCCCCGCAATGGCACGCAATTGCGCAGCGACGTGCGCGCGGATGCGCGGATGGATCAGGCGGTTTCCGTCGCAGCCGCGTCTTCGAATTCTTCGACCTCGCGCTCCCAGGCGTCCTTCGCGAGGCGATACCAGAGGTAGAACGCGAAGCCCGCGAAGATCGCCCACTCCACGGCGTAGAAGACGTTGAGCCAGTTCACCGGCGACATCTCCTCGGGAGCCGGCGACGAGATGTCGACCAGACCCGCGGACGCGGTGGTCGACGCCAGGTAAGGGCGGTACACGTGGAGCTGCTCGGTGTCGTGCCAGCGGCTGAGGAGCGCGGCGGGCGACATCCTGTCCAGCCGCTCGGGATCGGAATGCGGGGGAACCTTGGGCCCCTCGTCGGAGATGATGCGTCCGGTGACCTCGACCGCGGACCCGTCGGCATCCGCTTCGAGTTCTTCCACGGCCGCATCCGCCGCCTGCCGATCGGGCGCCCAGCCGATCGCGACCGCGATGGAGGTGCGTTCGCCGACCCGCAGCTGACCGGTGACCCAGTAGCCCTCGACATCGTCGTTGAAGCGGCTCGACACGACGATGAAGTCCTCGGGAACCCAGGCTCCCGACGTCTCGACGCGCTGCCCCACGAGGGGCTCGGGAAGGTACTGCCCCGGCTCGAGCACCTCGCTGAGCTGCTGCACCTGCTCCGTCGCGCCGGGCTCGGGGGGATCCGTCTCGATCGCGCGCTCGAGCTGCCACTGTCCGAGCCAGGCGAACAGGCCCGCGACGAGGAGGCAGAGCAGCAGCATGCCGATCCAGCGTCCCCGCAGCATGACCTCACGCAGGGTCGGGGGAAACAGAGCAGGAGTGGTCACGGTGGTGCGCAGGACCTCAGGCCTCGTACGGTGCGAGCACGACCTCGACCCGCTGGAACTCCTTGAGGTCGGAGTATCCGGTGGTCGCCATCGA
>JAQZBG010000162.1 GCA_029239165.1 Microbacterium sp. | reverse complement strand
CTCGGCCTCCAGGGCCAGGACATCCTGGATCACAGCCATGCTCGGGCCTCCGCCTAGACGATTCGCGGCGGCGTCAGTGCGCAGCCGCCGTTGCCATCTTCCCTGCCATCTTCCTTGCCGCCGTCCCTGTCACCTACATCCCCGACCACACTCGTGACGCGGACACAGGGGTGGCGGTGCGGTGGTCGAGGTTCCGGCCGGACAGACCGTGATCTGCCCGCCCGATGAAGAGCACTGGCATGGCGCCGCGCCGGAAGCTCCATGACCCACCTCGCCATCTGGGACACCCTTCCCGGTCAGGCCAGCGCCGTCTGGGGCGACGACGTCACCGACGCCGATACGAGGCACGTGGTCACGGCGCACGGGCTGGAGCGCGCACTTCCGAGGCGAGCCGGGTATAGCATCACGCTCAAATGGCGGTCATCCCTCGCTATCGATCCTGGGGTCGCCGCACATTTCGGCGGGGGAGTTCTTCAAGGGAGACGATCCGATGGCAACCAACACCGCAGCCGACATCGTCACGAGTGTCGGCGGACCGGCCAATATCGAAAGCCTCACGCATTGCGCGACGCGGCTGAGATTCCAGCTGGTGGACTCTTCCGGCGTCGACCAGAAGGTCGTCGAGGCCATCCCGGGTGTGATGGGCGCGGTGCCGCAAGCCGGCGACCGCTACCAGGTCGTCATGGGCGGCGCAGTGCAGACCGTCTACAACGACATCATGGCGCTTCCGGAAATGAAGCTCGGCGGCGGAGGTGGCGGGGCGGACGACATCGACGCGATCAAGGCGCGGGAGCGTGCCAAGGGCGTCCGCGGCAAGGTCGCGTGGATCGACTCGTTCTTCGAGTTCCTGTCGGACTCGTTCCGGCCGATCCTCGGGGCGTTGCTCGGGGCGTCGTTCTTCATCACCTTCATGGCCCTCATGGCCACTCTGAACGTCATCCCCGACTGGAATGCGCCCGGCGTCACGCTGGAACCGCAGTGGGCGTTCGTCAACCTGATGTGGCAGTGCATCTTCGTGTTCCTGCCGCTCATGGTCGCCTACAACGCATCGAAGAAGATCGGCGCCGACCCCTGGGTGGGCTTCGGGATCATGGCGGTGCTCATGCTCCCAGGGTTCCTGGCGCTCGGCGAAGGGGTGGAGCCGACCAACGTCTTCGGCGTGGACGTCACGATCGTCCCCGTCTTCGGCTTCCCACTGACGATCTTCGACTACAGCTCGCAGGTCTTCCCGCCGCTGCTCATGGCCGCTGCCCTCGGTCCGCTCTACAAGCTGTTGCGCAAGATCATCACGCCCAACCTGCAGCTCATCTTCGTGCCGTTCTTCGCGATGCTCGTCATGATCCCTCTGACGGCCTTCATCATCGGCCCGATCGGCGTCTACGCCGGGGCGGCACTGGCGAACCTCCTCGCGGCGATCAACGGCTTCTCGCCGTTCATCTTCGCGATCGTCATCCCGCTCGCCTATCCCTTCATGGTGCCGCTGGGTCTGCACTGGCCCATCAATGCCGTCATGCTCCTGAACATCCAGACGCTCGGATACGACTTCATCCAGGGCCCGATGGGTGCGTGGAACTTCGCGTGCTTCGGCGCGACCGCGGGTGTGCTCGTGCTCGCGATGCGCCACCGTGACACGCAGATGCGGCAGACTGCGACGGGTGCACTCGCGGCCGGCCTGCTCGGCGGAATCTCCGAGCCGTCTCTGTACGGAATCCATCTGCGCTTCAAGCGGATCTATCCGCGCATGCTCGTCGGATGCTTCGTCGGCGGCCTCATCATCGGCACGGGCAGCTGGATCATGGGCCTGCCGGACGGCATCACGACCAAGGCGTTCGTGTTCACGTCGCTGCTGACGATCCCCGCGTTCGAACCGATCGGCCTCTACGCGATCGCGATCGCCGGCGCGTTCTTCACGTCGATGTTCCTCGTGATGGGTGCCAACTTCCGCACGCCCGAGCAGCAGGCGGAGTTCGAGGCGGTACGGGATGCCGCCGAGGCCGCCGCCGCAGCCGAACACGTGGCGCCGGCCGCCGTGGAGGCGGGCGAGGCCCGTGCGATCGACGCATCGGAGCCTTCGGCCGCTGCCGCGACGGTCGCCACGGCCACCGCGCTGCTCGAGCGCGTCGCAATCGAGGTCGCCGCACCCCTCGACGGCGAGGTCGTACCGCTCTCGGAAGTGCCCGACCCCGTGTTCGCGGGTGGGACGATGGGCCCTGGTGTGGCCATCATGCCTGCCGGCGACACCGTGTACGCGCCAGGTCCGGGCGTCATCGCGGCTGCGCAGCCGACGGGTCACGCGTTCGGTCTCGTCCTCGACGGCGGGGTTGAACTGCTCATCCACGTCGGCATCGACACCGTCAACCTGAAGGGCGAGGGTTTCGATGTGAAGGTGAAGAACGGCGACCGAGTCGAGCTCGGCACGCCGCTCGTGACCTTCGATCGGAAAGTGATCGAGGCGGCCGGATACCCGCTGATCACCCCCGTAGTCGTACTCAACGCCGATGATTTCGGGGAGATCACCCCCGTCCTCGAAGGCACGGTGACAGCCGGGACGCCGGTGATCACAGTGCTTCCCAAGCGGCCGGCGACGGACGCGACACAATGACGGGTATTTCGTACCGGGGGGCTCAGCTCCTGTCGTCCTCATCGCTGACGCGGTACCGGTCGGGCTCCGGCGCCCGCGCGAAGCGTCGACCGCTGACGGTATGCGCGGAGATGCGGACCCATCGGTACTTCAGCGTCGGCGCCCATGAGACGAGGCCGAGTGCGTCGGCGGCGTCGATCTCACTCTGAGTCTCGAGGCGCTTCGCGGTCCCCTTGATCACCACACTTGCGGCTTGTGCGTCGTCGTACTCGTCGACCTCGAAGGCAACTTGTCGGTTGGCGGAGATCTCAGCGAGTTTGGACCCCGGAGCCGTGCGGAAAAGCACAGACGGCCCGTCGACGGCGTAGTTGACGGGGAAGATGTCGGGTACATCGTCGACACTGGTGGCGAGGCGTCCGAGTTCGCGCCGCGCGAGCAGATTCCAGCATTCATCGGTGGTCATTGCCCAGATGGCGGAGTCCTGATTCGAGTCCATGAGGATGAGCCTTCCGTGCAGAGCAGATGTCGGCGAGCGTCTGCTCTGCACAGTCAATCGCGGATGCAACGGATCCGCCACTGCCGGCGGCAGGTAGGTCGTGTTCGCTTTTACGCCGGCGCTGTCACGGGAGGCGCCCACCATGAGTCATGGGCGCGCTAGGGCTCAGCTCGCGGTCGCGGGCGTTGTCCGGACCACTCGACGGGTCGTCTTCGGCGACCGTCGGCTCGTCGATCTCCAGGTGCTCCGGGTCGTTGTCGAAGTGGTCGGAGATGAGCATGATCCCGCCTGTGGAGTTCGCCGACTTGGCGAGCTCTTCGATCCACGCCCAGGACAGTTTCGCCGGTTGCGAGTCCTCGAAGACGAACCGCAGGGGGATCGACGGTCCTAGCCAGATGGTGGTGCGGCCGCGCGGCTGATCCTCCGGATGCCGCCAGGACACGGTGAAGCTCTCGTTGCGCCGGAGCTTCGTGGCGATCACCACTTTGAGGTGCGCGAGCGCGCGGTCTTCGATGTGAATCGGCGTCGCAGACCCGCCGTAATAGATCGTCCCCATGCGACGAATCTTCGTTCGTCTGTCCCCGCATGCGTAGGTCGAAGGTCCCGTCCTCGCCGGTGTGGGGTCAGTCCTGGTGGTGCCTGCGCTCAGCGCCGTACACGGCGGCTTGAGTGCGGCGTTCCATCCCCAGCTTGGCAAGCAGCCCACTCACGTAGTTCTTCACAGTCTTCTCAGCCAGGCCGAGGCGTTCACCGATCTCGCGATTCGTCAGTCCGTCGGCGATCAGCGAGAGGATCTGGTCCTCTCGGAGCGACAGCACGGGCCGCGGCGATTCACGAGGAGTCTGCGATTCCGAATGCAGGGCACTCGCGGCATGCCGCAGGACATCCGTTGCCTGGACGCTCGCACCGCTGGCAGCCCGGCGGATGGCCTCGACGAGGAACCGACTTCGGACGTCCTTGAGCACGTAGCCGCTCGCGCCGGCGAGCACGGCGGAGCGGAGTGCTTCGTCGTCGTCGTACGCGGTCAAGATGAGGCAGAACACGTCCGGGTTCGCCGAACGGATGTCGCGGCACAGGTCGATGCCGTTGCCGTCGGGAAGACGCGCATCCAGTACCGCGACATCCGGACGGGTGGCCGCAATCCTGCGCATGGCCTCGTGTACGGTCGCGGCTTCGCCGACGACTTCCAGGTCCACCTCGGCGTCGACCAGTTGGGCTATCCCGCGCCGCACGATCTCGTGGTCGTCGACGAGGAACACCCGGATCATGCGCTCTCCTGATGAGCGTGACCAACCGGCACGCTCCACTCGACGCGGGTGCCGCGCTCCGCGCCGGAGGCGACCCGGCAGTAGCCCCTTCGCATCGACGCGCGCTCGGCGACGTTGGCAAGTCCGCTTCGGGGTGCGGAGTCGGAGATGCCCTGTCCGTCGTCGGCCACGACCAGCTTCACGTTCTCCTCGACGAGGGCGACTTCGATCTCGACCGTCTGGGCGTCAGCGTGCTTGAAGACGTTGGTGAGCAGTTCCCTGAGCACCGCCACCACGTCATCTGCGAGCTCAGCGGAGACAAGGCTGTCGAGCGGTCCCGCGAACGAGATCCGCGGCTGGGACGCCCACGTTGCTGCGACTTCCCCCACGACATCCAGGAGCCGGTCCCGCACGCGCTTCGCTCCACGCCGTTCGCCGCTGCTGAGCGCGAAGATGACCGTGCGGATGTCCTGGATTGCCGCGTCGATCGCGTCGATCTGGGCGTCGATGTCAGAGGAGCTCTCCGGGTCGACGGTGGCTGAGACAGCTTGGAGCGCAAGGCCGGCACCGAAGAGACGCTGGATGACATGGTCGTGCAGGTCGCGTGCGATGCGCTCTCGGTCGCGCGCGGTATTCAGCCGCAGGCGGTCTTCGCGGGCGCGCACCACCTCGAGGGCGATGCTGGCTTGAGCGGCGAACGCCAATGCCATCTCCACATCTGCGTCGGTGAACGCCTCTCCGCCTTTCGGTCGCGAGATGCTCAGCACGCCGAGCGGTTCGTCGTTCGCGAACAGCGGGATCGCCAGCGTCGGTCCGGCCACTGGCCGCCAGTCCGGCGTGGTCCACTGTGACCGCCCGTCGGTGCTCACGGCGCGCCGGGTGGCGAGGACGCGAGCAGTGAGCGTCCCAGCTGCGGGGTATGCGCGGCCGCGAAGCTGATCCGAGTCGGAACCGTAGACAGTCGTCAACGCCAGCTCGCCATCGCCGTGCGGGACCGCGACCGCTATGAGGTCAGCGTCGATCACCGCCGCGACGCGTTCCGCGATGACGTCGAGGACGTTCTCCCCGCTGACGTCCAACATCGCGGCCATGACATCCGCGATCGTGGCGTTCCAGTTCTCTCGTGTGCGGGCGACGTCGTACAGGCGGGCGTTCTCGATCGCGATGCCGGCGGTGGCCGCAAGCGCGACGATGAGTTCTTCATCCTCTGCGCTGAAGGATCCGTTCTCACTGTCCGTCAGGTAGAGATTGCCGTAGACCTGCTCGCCGATCCGCAGCGGTACGCCGAGGAACGACTCCATCTCAGGATGATGGGCGGGAAACCCTGCAGAGCGCGGATCTTCGGACAGATGGTCGAGTCGGATCGGCTCGCGATCAGCGATGACGGCGCCCAGAACACCGCGCCCCGACGGGTGAGGACCGATGCGCTCCACTGTCGGCAGATCGATTCCGACATGGATGAAGCGCTCGAGGCCGCCCTCTGCACTGATCACCCCCAGCGCGCCGTACCGCGCACCGACGAGGCTCATACCGGCCTCCACGAGGCGGCGAAGCACGACCTCGAGCTCAAGCCTCTCGACGACAGAGGTCGTCGCCCGCAGCAGGTCCCGAAGTCGGTCTCGCGAGCGCTTGACGTCAGCCGCGGGTCTCCGATCACCGCCCCGGTGGGCTGTTGATGCCGCGTCCTCGGTCATAGCCGACTCCCGTCGACGCGATTCTAGCGAGGCGCATGCGGGGCGGTGGGCCGCTCTCACCGCGATCAGCGGACCCGGGTGTTGCGGAGCACCTTCGCGCAGCCGGGTCAGCCGCCGGGGCCGACCGGATCGATCGGCGCACCATCGCCGTTCTCGGGCAGATCCCCGCGCTCGACGGGTTCGGGAGCGACCTCCGGAAGGTCGGAGAAGAGGAGTGCGAGTTCAGCCTCCGACGGCACATGCACGGCCTTCGCGGCCGCCAGAAGCTCTTCGGGGGAGGCGTCGCTCATCCCCGTCACTCGGATCAACGCGCCGTCCCGGACCGCGATGTACTCGTGGATCGCTCCGCCTGATCGGTGCCAGACGCCCTCCTCATCGGTGCATGTCACCGGTTCGTCCGGCGCATCCCACAACGGTGTCTCGGCGCAGGACGCTGCCGTCAGTTCACCTCGGTCCGTTCGGATGGTCAGCATGGCCCCGGTGCTCTCATCGACCCAGGTGGCCGACATCCCCTCAGCGGCACCCGGCCCGACGGACTGCGGCGCCAGGTCGTAGCCGTCCACCTCGGTCGTGTACACGAGTTCGGGCGCGATCCCGACGACGCTCGCGCGCTCGGCGATCGAGCTCGGA
>JAQZBG010000161.1 GCA_029239165.1 Microbacterium sp. | reverse complement strand
GCGCGTGACGGCCCGCACCTCGACGGTGTAGTTGTGACCGTTCTCGAGTCCGCCGATGGTCTTGTTGCCCGGCAACGCCTGCCAGTTGCCGCCGTCCAACCGGAATTCGTAGAAGATCTCGCCGGAACCCGCGCCACCGCTCGACCCCGGACGGAAGTCGATGACCAGGGCACGGTCGCGTTCTGCGACGACCTTCAGGCTCGTGGGCGCTCCGGGCGGCACCACGCCGCGTCTGGGCGCGGAGGGCGGGCTCATCTCACCCCAACCGGCCTTGTTGTAGGCCTGGATGCGGTAGGTGTACGCCGTCTCCGACGGGTCGACGACGACCGTCTGGCTACGGGCCTCCGGGCCGGGGGTCATGGTGTTCACGACCTGGCCGCCCCGCAGCACCTCGAGCTTGTAACCGCGGATGGCGTCGCCGTTGTCGTCCTGATTTCCCCAGCTCACCGACATCTGCGCGCGACCGTCGACCGGTGCGAGCTCGGCCGTGGTCGGCGCCGCTGCCGCAAGCGGCGGACCTGCGGGGATCTCGGAGGCCGACCAGCCGCTCCAGCTGGAGGGATCCGGCGCCTTGTTGTGCGCCTGCACCTTCACCTGGTAGTCCGAGCCGTTCTCCAGCCCTTCCCACGTGATCGAATTACCCGTGACCTCCTTCTGGGTGATGCCGGAGGGGGGCGCGGGCGAGATCTCGAGCGTGTACCGATCGACGGGCGAACCCGGGGTGGTCGGGGTCAGCCACGACACCTCGAGCGACTTGTCGCCGAACTTCAGGGTCGGCGGGAGCGGGGTGTCCGGACGCGCGTCGGGGCGTGCGGGAGCCGACAGGGCGGACGGCTCGGACTCGCCGACGCGGTTGGTCGCGGTCGCCTGGAAGGTGTACTCGACGTTGTTGGTCAGGCCGTCGAGCGTGCAGGTCGTGGACTGGCACTCCTTGGTGTACGCGCTGCCACCGACCGACTTCACGGTGTACTTCGTGATCTCCGCACCGTTGTTCGACGGCGCCGAGAACGACACGACGACCGTGCGGTCCTGCACGCTCGCGATGACCGGGACGCCGGGCGCATCGGGCACGTCCTGCACGGTGACGACGATCTGGCCGTTGACCTCGCGGTCGGCGTCCTGGGTCGCATCCTGGATGCGGTAGCGCACCACGAGCGTTCCCACGAACGACTCGTTCGGGGTGACGGTGACCTCGCTGTCCGTGAACGTGACCTCGCCGGAACCCGACTCGGCGACCGCGGTCACGATCTTCAGCGGCGTCTCGGGGAACGGGTTGTAATCGTTCGCGAGCGCGGGCACCGTGATGGTCTTGCCGGCATCCGCCTCGGCGACCGTGTCGGTGTTGGCCGCCGGCATCGACCTGGTCGACGCCGTGACCATGACCGCGACAGTCCCCTCGACCGGCTCGGTCGTGCCGTCGGAGATACGGATCTTGAGTGAGATCGCCGTGCCCTTCTTGGCGTTCTCGGCAGCCTCCACGACGAGCTTGTCGTCCCCGTCGATCCGGGCGGAGATGCCCTTTTCCTCGCCGCCGACGAGGGAGTAGTCGTGCTTGCCCTCGTCTTCCGGGTCGGGATCGTCGGTGAGGGCGGCCAGATCGAGCGAGGTCGCCGGCTCGCCGGGGGCGACATTCACCTGTCCCTGCACGAAGGTGGGCTGCTGGTTCTCGGGCGGCAGCACGTTGATCGGGATGCTGAGCGTGGCCTTGCGTCCCTCGGGGTCGTCTGGCCCTTCGCCGTCGGTCACCTCGAAGGTGAGCGAATCCGGTCCGAAGAACCCGGCGGCCGAGGTGTAGACGAGCGTCTTCGCGTCCTTGAGCAGGTCGGAGCCGTCGGCGTGGTTCGCGCTGATCTTCTCCTTCTCGGTGATGACCACGTCACCCCCACCGGCGACGGTGACGTACTCCGAGAGCGGAATCTCCTCGGTCTCGCCGCTGACCACTTCGAGTGGCTTCGTCGAGCTGAGCGTCGGGCGCAGATCGGAACGCGACGGCACGAAGATGAACGCCGATGCCCGCTGATCGTCGCGGTCGACGAGCGTGTAGCGGATCAGCTGCAGCTCGTCGGTGACGGTGACGCGCACCTTGCCGTTCTCGAGCTGTGTTCCCCCTTCGCCGACCTCGACGGTGAGGCTGTCGGTGGTGCCGTCGGGGTCCTCGTCGTTGGCGAGGATCTCGAGGTCGGCACTCAGGCCGCCGTCCTTGAGGTCGACCGGCTGCAGCCGGTCGTCGCGGGCGACCGGAGCCTGCAGCGGAACGTCCTCGTCGACCGTGATCTGCAGGGTCGCCGTGGCCTCGGCCCCGCGAGCGTCGACCGCCGTGTACTGCAACGAGGTCTCGGTCGGGCCGTTCGGCGCCTGCACGAGCACCCGGTCGCCGGAGACGCGCGCCTCCAGCCCGTCGGGAAGCTCGAGGCCGTCCTTGAGGAGCGAGACCTTGTCGCCCTCGGGGTCGGAGTCGTTCACGAGGACGGGCACGGCGATCTCGCGGCCGGGGCGCACGACCACCGCATCCTTCACCGCGTACGGGGGCTGGTTGATCTGCTCGGTGGGGGCGATGCCGACGCGGATGGTGGCGATGCCCTCCTTGCCGAGCCGGTCGCGCACCCGGTACTTGAACACGTCGACACCGGATGCTCCGTCGGATGCCTCGTAGGTGAAGTAGTTCGGGCCGTTCGTGACGCGTCCCTTGGCGGGGCTCGACTCGATGCCCACGAGTTCCACGGAGTCGCCGTCGGTGTCGATGCCGTCGAGGGGCACCGCGATGTTCACCTCGGTGCCGGCGAGTGCGCGCGCGACGAGATCCTGCGGGCGCGGTGCCGCATTGTTCTCCTCGTCGATCGGGAGGATCTGGATCGTGACGTAACCAGCCGCCTTCTGCTGGCGTGAGTCGGAGACCTCGTAGGTGAGGTAGACCGTCTTGGCCTCGGGGCCGGCCTTGAAGCGCACGGCGTCCTGCGAGACGAAGGCCTCGCCGTCTTCGGGGTCGACGAACGGCTCGATGAGCTCCGGCTCGACGTGCATGACGTCGTCGCTGGGGTGCGTGTCGTTGTCGAGCACCGGGATCGTCACGACGTCGCCGACGCGGACGGTCGCCGTGTCGGGGTTCGCGATCGGCTGCAGGAGCTCCTCCGGCGCGGGGATCGGGATGACCACGACCTCGCCCTCGGCAGACTTGGAACCGTTCGAGATGCGGTACTTGACGCGCACCTGCTCCTCGAGCGCGCCCTGGTCCGTGATCCGCAGCGTCTCGTGGTTCAGCACCGACACCGAGATGCCGCTGTTCGGTTCCAGAGACACCGACTGCACGACGAGGATGCCGCCGCCGGGGTCGGTGTCGTTGTTGAGCACACCGAGCAGCACGTCGCCGCCGGTGGGGAGCAGTGCGACGTCGCGGACGGCGACGGGCGGGAGGTCGGTCTCCGACTCGGGCATCACGTCGACGCGGACGATGCCCTCGCCGTTCTTCGGACCCGTGGTGACCTGGTACTGCACGTAGTAGACGCCCGGCTTCTCGGCCATGAACGAGAAGGTCTTGTTCGCCGTGTTCGGGACGATCGTGGCGCCGGCGGTGTCGAGCACCCGGCTCAGACGCAGCTGTTCGCGGGAGGTGCTCGTGTCGTTCGCCGTCGGGGCGACGGTGACCTGCTCGCCGGCCCGCGTGATCACGTGATCGGCGTTGGTCTTGGGGCTCGTCGAGCCCTGCGGCCGCACGTCGAGGGCGATCGTCGCGGTGCTGAGCTTGCCGAAGGCGTCGGCGACGGTGACCTGCACGTCCTTGCGCCCCTGCAGGCTCGCGGTCGCCTTGTAGGTGATCTGACCGTCCTTGCTGAAGTCGACCTCGTCGCCCGGGGCGGCGAGCACCTCCTTCAGGTAGATGTCGTCGCCGTCGGGATCGATCCAGTCCGGGAGGATGTTGTACGAGATGGTGCCGCCGGTCTCGACCGCGAGCGAGGTCTTCCGCTTCGAGATGGGAGCGGCGTTCTTGCTCCACTCGTGCACGGCGAGGGAGACGACCGCGGTGTCCTTGCCCTTGCGGCCGTCGTCGACCTCGTAGGTGAAGCTGGCGGTGCCGGAGGCCTTCTCACCGACGGTGATCTGCAGCGATCCGCCGTTGTTGATCGGCTGCACGGTGCCGATGGACGGCTGCGCCTCGGCGAGCGCGGCGACGAGCACGTCGCCGTCGGGGTCGTTGTCGTTGTCGAGCACCGGGAGCAGAGTGGTGGCGCCGGGGCGCACACCGTAGGAGTCGTCTTCCGCGATGGGAGGCGTGTTCTCCTCGCTGCGCTCTGGGAGCGTGGTCTCGACCGTCTCCTCGGTCGAGTCCTCCTGGTTCTCCGTCTCGCCCTCGGGCGGCGTCAGGTCGTTCCAGTTGTCGACGCGCTGCAGGCTCTCGTTCGCCATCCAGGCGGCGCCGCCGACCGCGTCGTTGAGGATGATCACGTCGCGGTTGACGCGGAAGGTCAGGCTCGCGGATTCCTCGGCGCCGTCGATCGGGGCGTTCACGTCGTTGTCCGCGCCGGGGCATTCGCGGATGAACGTCGCCGATCCCGCCCAGGCCCCGTAGGTGCAGCCGCGCAGCCAGACGGGCGCCGCAGCGGTGCCTTCGCCGTTCGCAGAGGTCAGCTCCGGCTCTCCGCCGTCGAGCGGCACCCGCACGAGCGCCGACGGGGTGGCCAGCGCGACGGCGTCGGTCTCCGCGGATGCCTGCTGCAGCACGGCGTCCGCCGCACCCGCGACCTCGGTGCGGAGGCCTCCGGGCGTCGTGACGACACCGGCCGCCTCGTCGAACACGACGGGCGTGCGTCCGACGGCGGTGATGGTGGGCCGCACGGAGAGGTCGAGCTCGCCGACGGACGCGGTCGACGGCTTGCCCGGAGTGCCTTCGTTGTCGACGGGGACCGTGACGACCTCGCCGCGTTTTCCGGAGAGCGCGAAGACGGTGCCGTCGTCGGCCACCGTGACGTCGGAATTCTCACCGAGCTCGACGAGGGGCTCGGTCGCCTCGATCTCGAACGAGGCGATGGCCTGCACCGGTACGACCCAGAGGTCGCCGGACTTCTCGTCGAGGATGGCCGTGGTGTTCGCGCCCATCGCCACCTTGGCGGACGAGGGGATGATCGTGGAGTCGCCGAGCGAGACCCTGGCCGGATCGATCGCCGTGACCGTGGAGGCGCTCTCGTCGACGACGAGCACGTTGGCAGCGGCCTGGAGGATGTCGTAGTTCTCGCTGGTGGTGCGCAGACCGCCGTCGAGGATCGTGGACTCGTTGTTGAAGTGGCCGACGAGCAGGCTCGACGTCTTCGTGATCCAGACGCCGCCGTCGTTCAGGTCGACCTTGGTGGTCGGGAACCCCTCATACGTGAACGCCATGGTCGTGATGGCGATGACGCCGACGGTGACGCCGGCGGCGGACGCCAGCGTCTTGGGTCGCGCGCGCATCCATGACAAGGCCTTCATGCCCGGTTCCCCCCCAGGGTCACACTCTCCGATTACAGGTGCGCAGGCCCGACTGGCCTCTGAGCACTCGTACATCCTAACCGCGTCGCGGAATATCGCTCGATGGGGAGTTTTGCCCATCGTCGCCGGTCAGGCGCGCCAGCACCCCGTGATGTGATCGTCGACCATTCCCGCCGACTGCATGAGGGCGTACATGGTGGTCGGCCCGACGAAGCGGAACCCGCGTCGACGCAGCTCCTTGCTCATCGCCGTCGAGGCCGGCGTGACGGCAGGGACGTCGGCGAACGACGCCGGGCGGATGCCGGATGCCGGCGGCGCGAACGACCACATCAGCTCGTCGAGCTCGCCCTCCGCCATCGCACCGACGAGGCGGGCATTGCCGATGGTGGCCAGGATCTTGGCGCGGTTGCGGATGATGCCGACATCCGCCATCAGCCGTTCGACATCGGCCTCGTCGAACTCCGCCACGGCCTCGGGTTCGAAGCCGGCGAACACCTCCCGGAACCGCGGACGCTTGCGCAGGATCGTGATCCAGGAGAGCCCGGCCTGGAAGCCCTCGAGTACCATCTTCTCGAACAGGGCGCGGTCGCCGTGCAGCGGAACCCCCCACTCCTCGTCGTGATAGCGGCGGTACTCGGCGTCGTCGCCCACCCAGGCGCAGCGGTCGCGGGCGTCGGGACCGGTGAGGAGAGAGGTCATCCGCTCAGGCTAGCCGCGGGGGCGGACATCCCCGCCGATCGTGGCCGGGCGCTGAACCCGACCGGGGACACGCGAGTGCTATGCCACCCCCACGAGGCTGCTCCTGCACTCCTTGAACTTGTCCCAGTCGGTCGCCGCTGTGGACGTCGCGAAGATCTCGAACGCCTTCCCCTGCACATCGAACAGCGATTTCGACGGATCGACGAAGCGCACGGGCTCGTCGAGGTTGAGAGCGTGGAAGTAGACCGCCATGAAGGCGATCTTCTGGCCCCACGCCCTCAGATAGCCGTCATTTTCGAGGCGCTGGAAGGTCGCGGTCATCTCGTCCCTGGTCTGCTTCGCGACATTCGGGAGACTGATCGCGGCAGCGATGAGCCCGATGATCGCCGCCGCGAGCGTGAGCCCGAGCGCGATGAAGTTGAGCGAGGACGCCGTGAACAGGGACACGGCGATCCCCACTCCGATTCCTGAAGCCACGACGGCGATGCCGTCCGAGACGAGCCACAGCCAGGTGGAAGCC
>JAQZBG010000160.1 GCA_029239165.1 Microbacterium sp. | reverse complement strand
GCGCCGCGCGTCATCAGCGTGCAGATCCCGGTCGACAAGATCGGCGAGCTGATCGGCCCGAAGGGCAAGACGATCAACGCGATCCAGGATGAGACCGGCGCGCAGATCTCCATCGAGGAGGACGGCACCGTCTACATCGGTGCGACCGACGGCCCCTCGGCCGAGGCCGCCCGCGCTCAGGTCAACGCGATCGCCAACCCGACCAACCCGGAGGTCGGTGAGCAGTTCCTCGGCACCGTCGTGAAGATCGCCACCTTCGGTGCGTTCATCTCGCTGCTCCCGGGCAAGGACGGCCTGCTGCACGTCACCGAGGTGCGCAAGCTCGCCGGTGGCAAGCGTGTGGAGAACGTCGACGACGTGCTGTCGGTCGGTCAGAAGATCCTCGTCAAGATCACGAAGATCGACGACCGTGGCAAGCTGTCGCTCGAGCCCGTTCTCGACGATGCGGCCGCCGCTGAAGCAGTTCCTGCAGAGGACGCAGCCGCCGAGTAAGCGTAACGATCGACACGGAGCCCGGGTCCGTCCGTTCTGGACGGGCCCGGGTTCCGTCGTATCCGCGTGACCAAATCGTTATCGACCGTTTCCGCGCCGTTCCCCCGATTGGTCAAGTACGCACCGGGGGGTGCAGATCAGCAGGTACGCAGGTCGGCACGCACCGATCGACGCGGGGGTGAGAGAGTATGCGGTTGTTCAGCGTAGGCGCAGGAGCGTCCGCAGATGGTGCCCAGCAGCACGTCGAGCACCCGTCCGCGCCGATCCCCATCGTGGGACCGGGAGTGGGGGAGACGATCCGCGTGCCGCTCGGCGAGACCGGCTTCGAGACCTTCCCGCTGATGCTGGGCGCCGCCGAGTTCGGTTGGAACGTCGACCTCGAGACCAGCCACGGCATCCTCGATCGCTACCTGGAGTTCGGCGGCAACGCCATCCACACGGCAGACGGATTCTCCGGCGGACGCAGCGAGCACATCATCGGACAGTGGTTGCGATCCCGTGGTCGACGTGATCACGCCGTGCTGAGCGTGCGTATCGGAGCCCACGCGGACAATCCGGGTCTGGGGTCCGTCAACCTCGTCCGTGCCGTGGAGGGTTCGCTCACCCGCCTCGGCATCGAGCGCATCGATGTCCTGTACCTCGACGCGACGCTCGACGCGACGACCAATCTCGAAGACACACTGGCGACCGTCGAATGGCTGTCTGACGCGGGGAAGATCGGAGCTGTCGGGGCCTTCGGTCTGTCGCCGGAACGCCTTGTCGAAGCGCGCATCCTCGCCTCGGCCGGCTATCCGCGCATCCAGGTGATCGACGCACCGTACAACCTCATCCGTCGTCAGCCGTTCGAGGGCGACCTGCGCCTGGTCGCCGGCGCGCAGAATCTCGCGGTCACCCCGTCGCACGCGCTCGAGCACGGCTTCCTCTCGGGACGCCATCGCAACAAGGCACTCACTTCCCGAGGCGTACGGGGTGAGCAGCTGCGCGGACACCTGAATCGTCGGGGCATCAAGATCCTGCGCGCACTCGACCAGGTAGCCGAAGAGCTGGCTGTTCCTGTGGCGGCGGTCTCGATCGCCTGGCTGCTCGCCCAGCGCACGGTCGCGGCACCGATCGTGAACACGTTCGCGACGGATCATGTCGACGAGCTCATGCAGGGCGCGGGTGTCTCGCTTTCGCGGAGCCACGTCGCGGAGTTGACCAGGGCCGGCAACTGAGCATCGTCCCACCCGTGACATAGGGTGGAAGGGAGGCCCGGCGGATGCTGGCGATGAAGCGAGCGAATTTGTGACGCACTACATATATCTGGTCAGACACGGTGAACATCAGGATGCAGAGCATGGTCTCGCCGACGGACCCCTTTCCCCGAGGGGCCAACGGCAGGCCGAGCTGATCGCCGACCGACTTTCCGGGCTCCCTCTCGATGCGGTCTGGCACTCGCCATTGCTCCGCGCGAACGAGACGGCTCGGGCCATCGCGGCACGTCTGCCGTCCGTCGACCCCGAGCCCACCGCGCTGCTCTTCGACTGCGTCCCCACCGGAATGACCGAAGAGACCCCCGCCGTGTTCGAGCCGTTCTTCGGCTCGGTCACCGAAGCGGAGATCGAAGCCGGGCGCGCACAGATGTCGGATGCGGTCGAGGAGTTCCTCGTGCGCAAGACCGGGGATGTGCACGAGGTCCTCATCACACACAACTTCGTGATCTCGTGGTTCGTGCGCGAGGTGCTCGCGGCTCCCGAGTGGCGATGGATGACGTTGAACCAGTCCCACTGCGGTCTGACGGTCATCGCGCAGAAGCAGGGGCGACCGTGGACGCTTCTCACGCACAATGACACCGGTCATCTGCCCGTGGAGCTTCGCACCGGCATCCCGGACGCGCTGCTCGTCTGACGTCGCGCACATCATCGCAGGTGAGTCCGGCCCGCGCGCCCCGAGCCGGACTGCCTTACCCGCGAAATAGACTGGACGCATGACCACGCAGGTAGCCCTCGTCGGCGGAACCGGGAAGCTCGGCACGATCATCGGTGCGGTGATCGATGAGCTCGAGGGCTTCGAGGTGAGCCGCGTGCTGACCTCCTCGAGTGATCTCTCCGAACTCGACGGAGCCGATCTCGTCGTCGACGCCTCCACGCCCCAGGTCAGCATCGAGGTCGTCCGCGCCGCCGTCGAGCGCGGTATCAACGTCCTCGTCGCAACTTCCGGGTGGTCCTCGGAACGGATCGCGCTCGTGCGTCCGCTCGTGGAAGCCGCCGGCACCGGCGCGGTCTTCATCCCCAACTTCTCGCTGGGGTCGGTACTCGGGTCAGCGCTGGCCGCTGCCGCTGCGCCGTTCTTCGGATCTGCGGAGATCATCGAAGCGCACCGAGAGACCAAGATCGACTCGCCGAGTGGCACCGCTGTGCGCACCGCGGAGCTGATCGCTGCCGCCCGCGCGGAGCAGGGACCGGTCAGCGCTCCGCATGCGGACCAGCGTGCACGGGGACAGCAGGTCGGCAGCGTGCCGATCCACTCCCTGCGCCGCCCCGGGGTCGTCGCCAAGCAGGAGGTCATCCTCTCGGGCCCCGGCGAGTCACTGACCTTCACGCATGACACCACGGACTCGGCGTTGGCGTATGCGCCGGGGATCCGGCTCGCTGTCCCGTTCGCCGTTCAGGCCAGCGGTGTGATCGTCGGCCTCGAGCACATGATCGACATCGGCATCCGCTCGTGATGTCGCGGATCGGCGTCGGCCTGATGGCTGCGGCGCTGCTGGTCTACCTCGCCGTCGCGATCTGGCTGGCCGTGATGTTCATCTTGGTCGGCTCTCCGGTGTCGATCGGCATGGGCATCACGCTGCTGGTGTTGGCGCCGATCGGAGCGTGGGCGCTGGTTCGGGAGATGATGTTCGGTTTCGGGGCGGACCGCCTCGGACGCGTGCTCGACGCGGAGGGCGGGATGCCTCCCGTGGAGACCGAGCTGACGCCGAGTGGTCGCATCGCTCACGCCGACGCGGATCCGCTCATCGCGCGCTACACCGCCGACGCCGATGCTGCCGGCGACGATTGGCGTGCACGCTACCGTCTGGGCGTGGTGCAGGACGCCGCAGGGCGCCGAAAGGATGCCAGGGCCAGCATCCGCGAGGCGATTCGCCTCTCGCGTCGCTGACCCCGGCGCCAGGCCTCAGGCGAGTGTCGCCTCGAGGGTGATCTCGATACCGGCGAGGGCCTGGGACACGGGGCAACCGTTCTTGGCATCGGCAGCGATCTCCTGGAACGCCTCGGGCGTGATGTTCGGGACGGTCGCATTCACATTCAGATGACTGCCTGTGATGCCGACTCCGGGCTTGAAGGTGACCGACGCTGTCGTATTGACACGCTCCGGCGGGGTGCCGTTCTCCGCGAGCGCGTGTGAGAGCGCCATGCTGAAGCACGCTGAGTGGGCTGCGGCGATGAGCTCTTCGGGTGTGGTCGTCGTGTCGCTGCCCTCGCTGCGCGCCTTCCAGTTGATCGGGAAGGTGCCGAGGTTCGACGAGGAGAACGCAACCGTGCCAGACCCTTCCATGAGCGATCCGGTCCAGGTGCTGGCGGCTTCGCTGGTGACGGGCATGATTCCTCCGCTTCTCGGCGCCCGCTCGGTGTGCGGGTCACGTAGCGGCCAGCCTACCGAGGCGCCGGGCGGGACGGAACAGGAATCAGGCGGCGGCTGCGCGACCGATGATGCCCGCACGCTGCAGCAGGAGGTAGAGCTGGCACCCCAGGCAGAAGGCGAAGACCGCATTGAGGAACGCAGCGATGAACGCGGCCGCCGTGGCGATCGGCAGCGCCCACGGGACGCCGATGAGATGCAGCACGAGCCCGACACCGACGACGAAGAGCCCGACGCCCTGGGAGAACCGGGGCGGACGCGGGTCCTCGAGCACGGTCGGTGGCGCGAGGCGCGGCCTGACCGCGGAGCGGAAGACGACGCTCCACGGGGCGGTCCGAGGCGACACGACGCCCCACAGGAACAACAGGGCGATGACGACTGTGAGCAGGAATCCCGGGTCGAGCGCCCGTTGGGCGGGGGTTGACGACGAGATCACCATTCCGCCCGGGACGAAGGTCGCGTCCGTGAGCGGCTGATAGGCGAACCAGCCGAATGCCCCTGTGCTGGCGGGTTGCGTCGAGATCCCGATCAACGCCAGGAACGTCGCGACGAGCAGCAGCACTGCCGTGATCGCCGCCGCGAAACGAGGGCTGCGTGGATCGATGCCCGCGGGAGTGCTCATGTGTTCTCCGGTCTTCGCGCCTCAGACGGCGGCGAGGGCTTCGGTGAGGGCGTGCCGGTGAGGGACGCCGTGGAATCGTGCGCGGACTGCGCCGGAGCCGTCGACCACGAAGGTCGTCGGCGTCTGCAGCACTCGGTAGCGCGCGGAGAGTTCAGGACGACGGGTCAGATCCACTTCGACGTGTGCGAGTCCGTCGTGATCGGTCGCGTAGTCGCGCAGCAGACGACGGACCTGGGGGCAGCGTGCGCACATCTCGGTGCTGAACTGCACGAGGGTGGCGCGCGAGCCGAGCTCCTCCGACCCGGCGTCCGCTGCGTCGAACCGGAGCGTCCCGCCGTCACGGCGCCGCCCATCTCGACGTCGGAGGACGATGCCGACGATCGTCGCGACCGCGAGAGGCGCGGCGGCGACTCCGAGGGCGAGGGCGGGCGACATGTGTCGAGATTACGCGGTCCGTCGGGGCGTCGAGGTCGATGTTTCCGACGATGACGAACCCCGATCACACCGCGGTGCTTCCGCCCACGACCGGGGGTGGGAAGGTATCGTGGCATCCATGAGTGCAGCCGTCCCGACTCCCTACGAAGACCTGCTCCGCGATGTCCTGGAGACCGGCACGCACAAGTCGGATCGGACCGGGACGGGAACCACGAGCGTCTTCGGTCGACAGATCCGATTCGACCTCTCGAAGGGGTTCCCGCTCATCACCACGAAGCGCGTGCACTTCAAGTCCATCGCGTACGAGCTGCTCTGGTTCCTGCAGGGCGACTCCAATGTCGGATGGCTGCGGGAGAACGGCGTCACGATCTGGGATGAGTGGGCGGACGAGTCGGGTGACCTCGGCCCGGTCTACGGTGTGCAGTGGCGGTCGTGGCCGACGCCTGACGGCGGGAGCATCGATCAGCTCTCCGAGGTGATCGAGCAGATCCGTCGTGCGCCCGATTCGCGCCGGCTCATCGTGTCGGCGTGGAACCCGGCCGACATCCCGGACATGGCCCTCGCCCCCTGCCACGCCCTCTTCCAGTTCTATGTCGCCGACGGCAGGCTCTCGTGCCAGCTGTACCAGCGCAGCGCTGACATGTTCCTCGGTGTGCCGTTCAACATCGCCTCCTATGCTCTGCTCACGATGATGATCGCGCAGCAGGTGGGTCTCGAGCCCGGTGATTTCGTCTGGACGGGAGGCGACTGCCACGTCTACGACAACCATGTCGAGCAGGTGCGCGAGCAGCTGAGCCGTGCACCGTACGAGTACCCGACGCTGCGTTTCGCTCGGAAGCCGGAGTCGATCTTCGACTACAGGTACGAGGACTTCGTGGTGGAGAACTATCAGCATCACGCGCCGATCCGCGCGGCGGTGGCGGTATGACCTGGGTCGGCCTCATCTGGGCCGAAGCCCACGACGGAGTGATCGGCGCCGAGGGTGGCATGCCCTGGCACGTCCCCGAAGATCTGGCGCACTTCAAGGACGTCACGCTCGGGGCGCCGGTGGTGATGGGGCGCAAGACCTGGGATTCGCTCCCGGAGCGCTTCCGTCCGCTCGCCGGCCGCGACAACATCGTGGTGACCCGGCAGCAGGACTGGTCGGCGGAAGGCGCCCGACGCGCGGCCACCGTCGCTGAAGCCGTCCGCGGCCTGGACCGCGTGTGGATCATCGGCGGCGCGGAGATCTTCCGCCAGGTGATCGGCGACGCCGACCGTCTCGAGGTCACCGAGATCGACCTCGACGTCGACGGTGACGCCTACGCGCCCGCCAAGACCGGATGGCGACTCGTGGATGAGAAAGAGTGGCAGACCTCGCGCACCGGCGTCCGCTACCGCTTCCTGGGATACGAGCGCTGATGCCCACCGCACTGATCACCGGCGCCAGTGCGGGACTGGGCGCGGAATTCGCGCGCCAGCTCGCTCGTCGCCGCGCCGACCTCATCCTCGTGGCGCGTTCCGAGGCCGCGCTGGATCAGCTGGCAGCGGAGCTGCGCAGCGAGTACGGCGTGGCGGTCGAGGTGCTGTCCGCCGACCTGGCGGACGCCGGCGGGGTCGAGACCGTCGCCGCGCGGCTGCGGGACACCGCTGACCCCGTCGACCTGCTCGTGAACAACGCCGGATTCGGGCTGCCGTTGCAGTTCGCCGACAACGACATCGATGATGAGGTCCGGCACCTCAGGGTGCATGTCGAGGCGTCGATGCGTCTCATGCACGCTGCGCTGCACTCCATGCGCGGCCGAGGAGGCCGCATCATCAATGTGGCCTCCGTTGCAGGCTTCATCTCCCGCTCCACCTACTCCGCGTGCAAGTCCTGGCTGATCGGCTTCAGCCGATGGGCGAATGTGGAGTATGCGCGCGACGGTGTGAGCGTCACCGCCCTCTGTCCCGGATTCACGCACACCTCGTTCCACGAGCGGATGGGCCTCGCCGTGGGCGAGGAGGGCGTGCCCGCATTCATGTGGCTGAACGCCCGGGACGTGGTCCGCACCGGGTTGCGTGATGCGGCTCGCGGCAAGTCTGTGTCGATCCCGTCGCTGCGGTACAAGGCGATCGTCGCTTTGACGCGCGTGCTGCCGAGTTCGCTGACATCGGGCGTCGCCCGTCG
>JAQZBG010000159.1 GCA_029239165.1 Microbacterium sp. | reverse complement strand
CGGTCGACGAGGAGCACCAGCGCGTGTTCGTCTCCAACCGCGACTTCCGCCTCAACCCCCCGGGAGAGGAACTCACCTCGGCAGCCGTCACCGTCAGCGTCCGCAAGGTCGACCCCACGGATCCGACCGATCCCACGGATCCGACAGATCCCACGGATCCCACGGACCCGACGGATCCCACGGACCCGACGGATCCGACCGACCCGACGGATCCGGAGACCCCGGTTTTCACCGCCCGCTCGCTGGCCGTGATCCCCTCGGCGACCGACGTCCCCGACTCGGATGATCGGCCGGTCGGGTCGGTGGTCGACAGCCGCACCGGCAACCTGTTCGTCGGGAACGAGATGCGTCCCGCACGCATCTGGGAGATCGACCCGGAGACGGATGCGCTGGTGCGCACGCTCGACGTGCCGGCTCCCACCGCGGCAGACGAGGGCGTACGAGACGTCGCACTCGACGAGTCGACGGGCGAGCTGTACGTCGGCTACTCGAACCAGTGGCTCGTGATGGATGCGGCCAGCGGCGACCTGAAGCGCGGACCGTATGCGTTCACCGCCAACGTGCGCGGCATCGACGTCGACCCCGAAGCGGGGCTGGTGTTCGGAGCGACGCGGGGGTCGGGTGTCGAGATCATGGACGCCGCTACGGGCGCGCCGATCACCGTCACGCCTGCGGGTGCGTCGGCCTGGCGTTCGCACGGCGTCGCCTGGGACGGCGTGAACGACCGCCTCTACGTCAGCACGGCGGATGCCGACGGATCGACCGACGGAGTACGGGTGTTCGCCGGCGGAACGTGGGAACTCGTCGGGACCATCCCGATGGCGAACGCCGATCTGCGATCGCTGGCCGTCGACACCGCGAACGGGCGACTCATCGCCGGGCACCAGTCGGCGACCTTCGATGCGAGCGGGGTGTCGGTCTTCTCGACCGACGACCTCTCGCTGATCGCCCGCCTGAGTGCCCACGCCTACGGCAACAAGGTCTACGGCGTCTCGGTGAACCCCACCGACGGCGAGATCTACGTGTCAGCGCGTGACCGGTTCCCGTCGGGACTGATCGCGATCAGCTCCGACTGACCGGGGCGGCCGGCAGAGGGGATGCATCCGTGCGGGTGCGTCCCCTCTGCAGCGCTCGGAGCGCATCCGGGGACGAGCATCCCTCCCGGTCGTAGGCTGGTGCCATGCCTGCACCGCTCACGCTGCCCCGCCTCTCGTGGGGTGCTGCGTCCGCCCCTCGACGGGCCCTGCTGGTCCACGGTCTCGGTTCGTCCGGCGCACTGATGTGGCGCCTGGGCGACGCTCTCGCCGATGCCGGATGGCATGCGACAGCCGTCGACCTCCGTGGCCACGGCGACGCCCCGCGTGCCCTCGATTACTCGGTCGCCGCCTACGGGGCCGATCTCGCCGCCACGAGCCCGGAGGGCGGAGGAGCCTGGGACGCGGTCATCGGCCACTCCCTCGGCGGCGCCTCCAGCACGGTCGCGGCAGCCTCCGACCGCGAATGGACGCGACGCCTCGTGCTCATCGATCCCGCGATCCACGTCGACGGACGCGATGCGGCCATCGTCCGCCGAAGCCAGGAGCGCGCGTTCGCCGACACCCGGCTCGAGGTCGTGCAGCAGGAGCATCCGCACTGGCATCCGCAGGATCAGGAGCTCAAGGTCGACGCCGTCCTGCGTGCCAGCGCGTGGGCGGTGGAGCAGACCAGCGCGCAGAACCAGCCATGGGACGTGCGTGCGGACGCCGCGCGCCTCACCGTGCCGACCCATGTGATCGGCGCCGATCCCGCGGTCTACAGCATCTTCACCGGCGACCTCGCCGACGAGGTCCTCGCCGCGAACCCGCTGATCACCCTGTCCGTCGTCGAGGGCGCAGGGCATTCCCTGCACCGCGACCGCCCTGACGAATCCATCCGTCAGCTTCTGGAGGCACTCGCATGAGTTCATTCGACCCCACGGCCTACCTGCCCGACGACCTCCTCGACCGGATCAGGGAGCGCGCGCCGATCCACGACCGCGAGAACACCTTCCCCCAGCAGGACCTCGACGAGTTGCGCGCCGCCGGCTACCTGTCGATCCTGGTGCCGACCGAGCGCGGCGGTGCGGGGCTGGGACTCGCCGAGGCGGCAATCCTGCAGCAGCGTCTGGCGGGGGCCGCCCCGGCGACGGCTCTGGCCATCAACATGCACCTGGTGTGGACGGGCGTTGCGAAGGTGTTCTCCGACCGCGGCGTTCCGGGCCTCGAGTTCGTGCAGGACGGTGCCGTCGCGGGCGAGGTCTTCGCGTTCGGCATCAGCGAGGGCGGCAACGACCTGGTCCTGTTCGGCAGCGACACCGCTGCCGTGCCCGACGGCAGTGGCGGGTATGCCTTCACCGGCACGAAGATCTTCACATCGCTCGCGCCGGTGTGGACGCGGCTCGGACTGCACGGACTCGACACCACGAGCCCCGATGCCCCGAAGCTGGTGTTCGCCTTCGTCGAGCGCACGGATGCCGTGACCACCTCCGACGACTGGGACACCCTCGGCATGCGCGGCACACAGAGCCGCACCACGCGACTGAACGGTGCGGTGGCCGATGCGGCACACGTCGTGCGGCGGATCGACCCCGGCCCCAGCCCCGACCCGATCGTCTTCGGCATCTTCTCGGTGTTCGAGATCCTCCTGGCCTCGGTCTACACCGGCATCGCCCGGCGGGCGCTCGAGCTGGCGGTGGCGACCGCGCAGAAGAGGCACTCGAAGAAGACCGGCCTCGCGTACAGCCAGGACCCGGACATCCGCTGGCGCATCGCCGACATGGCGCTCGCCTACGACGCGCTGCCTCCGCAGATCGCGACTCTCGCCCGCGACGTGGACGACCGTGTCGACAACGGAGCGCGCTGGTTCACACTGCTCTCGGGCGTCAAGCACCGCGCGGTCGTGATGGCCAAGCACGTCGTCGACGAAGCGATGCTCGTGGCGGGCGGCGGCTCCTACTTCTCGGCGAACGAGCTGTCCCGGCTGTATCGCGACGTGCTCGCGGGCGCCTTCCACCCCTCCGATCCCGAGTCCGCGCACGCCACCGCGGCGAGCGCGCTGCTGGGACCGATCGAGCCCTGAGCATGTTCCCGCCGATTCCGCAGGCGAATTGCTGCACCACCACGGAATCGGTTGCCTGACGAGGCCCCGAGTGCCAGGATCGCAGCATGGGTCCGGTCAAGAAGAATCCCCCACTCGACGCGATCGCCAAGACCATCATCGAGCTGCTCCAGGAAGACGGGCGCCGCTCCTATTCCGACATCGGACGGGTGGTCGGTCTGAGCGAAGCCGCCGTGCGGCAGCGGGTCCAGCGACTGACCGAGTCCGGCGTGATGCAGATCGTCGCCGTGACCGATCCGATGCAGCTGGGCTTTCCGCGTCAGGCGATGATCGGCATCCGCGTGTCCGGCGACACGCGGCACGTCGCGGAGGCCGTCGCCGCGATCGAGGAGGTCGACTACGTGGTCATCACGGTCGGCTCCTTCGACGTGCTCGCCGAGATCGTCTGCGAGGACGACGACCACCTGCTGTCGCTGATCAACGACGTCATCCGCCCGATCGAGGGTGTCGTCTCGACCGAGACGTTCATCTACGCGAAGCTGCAGAAGCAGCTCTACAACTGGGGGACCAGATGAGCACCGCACGCTCCGTCCCGTCCGAGTCACAGCTGCAGGCGATGGCGAAGGACCATCTCTGGATGCACTTCACGCGGCAGTCGACCATGGCCGAGTCGGGTGTCCCGATCATCGTCAGAGGCGATGGCCACCGGATCTGGGACTCGAAGGGCAAGGAGTACTTCGACGGGCTCTCCGGGCTGTTCGTCGTGAACGCCGGCCACGGTCGACGCCGACTCGCCGAGGCCGCCGCCGCGCAGGCATCCGAGTTGGCGTTCTTCCCGCTCTGGTCATATGCGCACCCGGCAGCGATCGAGTTGGCCGACCAGCTCGCGGATGAGGCCCCGGGCGACCTGAACAGGGTCTTCTTCTCCACCGGCGGCGGCGAGGCCGTCGAGACCGCCTTCAAACTCGCGAAACACTACTGGAAGCTGCAGGGCAAGCCCGCCAAGCACAAGGTCATCTCCCGCGCGGTGGCGTACCACGGCACGCCGCAGGGTGCGCTGGCGATCACGGGCATCCCGGCGATGAAGTCGATGTTCGAGCCCGTCACTCCCGGCGGTTTCCGCGTCCCGAACACCAACTTCTACCGTGCCGCCGAGATGGGTGCGCCCGCCGACGACCTCGAGGCGTTCGGACGCTGGGCGGCCGACCGCGTCGAGGAGATGATCCTGTTCGAGGGCGCCGATACGGTCGCCGCGGTGTTCCTCGAGCCGGTGCAGAACTCCGGCGGCTGTTTCCCTCCCCCTCCCGGCTACTTCGCGCGGGTCCGCGAGATCTGCGACCGCCATGATGTGCTCCTCGTCTCGGACGAGGTCATCTGCGCCTTCGGACGCCTCGGCCACACGTTCGCCTGCACCGGTCTCGGCTACGTGCCCGACATGATCACGTGTGCGAAAGGGATGACGAGCGGCTACTCCCCCATCGGTGCGACGATCATCAGCGACCGCATCTACGAGCCGTTCTCGACCGGGGACGTCTCCTTCCCCCATGGCTACACGTTCGGTGGTCACCCGGTCTCGGCAGCGGTCGCCCTGGAGAACCTCGCGATCTTCGATGAGGAGGGGCTCAACGCCCATGTGCGCGAGAACTCGCCGCTGTTCCGCGCCGAGCTGGAGAAGCTGCTCGACCTGCCGGTGGTCGGCGACGTCCGCGGCGACGGGTACTTCTTCGGCATCGAGCTCGTGAAGGACAAGTCGACCAGGGAGACCTTCGACGAAGCCGAGTCCGAGCGTCTGCTGCGCGGGTTCCTCTCCCCCGCGCTGTTCGAGGCGGGCCTGTACTGCCGCGCCGACGATCGCGGCGACCCCGTCATCCAGCTCGCACCACCGCTGACCGTCGGACCTGCGGAGTTCCGCGAGATCGAGCAGATCCTGCGGGACGTGCTGACCCGGGCGCAGTCCGTCCTCTAGGCGCGGACCGCACCTCGCCGTGCTGACAAGGCGAGGTGGAGGGCGGCAAGAGTCTCACCGTCGTCGAGATCGGCGCCGAGGAGGTCGCCGATCACGGTCAGACGCTGATAGAAGACGGAGCGGGACAGGTGGCTCGCAGCCGCTGCAGCCGAGCGGTTGCCGGGATGCGCGACGAGAGCCGCGAGCACGTCGAGCAGGTCGCCTCGACGCTCCCGGTCGTATGCCACCACCGGCGCCAGCATCCGCTCGCTGTGCTCATGCAATCGGTGATCGTCCCGCAGCGAAGCCACCAGCCGCTGCAGCGGACGATCTTCGACACGGCGCACCCGCGGTCCGCCGCCGGGGTGGTCGCCGGCAGCGAGGTCCCGCGCGATGCGCACGGAGGCGAGCAGTCCGAGGACGTCCTCCGCTGTCGGACCGACGAACACCGTGCGGTCGGCTCCGACGATCCGGGAGATCATCGCATCGGTGAACGGCACGGATGCCGGTACCGACAGCAGGGCCACGTCGTCCTGCTCCACGCGCGCGGCGACGACGGCGCACCCGGCTTGCCGCGCCCTGTCCGCGAGTTCACCGGTCGATGCCGCCCCGCGCGCGACGAGTCCATGGCACTGGCGGCCTGCGAACGTGAAGCCCCCTGCCGCGAGCCGGGCAGCGACATCGTCCGGACTCGCGAAGCGCGCCCCCAGCAGATCGCCGATGAGACCGCTCTGCGCCAGGATCGACCATTCGGCGTCTCCGCCGTCGGCGAGACAGCCGAAGGCCAGCGCCGTCGCTCCCTGCTCGAGCACGGTGAGCCTACCGGCGGGATGGGGAGGGCCGGGCAGAGCGGAGAGGGTTCCCCATCGCACCCCTCGTGCCTGCACCGGGACCGACTCCGCGTCGTCGACCAGCTTCGCGAGCACGCCGGACACCGGCAGGCGCAGGGCTTCCATGGCGATCACCTCGTGGGCGAGGTTCTGCAGGACCACCGGAGAACCCAGGGCCCGCGCGGTCTCGGCCACCACCAGGTCGGCGGGCGCGCCCTGCAGGCTGAGGGCCGTGAACAGCTCGTGCAGACGTTGGCGCTCACGCAACGCATCCGTCTGAGCCGCGATCAGCGCCCGGTGCACGGCCTCGGTCACGGCGACGAACTTCACCTCGCGCATCAGGGCGATGAGAGCGAGATCCGTTTCCGCGCACGCGTCGGCGACGGCGTCGGGCACCCGGGCGTGCGCGACACCGAGTTCGAGGACGATGCCCGCGATTCCCGCGCGGTGCAACCCGTGCACGAATGCGGTCAGGTCCTCCGCACGCTCGGGCCACCCCGCACCCGTGCTGAGCAGCAGCTCCCCTCCGTCGAGCAGTCTGCCGACACCCGCACTGTCGGACACGTGCGCCCAGCGCACCTCGGCGTCGAGGGCCGCGCCGCCGATCACGACCTCCGGGGATCCGGCCTGCACCACCGGGGCGGCGAGGACATCGGCGACGGTCAGCAACGCCGTCTCACGTGTCGGACGATCTGTCCGGCCTGCGCCGAAGTCCTGACGATCTGACACCACGCTCGACTCCTCACGTCTGTAAACATTGAGAAGCACCAGCGTATCGAAGCTCGGTCAGAGTGTTCGAGGGCCACCAGCCAGCAGTCGGAGGGATCATCGTGGACATCGTCCGTCACGTCATCAACGGAGTGGAGACCGCG
>JAQZBG010000158.1 GCA_029239165.1 Microbacterium sp. | reverse complement strand
CGTCGATCCGCTCGCGGTCGGCCTTGTTCACCTTGAAGATGCCGTTGTGCGGGTAGATCGAGTTGTCCTGCGAGAGATGCGCGTAGTAGTACTCCGTGTCCGACTTCCAGCCGAAGACGATGATCACGTCGCGGTTGTTCACGGATGCCTTCTCGTCGAGCCGCACCTGGCCGGTGAGGTCGAACGATCCGAGCTCCGGACCTTCGGTGAGCACGGCGTACTCGAACGGTCGGCGGATGCCGTCGTTCGGGTTCGTGCCCGCCTCCGTGAGCACGACCTCGTCACCGGGGAAGTCCCACTTGGCCGGGGTCCGCGGCGCCCAGTCGCTCTCCGCCATCACGTCGGTGATGACCTCGCCGTCCGGCGTGCAGGTGGGCGGCGTCGGCGGTTCGACCGGCGGCACGGCGTACAGCGCGTACTGCGCGGCGACCTGCTCGGCGGTGGGAACCGTGTCGAGCAGCATGATGTCGTCCATGCGCCCGTTGAACGGGTTGGCCTCTCGGGTGTTCTGCGGGAAGCTGCCGCCGATCTTGATGCCGGCCGGTGCGGTGTCGGACGTCGACCCCTCACCCCATGGGTTGGCCGCGGTGTACCTGCCCGCGAGCTCCTCGCCGTTCATGAACAACTTCATCTCGCCCGCCGCGAAGTCGAAGGTCGCCGCGAGGTGGACCCACTTCCCCTTCTCGAGGATCTCGTTCCACGGCAGGTCGGCCGCGAACGTCCAGGAACCGGCACCGTCGACACGACGCCCGAGCGCCACGAGCTTGAGCTCGCCGTCGACCGTGATCACCTCGAGCAGTGCCCGCACCGCGTGGCCGTCGGACGTGCCGGTGAGCACACCCGCGAGACCGATCGCGTTGTACACGTCGTCCGGGTTCGCCGTTCCCGAATTCAACGCCGGGTGATCGCCGGTCGGCTTGAACCAGCCCATGACGGATGCCTTGTCCGTGCCGGCGAAGGCATCGAGCGTGTCGACGCCGTCCGCATCGTAGATGCCGGCCTTCCAGTCGTCGTTGGACGCGGTCCGCGGACTCATCTGCTGAGTCTGCAGCGCCTCGCCCGCGCCGGGGTACGCCCGGTCCGCGACGCGCATCTCGACTCCGCCGTTGATGAGCGAGATGTCGGTGCCCGAGCGGCCCTGGTCGACCTCGATCGTCGGCTTCGCCGCATCCGGGTGGTCGAAGTCGTGGTGGGTGACGAGGTTCGGTGCGAGTGCCGGAAGCACGAACGGGTTGGTCGGCTCATCGACCGAGCGAGCGCCCGTCACCTTCCAGATCTTGCCGTTCGCCTTGGACACGAGGTAGAGCTCGCCGTCGGCGTCGGAGCCGAACCGCAGGTCGACACGCTTGTCGCCGACCAGCTCCTGGAACGTGGTCTCCTCTCCGTCGGCGAAGACCCGCAGCTCCTCGATGGTGGCGAGGTCATCGATGTCGCCGTCGCCTCGCACCATCTCCTCCGCATCCGTGGACAGAACCCAACCGCGCACCAGATCGGTGAAGAGGTAGCGCCCCTGAAGTTCGGGGATATCACCGCGGTAGACGAATCCGCCGTTCACGGCCACGCCCGCATCGCCGGTCTGGCCGGGGTCGCGGTTGTGGTCGTAGGCGGCCACCGGGTAGGTGAAGCCGTTCTCGGCATCGTCCTCCGGCAGCGGGAAGATCTGCCGGTTCTCTGCGAGGAACGAGCCCTCGCGCACCGACCAGCCGAAGTTGTCTCCGGCTTCGACGGCGTAGACCGACTCGACCTGCCACTCGCCGATGTGCGCGAGGTACATGGTGTGGTCACCCTCGGTGTCCCAGCTGATGCGGTGCGGATCGCGCATGCCGACGGCGTAGATCTCCGGCAGCGCGTCCGCGTCGTCGACGAACGGGTTGTCCGCCGGAACGCCGTACTCGCCGTTCTCGCTGTCGTCACCCGTGGGGTTCACGCGCAGGATCTTGCCCTGCGGTGTCGCCAGGTCCTGCGGGTTGCCGTTGCCGACCCCGTTGCCGCCGTCGCCGACGAGGATGTAGAGGTTGCCGTAATCGGCGTCGCCCTCGGACACCGTCGGGTTGAACGCGATCTGCTGCACGGTGTGCACGCGACCGGCGAACGGGATGCGCATGACCTCACGGTGCGTGCCCGCGAAGGTCGCCGCCGACGGGTCGTCGGCCTTCCACTCGGTGATCACGCTGTGGAACGCGGTGGTGCCGAAGGCCGGGAAGTCCGGAGTGTCCTCGGTCAGCGCCGTGCCGCCCTCGGTGTGAACCGTGTAGAACAGTCCGTTCTCGGCGAATTCGGGGTGGAACTCCGCAGATCCGAGCCCGGTCCCGAGGCCCGCACTGTTGTGGAAGTTGTCGATGAACTCGTTCCGGACGTTGAGGTAGGGCACGTGCTCGCCCGACTCCTTGTCGACCAGATAGAGGATGTCGTTGTTGTCGGGGACCATCAGCCGGCCGGAGCCATCGGGCACCTCGTCGAGGTGCGTGATCCGGTTGTGCCGCACCAGGCGCTGGTCCTGCGTGGCCGGCGTCGTCTGGGACTTCGGCAGCTGCGCGAGCTCGGTCACCTCGATGCCGAGGTCGGCGAGCGCAGGGTCGGGCAGCGGGTTGAGCAGCGGCTCGTTCGCGGTGCCGCCGGGCGCGCAGTCGCCGGGGTTGCCCGTCGCGATGGCGAGGTTCTCCCCCGTGTTATCCACCGCGACGTCGTCGAGCAGCAGTCGCCCTGTGCTCGTGGCGCCGTTCTTCCAGAAGAACCGGTCCAGCGCACCGTTCACCGCCTGGCGGAAGCCGAACTGCTGCTCGGTCCCCTCCGGGAGACGGGTCTGCTCCTCGTACGCGCCGCCCTGGCTGTACACGGTGACCTTGTCCGTCGCGTTGTCGGCGACGATCCACACGCACTGCCAGGCGTCCTTCGACCACACGCCGGCCGGCTTGAAGGCCGCGCCGTCACGGACGCGCAGCACGTCGTCGTTCTGGTTGTTCACGTAGGCCCGGCTGTTCACATAGTCGTTCGGCGCATCCACATCCGTGATGCCGAACGAGGTGTCGACGCTGCCGGTGCGCAGGAACCGGAAGAACAGCGTGCCGGTGGTCCCCTCGGCGATCGAGGGGATCGCGCGATACGACTGCTGACCGCCGCCGACCGACTCGACCACCTGGTTGTTGCCGTTGAGCGGGTCGGCGATCACGCGCGGAGCCGAGGATGACGTCCATCCGTCCTGCCCGTTCAGCGCGACGCGCTCGTACGCCTCGAAGTCGACCAGCTCGGTGAACGGTTCTGCCGCCGCCGCAGGGGTCGCGGTCAGCAGGGCTCCGACGACGGCCGCCGCGGCGACCACCGCACCCGTTCGTCGTATCCCGAAGGACCGAGGTGGCGGTGCTGCCGATCGAGTGCTCGAGCTCGCGGGGCGCATGGGTCGTTCGTGCATCAGAAACCTCTCAACGTCGTCGTCGTGTGGTGTCGTGCCGATGGTCGTGCCCCTCCCCGGGGCGGCACTGCAGCAGGGAGGGTGTGGAGCGGTACTGCGGGTCGGGGGCGGAAACGCTTTCGCAAGCGCTTTCGTCGGATGGACGAGAACGGCGGGAGGAGGCAGTCGCTGCCTCCTCCCGCCGGAGGATCATCCCGCGTCGGGGACCGCGGGCTTGCCGCCGAGGTAGAGCGCGGCGAGGGTCGGATCCGCGAGGAGCTCGGATGCCGGGCCGGAGATGTGCACGCGCCCGAGGTCGAGAACGCATCCGATGTCAGCGGTCTCGAGTGCCCGCCGGGCGTTCTGCTCGACGAGCAGCACGGCGGTGCCGGCATCGCGCATGCGCACGATCTGCTCGAACACCTTCTCGGTCGTCTTGGGATCCAGTCCCATCGACGGCTCGTCGAGGAGCACGACCTTCGGGCTCACCATGAGTGACCGCGCGAACTCGACCTGCTTCTGCTGGCCACCCGAGAGCAGGCCCGCGAGCTGCTTCCACCGCTCCCCCACGATGGGGAAGAGGTTCTGCACGAACTCGACCCGCTCCTGGATGACCTTCTGGTCCTTGAGGGTGAAGGCGCCGAGCATCACGTTCTCGCCGACCGTCATCTCCCGGAACACGCTGTGCCCCTGCAGGACGTGCGCGAGCCCGTGGCGCAGCATCGACTGCGGCCCCTCGCCCGTGATGTCTCGACCGTCGACGCGGATGCTGCCCGACCGCGGCTTGAGCATGCCGGATGCGACCTTGAGCACGGTCGACTTGCCCGCACCGTTCGGGCCGACGAGGCAGACGACCGATCCGGGCGGCACCTCGACCGTGAGGCCCCGGAGCACGAGCGCCGCGCGGCCGTAGCCGGCCTCGATGTCGCGCAGTTCGAGCAGGTTCTTCGCTTCAGACTCCAAGGTAGGCCTCCAGGACTCGCGGGTCTTGCTGGATGATCTCCGGGCTTCCCTCGGCGATCTGGCGCCCGCGGTCGAACACGACGACGTGGTCGCACAGGCTCATGACCATCTCCATGTTGTGCTCGACGATGATGAACGTCTTGCCCTCTTCGTTGAGCTCGCGCACGAGCGTCGCGATGCGTCCGATGAGGGCGGGGTTCACTCCACCGGCCGGCTCGTCGAGCATGATCGTGTCGGGCTCGCCCATGAGCACGCCCGCCAGCTCCAGCAGCTTCTGCTGGCCGTAGCTGAGGTTGCGGGCCTCGGCGTGCTCGAGGTGGTCGATGCCGACGCGCCGCAGCCAGCCGCGCGCCCGCTCCAGCTCGTCCGGATCGTGCGCGGAGCGGAGCTGCTGGCGGATGCTCGTGCTGCGCACGGCCACCAGCAGGTTCTCCATCACGGTCATGCGCGGGAACACACGGCACAGCTGGAAGCTGCGGCCGATGCCGGCGCGGGCGATGCGGTCGGGCGACTTGCGGGTGATCGCCTGCCCCCGGTACCGCACCTCCCCCGAGTCCGGCTTGATCATGCCGGTGACGCAGTTGAAGAAGGTGGTCTTGCCCGAGCCGTTCGGCCCGATCAGGCCGTTGACCTTGCCCTCCTGGAAGGTGACCGTCGCCCCGTCGACGGCGGTCACGCCGCCGAAGGACTTGGTCATCTCGACCGTGCTCAGGCTCTCGAGCGTGCGGGTGGACTGTGCCGCGGGGGCGTTCATGACGTCTCCTTCGTCGAGGCATCCGCTGTTCGGGCGGAAGCATCCGCTGCCCGCTTCTCGTTCTGCTCGAGCAGCTGGCCGGCGGTCAGCTCGCGGATCGATGCCTCGTTCGACGACCGCGTGAACAGCCCCTTCACGGCGGGGATGATGCCGTCGGGCATGAACAGGACGACGATGCCGAGCAGGATGCCGGTGGCGATGAGGTGGAACTGCGTGTCGCCGAACTCGAGCTTGAAGTACTCGAGCGCGATGCCGACGACGACGGCTCCCAGCAGCGGACCGAAGAGGTTCCGCACTCCGCCGAGCAGCGCCATCAGCACCATGTACGAGCCGATGAGGATCGAGAACTGGAAGATGGGGTCCAGGTCCCCGAACCAGAGGGCGTAGAGCCCGCCGCCCAGCGACACGAAGAGCGCCGACAGGACGTAGGCGATCAGCTTGTATCGGGTGGTGGGCACACCGAGCGCCTGCGCCTTGTCCTCGTCCTCGCGGACCGACTTGAGCGCGGTGCCGAACTTGGAGCGGTCGATGATCCACCACACCACGAGCGCGACCGCGAGGAGACCGGCGAACAGGTAGTAGAAGATGCGGTGGTGCTCGGGCCGCAGCACGTCGAACGGACGCGGGACGTTGAGACCCTCGGAGCCGCCGGTGACCTCGCGCCAGCTCTGGAACACCAGCAGCATGATGAGGACGAAGGCGATCGAGACGATCACGAACGAGGCGCCGCGTACCCGGAGGGCGGCGATGCCGATCGGGATCGCGATGATCGACACGAGCACGGCCGCAAGGATCCAGGCGACGAAACCGGGCAGCGCCAGGTACTTGATGAGGAGGCCGGTGCCGTAGGCGCCGAGTCCGAAGTACGCGGCATGTCCGAGGGAGATGTATCCCGTGAACCCGCCCATGAAGTTCCACCCCGTCGACAGCACGGCGTAGTTGAGGATCACGACGCCCGCCGACAGGATGTACGGGTTCGGCGCGATGGTGGGGAACGAGAGGACGAGGGCGGCGCCCACGATGAGGAGGACGATGCCCACCCACTTCGAAGACCTGCGGCGCACGGGGGCGGGTGGAGCGATCACGACCGTCTCGGTGGCGATCGGCTCTCTGCTAGAAACGCTGGGCAAGACGACCTCCGAAGAATCCTTGCGGACGGAACATGAGCGTCGCGAAGAGGGCGACGTAGAACACCGTCTGCGCCCACGTCGGCCCCAGCGGGAGCTGGAGCAGGCTCTGCGCGATCCCGAGGACGAGAGCCGCGATGGCGGCACCGGGGATGCTTCCGAGTCCGCCGACGACGATGATCGCCATGAGCGGCCCGATCCAGTGCCAGTGCAGAGACGGGTAGATCGTGGCGTCGAGCGAGAGCGCGGTGCCGCCGATCGCCGCCGTGGCGAGTCCGAGTCCGAACCCGTAGCCGGCGACGCGGTCGGTGTTGATGCCGACCAGTCGCGCGGCCTCGGGGTGCTGGATCGTCGCCCGCAGCGCCTGCCCGAACTTCGTGTACTTCAGCAGCACGAACAGGAGCGCGAGGGCCACAGCCGCGAGACCGAAGGCGATGAGCTTGACCACCGGCACCTGTGCACCGAAGAAGTCGAGGCTCGCACTCGCATACGGAAGGGGGATGCGGCGCTGGACCGTGACGACGAGCGACACGAGCGGGTCGATGCCGGTCTCCCGGTTGAACCACCACGCGAGGTACGCGGCCAGGATGAGGAAGGCCGAGTGCGCGATCATGACGACGCGCATGATCCCGAAGTACAGCGTGAGCCCGGCCGCCAGGAGGGCGTAGAGCCCTCCCAGCAGGATGCCGAGGATCAGGCTTTGCAGCAGCAGTGCTCCACTCACGATGTGCGGATCACCACGTCGGCTTCGGGAACAGGAAGTCGGCTTCCTTGACGTCGTCCGGAAGGACGATCAGGATCTCGCCGTCGATCCACTGCTGGATGAGGTGGGCGCCGGTGGGCTTGCCGGTCTCGTCCCAGCTGAGCGGTCCGACGACGGTGTCGACCTCGTTCTCGCGCAGCCAGTCGATGAGCTCCTGCTGGCACTCGCCCTGCTCGGCGCAGCCGACCGCCTCGACGGCTGCCGCGACGACCTGACCGGTCGTGTAGGCGTTGGCCTCGTCCTCCGACGGCGGGTTGCCGTGCATCTCGGTGTACTTCTCGACGAACTCGATGTTGCTGGGGAACTGCGACTTCGGCGAGTAGCCGGTGGGCGCGAGGATGCCCTCGGTCGCCCCGCCGATCGCGGCCGCGAACTCCGGGTTGGTCGGAGCGGTCGAGAACGCCGCGAGCTCGGGCTGGTAGTTCAGCTGCTGCAGCGCGATGATCAGGTTGACCGCGTCCTGGTACTGCGTGCCGCCGATCACCATGTCGGCATCCGACTGGGCGATCTTGGCCGCGATGGTGGAGAAGTCGGTGGTGTTCGGCGGGTACACCTCGTTCACGACGACCTCGACGCCGCCCTCTTCGAGCTTGTCCCGGAGGCCGTAGGCCGTGCCCTGGGCGAACGGGTCGTCCATCGCGGCGACGGCGACCGTCTCGGGCCGCTCTTCCTCGGGAAGGGCGAGCAGGTAGTCGGCGAGGTTGTTGTAGTGATCGTTCGCGATCGCGGGGGCCGCATAGAAGAGGTTGTCGAAGCCCTGCTCGAAGACCTCTTCCGCAGCCCCTGCCGGCTCGACGAAGAGCATGCCGTACTCCTGGGCGACGCGCGCCGAGGGAACGACCAGTCGCGTGGAGAACGGGCCGAACACGAGGTCGACGCCGTCCTGTGCGATCAGCGACTCGTAGTCGGAGACCACGCGGTCGGCGTTGGACTGGTCGTCGAGGATCTTCAGCTCGACCTGGCGTCCGAGGAGGCCGCCGTTCTCGTTGACGATGTCGCGCCAGGCCTCGTAGCCCCGCTCGACGCCCTTGCCCGGTTCGGAGAAGTCGCCGGTGAGCGGCAGCGAGATGCCGATGACGATCGGATCGTCGGAGCCACCCCCCTCCGCCTCATCGCCGGGGGCCGAGCAGGCCGAAACCGTGAGCGCGGCGATCGACAGCGTTCCGATCGCTGCCGCGATCCGTCGACCGTGTCTGGGTGCAGTCATCCGAGTCTCCTACGTCATCGTAGCGAAAGCGCTTTCGTAAGCGCTTCCGCCACTATAGTGGGACCGAAGAACGAAGAGCAACCTACCTCGCAATCAGCGTTGATCTTGCTCCACAAGGGGGAGGTTTCGTGAAGCGTGAAGGCGCGCCACGACTCATCGATGTGGCCGAATCCGCAGGGGTCTCCCTGGCGAGCGCATCGCGGGCGATGACCGGCGGATCGGGCATATCTCCCGAGGTCGCAGCGCACGTGCGCGTCATCGCGAAGCAGCTCGGCTACGAGCCCAACATGCACGCGCGAGGGCTCGCGGGCGGGCTCGTCCCGACGATCGGCCTCGTGGTGCACGAGATCGGCGACCCCTACTTCTCCGACATCGCGAGCGGCGTGATCCGCAGTGCGACGCTCGAGAACCGATCCGTGCAGATCGCCCAGGCCGACCGCACCCCCGACAGCGAACTCGCGCAGGTCAAGTCACTGCTGCGCCAGCGCGTCGGCTCCATCATCATCGCCGGGTCCGGGTACGCCGACCCGGGGCGCGAGCAGGGCATGACCGAGGCACTTCTCGACTTCACGCTGGCCGGCGGCCGAGCCGCGGTCATCGGACGCCACCACCTCCCCGTCGACGCCGTGCTCCCCGACAACCACCGGGCGGGCATCTCGGTCGGACGCCACCTCGCCGAGCTCGGGCATCGCCGTATCGGCGTGGTCGCCGGTCCGCTCGATCTCAACACGGTCGCCGACCGCATCGCCGGGCTCCGGGAGGGCACGAGCGACCAGGACCTCGAGCTCGTCGTGGTCTCGCACGAGTTCACCCGCGAAGGCGGCATCGCCGGCGCCCGCGAGCTGCTCGACCGCGACGTCACCGCCATCGTCGGACTCAACGACGCGATGGCCATCGGCATCCTCAGCGAGCTGCGGCAGCACGGCATCCGCGTGCCCGAGGAGATGTCGGTCGTCGGGTTCGACGACATCGCCGTCGCCCCCGATGTCGCGCCCGCCCTCACCACCGCGCGCATCCCGATGTTCGAGATGGGGCAGCACGCCGTCTCCCTCATCCTGCGCCCGGCGAGCGACGAAGCACGGACCATCGAGACCGCGCACGAACTCATCATCCGCGAGTCGTCCGGGCCGCCGCGGGCCTGACGCGGAGTCGGTCATCGCCGCCGAGGGCTGATCGTCACTCCACGGCGTCGTCGCCCGAACCCGAGCGCTGGCGGATCTTCCGCCCCTCCTCGATGTCCTTCTGCTCCTTCTCCGCCGCCTTGTCGCTCTTGCGGGTGTCGCGCGGTGGTAGCTGGATGTCCTCCTCCGCGGCGATACCGGCCTGCAGCTGGCGCCCGCGTTCCAGCTCGGCGTCGAACTCGGCGCCGAACAGCAGGGCCAGATTCGCGATCCACAGCCAGAGCAGGAAGATGACGATCCCGGCGAGGGAGCCGTAGGTACGCTCGTAGTTGGAGAAGTTCGCGATGTAGAAGCCGAACGCGAGCGTGGCGAGGGCCAGCACCACGATCGCCAGCAGCGCGCCGATGCTGATCCATCGGAACTTCGGCTGCTTCGCGTTCGGGGTGGCGTAGTACAGGATCGCCACGATCAGCACCACGATGAACGCCAGCACCGGCCACTTGGCGATGGACCAGATCGTCTGCGGAACGTCTCCGAGCCCGAGAGCGCCGCCGATCGCCCGCGTCACGGGGCCCGAGACGACGAGGATGATCGCGGCGATCACCAG
>JAQZBG010000157.1 GCA_029239165.1 Microbacterium sp. | reverse complement strand
GGCTCATGGTGGGTCGCGAGCGCACGGTCGATCCGCTCGGCCTCGGCAGCCTCGGCCGCTTCTCTGGCGGCACGCATCTCCGCGCGGGTCCGCGGAACGGCGGGCACCTCAGGGCGCTCGTCGTCAGTACTCATACGGGTCCCCCGGCTCGTCGATCGCGACGACATCGGTCGGCTCGATGCGGAGCTCTCCGTCGGCATCCGCCCGCACGGTCCCGGTGATCTCGACCCACTGTCCGGTCGCATAGTCGTCCGGATCGACGGCCACCGGCAGGGCAGCCGTCTGCGCGTCGATCACGCAGTGCGTGATGACCAGCCGCGTGAGGTTCACGCCGTCGTCGCCGGAGGAGCCCGGAGTCACGAAGCCCGTGAGCGTGACCGGTGCACCGTCATACGCGGCGGTGTTCGTGGACGCATTGAAGACGCTCGCCCAATCGCCCACGCCGAAGGTGGAGGTGTCGGCCACGCCGAGCGCGACCGTGTCCGCCCCCGCGAACAGGGCGCTCTGCTCCCCCGCGCGGGACATCGCCAGTTCGACCGACAGCGAGGCCGGGGGCAGCATGAGGGCGGCCACGACGACGCCCGTGGCGATCACACCGCCGGCGGCGGCTCCGACCCCCGCGAGCGTACGACGAGGCGATGCGGTCGTCGAGCCGTGATCGGCATCGTCCGAAGGGTCCGAAGCATCCGAGGCGTGCCCATGATCGTGTCCGTGGTCGCCCTCCTCTCCCAGCGGGAGGGTGCACGACCAGATCGCACCGGCCAGGGTCACGACCGCGGCTGTGCACGCGAACCACACCGACTCGGGGCTGATGTAGAGGTTGAGGCGCCCGGTTATGCCGAGGCCGAGCGTGACGACCGAGATCACGGCGGCGAGCCCGACACCCAGCCAGCGGGTGCCGAGCGCGCGCGCACGGGTGGCGGTCTGCTCAGACAAGGACGTTCACCCCGATCCCGATGGCGAAGGCCGAGGCGAGGACGATGCCGACGATCCCGACGAGCGTGCGGGTGGTGAAAGTGGTGCGCATGAGCGCGAGCATCTTGATGTCGACGAGCGGGCCGACCAGCAGGAACGCGACGATCGCCCCGGAGGAGAACGTCGAGGCGAACGACAGCGCGAAGAAGGCGTCGACGTTCGAGCAGATCGCGACGGTCATGGCGAGGATCATCATGGCGACGATCGACAGCACCGGGTTCGATCCGATGGCCAGCAGCCATTCGCGCGGGATCAGCACCTGCACGGCCCCGGCGAGCGCGGAGCCGATCACCAGCGCCGGCATCACCGCGCGCAGCTCGACGAGGAACTGCGTCAGGCTCCGCCGCACGGGGGTACCGGGCTCGTGCGTCACGCGGTCGCACGTGTCGACGAAGCGCTGCGTGAGCATGCCGTCCGGGTCGGGGTGGCGGCTGTAGATCCAGCCGATCAGGTTCGCGATCAGGTAGCCGCCGACGAGACGCGCGACGAGGATGCCGCCGTCCCAGCCGAACGCCGCATGCGTGGTGAGGATCACGATCGGGTTGACGATCGGCGCCGCGATGAGGAAGGTCATCGCCTCGGCGGGTGCGAGCCCGCGCATCATCAGGCCGCGGGCGAAGGGCACGTTCCCGCACTCGCACACCGGGATCAGCATTCCGAGCAGCGAGAGCACGGCACGCCGCGCCCAGGCGCGCTTCGGCAGCCAGCGATGGATGACGTCGGCCGGCAGCCACACCTGCACCACGATCGACAGCAGCACGCCGAGGATCACGAAGGGCAGGGCCTCGATCAGGACGCTCAGCGCGAGGGTGAGACCGTCCTGCGCGCGGGTGGGCAGCGCGTCAGGGAAGAGCTTCGGCAGGAAGGCGTCGATGAGGAACAGTGCCGCGATGATGACGACGCCGAGACCGACGCCGACCCACGCCGATCGCGGCGAGGGTGCCGGGCGATGGGAGTGGCCGTGACGGGTCGCCGTTGCGGACGAGGAGCTCACGCGGACGCGGCCCTTTCCGCGTCGCGCTTGTTCGCGCAAGGGGTGCACAGCCCGAAGATGTCGACCACGTGGGCGGCGTCGGTGAAACCGTGCAGCGCCGCGGTGCGGTGCGCCCACTGCTCCACGTCCTTGGCCTCGATCTCGACCGTCAGCCCGCAGGACCGGCAGATGAGGTGGTGGTGGTGGCCCTGCGTCGTGCACGCGCGGTAAAGCGCCTCACCCTCGGGGCTCTGCAGCGAATCGGCGTCGCCGGAGGCGGCGAGGCCGGCGAGCGCGCGGTACACCGTGGCGAGGCCGATACCGGTGTTGTCGTCACGCAGCGAGGCGTGCAGGTTCTGCGCGCTCACGAAACCGCGCGCGTCGGCGAGTGCTTCGCGCACGCGTTCGCGCTGCCAGGTGTTCCGCTGAGCCATACGAAGAGTCTAGGCCGCAGGGGTTGGCGAGGGCTGGGAGTGGCTGCGCCGGTGCATGACTCAGGATCGGACGCGCTTCACCCGGGCGCGCGAGCGCTGCACGATCCAGCACACGACGTAGATGGTGAACGACAGAGTCGTGATGTAGGGGCTCACGGGCAGCGTACCGGCGAGGGCGAGCAGGATGCCGCCGACCGCAGAGACGAAACCGAACAGTGCGGACAGCAACGGCACCGCGATCGGCCCCGCCGTCACCCGCATCGCCGCGGCGGCCGGCGTGACGAGCAACGCCATCACCAGCAGCGCGCCGATGATGTGCACGCTCACCGCGACGATGAGACCGAGCAGCACCATGAAGAGCAGGCTCACGGCGCGAGTCGGCACTCCGCGCGCGGCAGCCGATTCCGGGTCGAGCGAGTCGAAGCGCAGCGGATTCCACATCACGAGCAGCCCGACCAGCACGACCATGCTGATGCCGATGAGCCATCCGAGATCGGGGCTCGAGACCGAGACGATCTGCCCGGTCAACAGGCTGAACCGGTTGGCGCTGCGACCGTCGTAGAGGGAGAGGAACAGGATGCCGAGGCCCAGGCCGAACGGCATCAGCACCCCGACGATCGAGTTGCGGTCCCTGGCCTTGGCGCCGAGGATGCCGATCAGGATCGCCGCGACGAGGGCGCCGCCCAGCGAGCCGAACACGACGCTGCCGCCGAACAGCAGCGCGGCCGCTGCTCCCGCGAACGACAGCTCGCTCACGCCGTGCACCGCGAAGGCGAGATCGCGCTGCATCACGAAGACGCCGATCAATCCGCCGACGATGCCGAGGACGGCTCCCGCGATGATCGAGTTCGAGAGCAGGGCGACGAGCTCGCCGTAGTCCTGGAAGGAGAAGACGTCGCTCCAATCGACCAGGGGCCTCATGCCGCTCCTCCGTGTTCGTGGCCGCCGTGGTCATGGTGCGGCTCGGCATCCGGCACACCGACGACGACGAGGCGGTCGCCCGCACGGAGCACGAACACCGGGGTGCCGTAGAGGTCGCTGAGCACGCGCGTCTGCAGCACCTCGTCGGGAGTGCCCAGGAGGAACCGGCCACCCGCGATGTAGAGGATGCGGTCGACGCGGCCGAGGATCGGGTTGATGTCGTGCGTGACGAACAGCACCGCGGCCTCGCGCTCGCGGCGCTGACGGTCGATGATGTCGGTCACAGCGAGCTGGTTCGCGAGGTCGAGGTTCGACAGCGGCTCGTCGCACAGCAGCAGCGCCGGCTCATCGGCGAGGGCCTGACCGACCCGCAGCCGCTGCTGCTCTCCGCCCGAGAGCAGCCCGACCCGCCGATCCGCGAAGTGCGAGGCGCCGACGGACGCGAGCAGCCGGTCCACCTTGGCACGGTCGCCGCGGTGCGGGATCGGGAACCCGAACCGGCTGCCGCTGACGCCGAGTCCCACCAGGTCGCGGGCGCGCATGCTGGTGTCGGGGGCGAGGTTCCGCTGCTGGGGGATGTACCCGATGCGGGAGTTGCCGCGGTGCACGGGCTCCCCTGCGACACGGATCGTTCCGGACGACAGCGGCTGCAGCCCGAGGATGCTGCGCAGCAAGGTGGTCTTCCCCGAACCGGACGGGCCGAGCACCGCGATGAACTCACCGGGCTGCACGGTCAGGTCGAGTCCGGACCAGAGTTCTCGATCCCCGCGCTGGAGTGCGGCGTCGGTGATCTCGAGGACAGGAGCGCCCCGGCTCACGGCTGGACGGCGGCGGCGAGGCTCGTGATCGCGTCACTCATCCACTCAGAGTACGACGATCCGTCCTCGAGCAGCTCCGTGAAGGGGACGACGGGGATGCCGGCATCCTTCGCGGCAGCCTCCACGCGCTCGGTCTCGGCACCTCCGGTCTGCGCATTGGTCAGCAGGGCCTTGACGTGCCCACCGTCGATCACCTTCTGCGCCTCGAGCAGCACGGCGGGCGCGACATCGGTGCCCTCCTCGACCGACTCGGCGAATCCCTCGGGGGTGACGTCTGTCAGACCGGCAGCCGCCGCGAGGTATCCGGGCAGCGGTTCGGTGATGAAGACCTCGGCGCCGGCGGCATCCGTCTCGATGGCCTCGAGGTCGGCTTCGAAGCCCTCCAGGTCGGCGACGAGCTCGTCGGCGTTGGCCTGGAACTCCTCCGCGCCATCCGGGTCGAGCTCGGACAGCTCGTCAGCGATCCCCTCGACGACGTGGATCATCGTGTGCGGGTCGAACCAGACGTGCTCGTTGAAGCCTTCGATGTGGTCATGCCCCTCGTGACCTTCTTCCTCGGCATGGTCGTGCTCCTCTGCGGGGGCATCGGTGGCGGCCTCGTCGGCGTGGTCGTGCTCGGCCTCGTCGTGGCCCTCCTCTTCGTGCCCCTCGTTACCGGGGAACTCGTCCGAGAATTCGACGGCCGTCAGCACGTGCGGGTTCTTCGCATCCTGCAGCAGCGTGTCGACGAAGCCGTCGTAGCCGCCGCCGTTCTCGATGACCAGATCGGCCTTCTGCACCGTCAGGCGGTCTCGGGCACTCGCCTCGTACGAGTGCGGGTCCTGCGAGGCCGAGGTGATGATCGACTCGACATCGACGCGGTCGCCACCGATCCGCGCGGCGATGTCGCCGTAGACGTTGGTGCTCGCGACCACGGTGATGGTGCCGTCGCCGCCCTCTCCCGCTGACGGGGTGGAGCATCCGGCCAGCGCGAGTGCGGCGACAGATGCGAGGGCGAGAACGACGACGGGCTTCTTCATGTCCTCACTCTAAGCGCTAATGAGAACCATTATCAAATCGGTCGGACCGATCAGGAGACGAGTCCCCGTGGCGCGATCCACGCGGTCGTCTCGCCGGCGAGCGCAGGCCCCTCGAGGGCCGCGCTCGCGAGCACGACCTCGGCGGCATCCGCGCCCAGGTCGAACGGTTCGGTGCCGAAATTCGACACGATCTGCCAGCCGTTCGGACGGGCGAAACGCAGTACGTCCGGCCGGCCCGTCTCGATCCACTCCAGCGTCTCGCCGCTCTGGAGCGGGCGCCGCAGGCGCAGCGCCTCCCGGTACAGCGACAGCGTGGACGCGGGATCGGATGCCTCGATCTCGGCCGCATGCTCGGCGAACCAGGCGGGCTGCGGCAGATGCGCCGGCGCCGCGCCGAAGCCGAACGAGACACCCTCGGCGGTCCACGGCAGCGGCACACGGCATCCGTCCCTGCCCAGCCCGTCGAAGTCGGCTCCTCGGAAGAACCCGGGATCCTGACGCTGCTCCGGCGCGATCTCGGCCACCTCATGCAGCCCGAGCTCCTCGCCCTGATACAGGTAGGCGCTGCCGGGCAGCCCCAGCAGCAGCAGCGATGCGGCCTTCGCCCGGCGCAGACCGCGATCGCGGTCGATCATCTCCGCAGGTCCCCCGGCTGCGACCCACTCGGTGCCCTGCTTCACCGCACGGCCGCGCAACGGAGCGAGGCCGTACCGGGTGGCGTGGCGCGTGACGTCGTGGTTCGAGAGGACCCAGGTCGTGGACGATCCGGTGGCATGCGCCTGTTCCAGGTTGTCGACGATGATCTCGCGGAACTGCGTCGCATCGAAGTCGGCGACCAGCAGGTCGAAGTTGAACGCCTGCCCCAGCCCCTCGGCGGACGCGTAGCGCGCGCGTCGCTCTGGGGTGTCGACCCAGGCCTCCGCGACCGCCGTGCGAGGCGGGTCGTACTCGTTGAACACCCTCCGCCATTCGGCGTAGATCTCGTGCACGTCATCGCGATCGAGCATCGGATGCGTCCCCGAGGTGCGATCCATCGCGTCGAGTTCCCGGCGGGTGGGCAGCGGCTCGCTCAGATCCTTGGTGAGCATGTGGGCGACGTCGATGCGGAACCCGTCGACACCGCGATCCGACCAGAAGCGGAGCGTCTTCAGGAAGTCCTCGCGCACCTCCGGGTTGTCCCAGTCGAGGTCGGGCTGCTCCTTCGCGAAGTTGTGCAGGTACCACTGGCCGTCCTCGACGCGCTCCCACGCGCTGCCGCCGAACACCGACACCCAGTCGGTGGGCGGCTCGGATCCGTCGGGTCCGGCGCCCTCGCGGAAGATGTACCGCCCACGCGCGACCGAACCGCGCCCGGCGGCCAGCGCCTCCTGGAACCAGGCGTGCTGGTCGGAGGTGTGGTTCGGGACGATGTCGACGACGACGTGGATGCCGCGGGCGTGCAGCGCCTCCACCAGGGCATCGAAGTCGGCGAGGGTGCCCAGGCGCGGGTCGACATCGCGGTAGTCGGCCACGTCGTAGCCGCCGTCGGCGAGCTCCGAGGGGTAGAACGGGCTCAACCAGACCGCGTCGATGCCCAGGTCGGCCAGGTAGTCGACCCGCGAGAGGATCCCCGGGATGTCACCGATCCCGTCGCCGTTCGCATCGGCGAAGCTGCGGGGGTAGATCTGGTAGACGGCGGCCTGGCGCCACCACGCTGCGGTCCTGTCGTCTTCGCGGGTCTCGGTGAGAA
>JAQZBG010000156.1 GCA_029239165.1 Microbacterium sp. | reverse complement strand
TTTTGACATAGGTCAAAGGCTAACATAGTCTTAGGTCGATAGAACGCGGGGGCGGACCGTCTCGCGCGCCACCCCGAAGGAGCTTCATGCCCGCGAAGATCGCCATCAACGGACTCGGGCGGATCGGGCGCAATCAGCTCCGCCTGATGGCGCGCAGATCCGACCTCGAGGTCGTCGCGCTGAACGACCCGCGCGGCGCGCGCGCGATCGCCGAACTCCTCGAGAGCGACCGGGTGAGCGGGCGACCTACGGGCGGGGCGCGTCATGACGACAGACACCTGTTCCTCAACGGCCATGCGATCCGTGTGTACTCCGAACACGACCGCCGCTCCCTGCCGTGGGGCGAGCTCGGCGTCGACATCGTGCTCGAGTCGACCGGCCGGGCCGTCCGCGCCGACGCCGCGAGGGAGCATCTCGCTGCCGGAGCAGAGAAGGTGATCATGACCTCCCCCGCGCCCGGCGATGACGGGACCTTCGTGCTCGGGGTGAACGAGGGGTCGTACGATCGCGATCGGCACCACGTCGTCTCGAGCGGTTCGTGCACCACGCTCTGCCTGGCTCCCGTGCTGCAGGTGTTCGATCAGGCGTTCGGGATCGAGACGGCGCTGATGACGACGATCCATTCCGGCTCGGTGGACGACCGTCTCCAGGACATCCCGCACGCCGACCTGCTCCCCGCCGGAACCCGAGGCGCAAGGATCACCGCGAGCAGCATCGGTGCCGCCGAGGCAGTCTGCGGAGTTCTTCCGCACCTCGACGGCCGGCTCGAGGGGACGGCGCTGCGGGCGCCCTCGCTCACGGGGTCGATCACCCATCTCACGGTGACGGCGAAACGGGCTGTGACGACCGACGAGGTGCAGACGGCCTACCAGGCCGCCTCGGAGGGGAGCCTCCAGGGAATCCTGCGTTGCGCTGACGACGAGATCGCCGTAACGGACTCGGTCATCGACCCGCACTCGTCGATACTGGACACCACGCTGATCCGCGTGATCGGCTCCCAGGTGAAGCTCTCCACCTGGTATGACGACGAGTGGGGATACTCGCACCGTCTCACGGAGCTCGTCGCGCACGTTGCAGAAGGACTGACCCCATGACGAACACCGCGTCGCAGCCGCGCCTCGCACTCGCCTTCCGACACGTCCGCTTCGAGGACCTGGGCATCCTCGAGCCGCTCCTGACCGAGCGCGGATATCGCGTGGAGTACGTCGACCTCGGCGTGCAGCCGATCGACATCCAGCGGGTCGACGATGCGGATCTGCTGATCGTGCTGGGCGGCCCCATCGGGGTGTACGACACTGCGCACTATCCGTTCCTGCACGCGTCGAAGGAGGCGATCGCGCATCGGCTGCGCCAGGGGCGGGCGATGCTGGGCATCTGCCTGGGTGCTCAGCTGATCGCCGAGGAGATGGGCGCCGAGGTTCTCCCGACGGGGGCGGTGGAGATCGGCTACGCGCCGCTGGAGCTGACGGCGGAGGGGCTGGACTCCCCCTTGCGCCCCCTGCATGATCTCCCCGTGCTGCACTGGCACGGCGACGCGTTCACCATCCCCGACGGCACACGCCACCTCGCTCGTACGCCGGGCTTCCCGAACCAGGCCTTCGCCACCGACACCGTGCTCGCGCTGCAGTTCCACCTGGAAGCGGACCATCGCATGATCGGGAACTGGCTCATCGGGCATGCGCACGAGCTGCATCACCACGGCATCGACCCGCGCACGATCCGCGAGCACGCCCGGATCTACGGTCCCCGGCTCGAGGCGACGGCCCGAGCCGCGATCGGCGCCTGGCTGGATGAGATCGACGATCCCGCGCGGTCCGGCGGCGCGAGCTGAGACGGCACGACGAAGGGCCGGGACCTGACGGCCCCGGCCCTTGCTCGCGGCGGTTCAGCTCGCGCGGCGCAGCGCCACGCTCGGGAAGTCCACGGGAACGTCGAGCGCGATGTTCACGTAGTTCGTGAACAGGTTCAGCGCCACCTGGCCGATGGTCTCAACGATCTGCTCGTCGTTCCACCCCTGGGCGCGGACCGCATCGACATCGGCCGAGGACACCTGTCCGCGGGCGTCCACGAGGTTCAGCGCGAAAGCGAGCAGGGCGGCCGTTCGCGGGTCGTCGGACTCGCCGACCTGCGCTGCCGCCAGCGTCTCTCGTGTCAGACCGGCCTTCTTGCCGAGCGCCGTGTGCGCGGCGAGGCAGTAGTTGCACGAGTTGCGGTCGGCGACGGCGACGGCGATCTGCTCGCCGAGCGCCGCACCGAGGGTGCCGCCCCCGTACGCTCCGAACGCGCTCCACATGCTCTTCAGGGCTGCCGGGGAGTTCGCGACGGCGCGGAACATCGCCGGCACGGCCCCGAAGGCCCCGGCGATCTGGTCGAGCTGCTCCTTGACGGGTCCGGTGGCCGATTCGGGTTCGATGAGTGAGACGTTGGGCATGTGATGCTCCTTCGATAGCCAGGTGAGACCGATCGGCCTCACCTCGAGTCTTTCGATGATCCTGGGACGATGCGCAGCAGAACGTCTTGCTTTCTTGACTGATCGTCCAGATACTGGAGTCATGCCTCCCGTCGACCGCCTCACTGCGCTGCTCGAACGCTTTCGGGTGCGCACGCGCCTGTTCCACAACGGCCCGCTGTGCGGCACGACGGTCTTCCCGGCGAGCGGCGACCACGGCTACCTGCATGTGCTGCGTCGCGGCGAGATGGAGGTGACCCACCGACGCCCCGACGGCGGCATCGAACGCGAACTCATCACACGGCCGAGCCTGCTTTTCTTCCCGCGCCCGCTCGATCACACCTTCCTCAATGCACCGACAGATGAATCGGATTTCGCCTGCGCGACGCTGGACTTCGACGGCGGCGCCACGCACCCGCTGGTGCGCACGCTGCCTTCGACGATCGTGCTTCCCCTCGACGAGGTCGCCGCCCTCGCCCCGGCGCTCGACCTGCTGTTCTCCGAGGTCGACAACGTCCGCTGCGGACGCCCGCTCGTGGCCGACCGCATGTTCGAGGTGGTCCTGATCCAGCTCCTGCGGTGGATGCTCGACAACAGCGGACGACTCGACCTTCCGCCGGGCCTGCTCCCCGGCCTCGCGGACGAACGGCTCGCCCCGGCTCTGGTGGCGATGCACGAGGCACCAGGCGATCCGTGGAATCTGGAGTCGCTGGCTCGCACATCGAACATGTCGCGGAGCGCATTCGCCGCGCGGTTCAAGGACGTGCTCGGCCGATCACCCGGCGATCACCTCACCGAGTGGCGTCTGACGGTCGCCCAGGAGCAGCTGCGCGCCGGGATGTCGGTCAGCACCGTCGCCGCGGAGCTCGGCTACGCGAGCGCGTCGGCGTTCTCACGCGTCTTCGCCCAGCGCATCGGCCATTCGCCGCGTGCGTGGCTCGCCCTCGCGGCGTGAACCGCCGCGGGAGCCCGCCGATCAGCTGCCGGCCGACATCACGGTTCGAAGACCGTCGACGACCCGGCCGAGGTCCTCGTCCGTGAGCGACGGGTGGACCGGGATCGAGAGCACCTCCCGCGCCGCCCGCTCGGTCTCAGGAAGTTCGACCCCGGGGGCGTATCGCTGCAACGACGGCAGTCTGTGGTTGGGGATCGGGTAGTACACGCCGGCCCCGATCGCATGCTCGTCGCGCAGGCGGTCGCGCACGCGATCGCGCTCGCCCCCGGCGATACGGACGGTGTACTGGTGGTAGACGTGTTCGGCACCCTCGGCGACGGCCGGGATCGTGAGCCCGTCGATACCGGCGAGCGCCGCATCCAGCACCGCGGCGTTCCGCTGCCGTCGCCTCGTCCACTCCCCCACCTTCCGCAGCTGCACGCGCCCGACCGCCGCATGCACCTCGCTCATGCGGTTGTTGTATCCGACGATCTCGTTCGCGTACTGCGTCTCCATCCCCTGGTTGCGCAGCAGCCGCAGGGTGCGGGCGATGTCGTCGTCGGCGCATGCGACCATGCCGCCTTCGATGGCGGTCATGTTCTTGGTCGGATACAGGCTGAACATCCCGAACATCCCGATGGTGCCGGCCGGGCGACCGCGCCAGGCAGCGCCATGCGCCTGCGCCGCATCCTCGTAGATCGCCAGGCCGTGCTCGGCCGCCACTGCTTCGATCTCGTCGACGAGGAACGGGTGCCCGTAGAGATGCACCGGCATGATCCCCTTCGTCCGCGGCGTGATGGCCTCGCGCACCCGCGCCGGATCGAGGGTGAAGTGCACCGGCTCGATGTCGACGAACACCGGCGTCGCTCCCGCGAGGACGACGGAGTTCGCCACGGCGGCGAAGGTGAACGAGGGCACGATGACCTCGTCTCCCGGCCCCACTCCCGAAGCGATCAGTCCGAGCAGCTGACCGCTCGTGCCGGAGTTGACGGCGACCGTGGTGCGGCCCTGCAGGAACTGCTCGGCGAACTCCGACTCGAACGCGGCGACCTCCGGGCCCTGGGCGAGCATCCCGCTGCGGAGGACACGCTCGACGGCCGCCACCTCCTCGTCGCCGATGAGCGGCTTGGCTGCAGGGATGAATGCGTCGTCCATCGAGGGGTGCCCTTCGTCGGCGTCGGCTCTGTCGAGCCCGGTCTGAGGTGGAGGCAGGAATCGAACCTGCGTGCACGGTCTTGCGGACCGCGACCTGGCCACTCGGTCACTCCACCGGGTCGGAGGGTGCTCAGCCCCCTGGTCGGGCGATGGCGATGGCGAGGTCGTCGACGAGGCGTTGCGCGTCGGCGTCGTCGAGGTCGTGCACGGTGAGACGCAGGTGCGCGTCGCCGGGTGAGCTGTCCGGATCGAGCACGAACTCCGCTCCGGAGCGGACCAGCCAGCCACGCAGCGCGAGACGACGGGCAGCCTCGGCGGCGTCGCCCTCGACATCGACCCAGACGTTGAGCCCGTCGTCGCTCTGCGCGTGCACTCCCCGCGCGGCCAGCAACGCGACGAACGCGTGGTTGCGCGCGGCATAGTGTGCGCCCGCTCGGGAGATCAGGGACTGTGTGCCGGCGTCGCGCAGCATCCTGGCGGCGAGTCGCTGCATCACGTGGCTCACCCACATGGTGCCGGGGCTGAGTCGCAGAGCCAGCCGGTTCGCGGTGACCGGATCGGATGCGGTGACCGCGAGGCGCATGTCGGGCCCGAGGAACTTGGACACCGAGCGCACGAGCGCCCACCGCTGGTGCGTGGGTGCGATGATGCTCGAGTACGGCGTCGTGGAGAGCAGCGAGAAGTGGTCGTCTTCGATGACCAGGACGTGCGGGTGATCGGCGAGCACCTCACGGAGCGCCATCGCCCGTGCCGCGGTGATGGCGGCCCCGGTCGGATTGTGCGCGCGCGGCGTGCAGACGATCGCACGGGCGCCGCTCTCGAGGGCGGTGCGCAGCCCGTCGACGGTCATCCCCTCGCGGTCGACGGGGATCGCGACGGGCGCGTACCCGGCGAGGCGGGCGGTGTGGATGCTGGAGAGGAAGCAGGGGTCTTCGAGTCCGACGCGATCGCCCTGCACCAGGCTCTGGGCGAGCAGGCGCTCGACGGCGTCCACGGCCCCGGCGGTGATCGACAGGCGGAAGGGTCGGGGGTGGTCTTCGGCGATCCATTCCGTAGCCCATTCGGCCAGGCCGGGATCGATCACGGATTCGCCGTAGAGCACGTGAGCGGGCTCGATGCCGGCGAAGGCTGCGCCGAGGTCCGGCAGATGCGTGGGATCGGGGTTGCCGCTGCCGATGTCGCGTAGCACGCTGCCCGCGGTGAAGCCCTCATCGGCGTTCTGCGCCGGACCGAGCACCGTCGTGCCGGTGCGCCCGCCCGTGATCGCGATACGCGCCGTGACCAGCGAGCGGTAGGCCGCGAGCACCGTGTTGCGGTTGACGCCGAGACGAGCGGCGAGCGCCCGCACCGAGGGGAGCTGATCTCCCGGGGCGAACTCGCCGCGTTCGACGAGGTCGCGCACGCTCTCGGAGATGTCGGCGGCTGTGGAACCCGCGATGCGGTCGGAGACGTCTTCGCGATCGCGTGCCTGAGCCATGGCTCGACGCTATGCGAGATTTTGACCTATGTCAAAGTTTCTCCGAGAATCGATGCGCATCCCGCCGCCGGACTCAGTCGCGCTCATCGACCTCCTTCCCGAGCCGCTGGGAGATCCACACCGGGATGAAGGACGCGAGGATGACGACCGTCGCGACGACGTTGACGACGTTGGCCTCGTTGGGCCTGGCCATCTGGTTCATGATCCACAGCGGCAGGGTGTCGACGCCCGGCGGAGCGGTGAAGATCGTCACGTACACCTCGTCGAAGCTGAGGGCGAAGGCGAGGATGGCGCCGGCGATGAGCGCACTGCGGAACTGCGGCAGAGTCACCAGCACGAACGTCTGCCAGGGGCTCGCCCCGAGATCCTTCGACGCCTCTTCGATGCCGGGGTTCATCCGCCGCAGCCGCGCGAGCACGTTGTTGAACACCATGACGATGCAGAAGGTGCCGTGCGCGATGATCATGCCGTAGAAGCCGACCTGGATGCCGATGGGCTCGAGCAGCTGGTTGTACGTGTTGTTGAGGGCCACGCCGGTGACGATGCCGGGGAGCGCGATCGGCAGCACCACCAGCAGGTTCACCGCACGCTGGCCGAAGAACGAGTACCGCTGCAGCGCGAAGGCGACGAGCGTGCCGAGGATCACGGCGATCACGGTGGCACCGGAGGCGACGAGGACCGAGTTCAGCAGAGCAGCGCGCACGGGCTCGCTCGTGAACGCCTTGCCCCACCATTCCAGGGAGAACCCGGCCACCGGCCAGCTGACGATGCGCGCAGCGTTGAAGGAGTTGAGCACGACCAGCGCGAGCGGGATGTACATGAACGCGAGCACGATCGCGACGATGACCCCGAGCACGATCTTGGAGGTGCGGGACAGTCTCAGCATGCGCGACTCACAT
>JAQZBG010000155.1 GCA_029239165.1 Microbacterium sp. | reverse complement strand
GCTGTCGGTCCCGCTCGGCGACTGCCGTTCTCCGCTCCCGATGCTGGACGACGACGGCCGTGCCCGACTGGACGAAGTGTTCGCGCGCCTCCAGGAGCACATCGCGATCACCGCGGAGGAAGATGCCCGCGACATCTCGTGAGGGACGATCGCGGGCGTCGTCCGGAGAGGCCGGTAGGGTGAAGCATCCGGGCAGCAGAGGGCGGGAAATGACCACGATCTACGACGTCGCGAGGCGCGCGGGCGTCTCGCCGGCGACGGTCTCGCGGGTGTTCAACGGCACCAGGGTCTCGCCCGAGAAGATCGAGGCGGTGCGGGCCGCGGCGCAAGAGCTGAACTTCACCCCGAACCGTGCCGCCCGCACGCTCCGCACTCAGACCTCCGAGGTCATCGCCCTCGTCATCCCCGACATCGAGAACCCCTACTTCACAGAGATGGCCCGCGGCGTCGAGGATGTCGCCTCCGAAGCCGGCTACTCGGTCGTGCTCTGCAACTCCGACTCGCAGACCGAGAAGGAGGCGACGTACCTGCAGATCGCGATGGCCGAGCACATGTCGGGCGTCATCATCGCGGCGGCGTCGAAGGCGACGGATCTCGACAGCATCCTCTCCACCGGTCGGCCGGTGGTGGCCGTGGACCGTGCCACCCGGCACGAGCTCGATCTGGTCGTGATGGCGAACCGCGAGGCGGGCGTCGCGGCGACCGAGTCCCTGATCGCCGCCGGCCACCGGCGGATCGCGTACATCGGCGGTCCGGAGGACATCGACACCGCGGCCGAACGCGCCGCGGGGTGGCGGGCGGCGCTCACCTCGGCGGGGCGCCAGGCCGATATCGACGAGCTGCAACGGTTCGCGACGTTCCGTGTCGACGGCGCGCGGGCGGCGATGGAGGAATTGCTCGCCCTTCCCGACCCGCCGGACGCCGTCGTCGCCGGAAACAACCTCATCGGCGTCGGGGCGATCCAGGTGCTCACCGAGCACGGGCTCACACCGCCCGCCGTCGGCGTCGCGGTCGTCGGATCGCTGCCCTTCACGACGCTCTCACCCACGGCCGTCACCATGGTGCGGCTGCCTGCCCGGCACATGGGGGTGACGGCGGCACGCCTGCTGCTCGAGCGCATCGCCGGCGACACGCATGCCCCGCGCACGGTCGTGCTGCGAGGCGAGACCCAGCACGCGACGGCGCGGCGCCCCGCGTAGTCGCGACCTGACGCGTGCATGCGTAACCACCATCTTTCGCTTGCGCCGTGAAATCGATTTCAGTTAGGCTTTCCGCAGGCGTGATCAAGGAGGACACCATGCGATGCACCCTCGGGGTGGATGTCGGCACATCGAGCACCAAAGGCGTGCTCGTGGCGCCCGACGGAACCATCATCGCCACGGCCACCCGCGCCCACGACGTCTCCCGGCCGCACACCGGCTGGGTGGAGATGGACGCCTCGATCTGGTGGGACGAGTTCGTCGACATCGCCCGCGAACTGCTCGCCGCGCACCCCGATGTCGAGATCGCCGCCGTCGGCGTCAGCGGGATGGGTCCCTGCATCCTGCTCGCCGACGAGAACGACGAGCCGGTCCGACCCGCGATCCTCTACGGCGTCGACACCCGCGCCTCCGCCCAGATCGAGAAGATCACTGCCGAGCTCGGCGTGGACGAGATCACCCGCATCGGCGGATCGGTGCTCACCTCGCAGGCGGGCGGCCCAAAGATCGCCTGGGTCGCGGACGAGGAGCCCGAGGCCTGGGCGCGCGCCCGGCGACTGTTCATGCCCGCGTCGTGGCTCGTCCGCCACCTCACCGGTGCCTACGTGTTCGACCATCAGTCCGCGAGCCAGGTCTCTCCCCTCTACGACATCGAGAGCGAGCGGTGGCATGCCCCGTTCTGGGGTCGCTACGCCACCACGATCGTGCAGCCCCGTCTGGCGTGGGCGGGCGACATCGCCGGCACCGTCACCGCGCAGGCATCCGAATCGACCGGGATCCCGGTGGGGACACCCGTCATCACGGGCACGATCGACGCCTGGACCGAGGCCGTCAGCGTGGGCGCGCACGAGACGGCCGACCTGATGCTGATGTACGGCACGACGATGTTCATGGTCTTCACGAGCGCGGTGACGCCGGGGGAGCCCGCGCTGCGCACCCCGTCGATGTGGACCACGGCCGGCGCCTTCCCCGGTACCCGAAACCTCGCCGGAGGCCTCTCGACCTCTGGCGCGCTGACCGCCTGGCTCAAGGAGCTGACCGCCGCCGACTACCCGCAGCTCCTCGCTGAGGCGGAGGCATCGGGGGTCGGCGCACGGGGTGTGCTGATGCTCCCGTACTTCGCCGGCGAACGGACCCCCATCCAGGACCCGGATGCACGGGGAGTGATCGCCGGGCTCACGCTCCAGCACACCAGGGGAGACCTGTACCGGGCGGCGCTCGAGGCCACCGCGCTGGGTGTGCGGCACAACGTCGAGACCATGCGGGCGGCCGGCGCCGACATCCGCCGGATCGTCGCGGTCGGCGGCGGTACGCAGGGGCGGCTGTGGCTGCAGATCGTCTCCGACGTCACCGGTCTCGTGCAAGAGGTGCCCCAGACCACGATCGGTGCGAGCTACGGGGCGGCGTTCCTGGCCGCCGTCGCCGTATCGGCCGAGGGCGAGGCGCCGCTCATCACCGACTGGAACCCCGTCACGGAGCGCATCACTCCGAACCCCGAGCTGCGCGCCGCCTACGACACCCTGTTCGACCGCTACGTGCGTCTCTACGACGGCACGAAGGGCGTCGTCCATGAACTCGCCGCCGAGCAGCGCGGCACGCCAACCCACTCAACCCCGGAGGAATCATGACCACCTACGCACTTCCCGCCCCCGTGTCCCGCCCGGCCTCTGCGCCGAAGACCGCCTACCTGATCGCCTCGGGCGACCTGCGCGAGGCCGCCAACACCGGCGGATGGCCCGTGCAGGTCGAGCTCGAGGCCGGCGTCACCGGCGTCTTCGAGGACCTCGGCTGGACGGTCATCCGTGCCAACGATGTCGACCCCGAGACCGGCCACGGCTTCATCTCGAGCCAGCGCATGGGCCTCGAGGTCTTCCAGAACATCCCGACCGACGCGCCGCTCATCGTCGCCGAGGCCGTGTGGCAGTACTCCCATCACGTGCTTGCCGGCCTCCGCACGCACCAGGGCCCGATCCTCACGGTCGCCAACTTCGCCGGCGACTGGCCGGGACTGGTCGGGCTGCTCGGGCTGAACGCCGGCCTGACGAAGATGGACAAGCCCTACGCCACGATCTGGTCGGTCGACTTCTCCGACGACTGGTTCCGGGCCGGCATCAAGGAGTGGACGGAGACGGGCGCCATCACCCACGATTCCTCGCACGTGCGTGCGCTGCCCGCGCTGCCAGACAGCCCCGAGAAGCAGCTGGGCGAGGCGCTCGCCGCGGAGCTCCTGGCGGAGAAAGCCATCATCGGCGTCTTCGACGAGGGCTGCATGGGCATGTACAACGCGATCTTCGACGACGAGCTGCTCAACCAGACGGGCATCTACAAGGAGCGTCTGTCGCAGTCCGCGCTCTACGCCGAGATGCTCGAAGTGACCGAGGCCGAGGCGGACGCCGCCTACGACTGGCTGATCGACGCGGGCATGACCTTCCGGTACGGCGAGGATGCCGCCACCGAGCTCACCCGCGAGCAGGTGCAGTGGCAGCTGAAGATGTACATCGCCGCGCTCCGCATCGCCGACGACTTCGGCCTCGACGCGGTGGGTATCCAGTACCAGCAGGGGCTGAAGGACCTGGTGCCGGCCTCCGACCTCGCCGAGGGCATCCTGAACTCCACCGAGCGTCCGCCGGTGACCTCGCGCGACGGTTCGCGGGTGCTGCACGACGGCCGCGCGTTCCCGCACTTCAACGAGGCCGACGAGGGCGTCGCCGTGGACGCGTTGGTGACCGACCGCGTGTGGCGTGCGATGGGTCTCGTTCCCGACAACACCCTGCACGACGTGCGGTGGGGTGAGGACTACGACGGGCAGTTCGTCTGGGTCTACGAGATCTCCGGTTCGGTCCCCGCCTCGCACCTGGGTGGATGGCAGAACGCCGAGGGCTGGCGGCAGGGCCACGTGTTCTTCCCCGCGGGCGGCGCCACGATCAACGGCGTCTCGAAGCCCGGCGAGATCGTGCTGTCGCGCGTCTTCATCGCCGAAGGGATCCTGCAGGTCGACATCTTCCGCGCCTCCGTCGTCGAGTTGCCGGCCGAGGAGACGCAGCGCCGCAAGGACGCCACGAACCCGGAATGGCCGATCGCGCACGTGGTGCTGCACGGCGTCTCGCGCGACCAGTTCATGGCCCGGCACAAGGCCAATCATGCACAGCTCGTCTACGCGCCGGATGCCGAGACGGCCGACAGGGCGCTGATCGCCAAGGCGGCGATGTTCGCGGGCATGGGAATCAAGGTCAATCTCGTCGGAGACGTCGCGATCTGAGCCGGGGGTCTGACGTTCTTCACCTCCGTTCACTTAAGCGATATAGTCGGCGGCAGGTCGCGCCGATGCGGCCTGATCTCGCTATCGATGATGAAGGAGACGATCTGCCATGAGTCAACTGCACGTCAGGATTCACCGGTTCCGAAAGGGCCTCGCCGTCGTCGCAGGACTTGCGCTCGCGGTTTCGGGCGCTGTCGCCGTCTCGCCGGCCGCCGCGACGGAGGAGCCGGTCGACGATCCGAAGCTCGCCGTCTACGTGGAGGTGAACTCGAACGATTTAGCGAACGTCGCCGACTACACGCTGGAAGACTCCGGACGAGCGGCCATCGACCTGGCGATGATCTTCGCCGCCAACATCAACTACGACGGCCAGAAGGCGTACCTGCACTTCAACGAGCGCGTCACCGAGACCCTCGACGACGCGGAGAACCAGATCCGCCCGCTGCAGGCGCGCGGCACGAAGGTCCTCCTCTCGGTGCTCGGCAACCACCAGGGGGCGGGCTTCGCGAACTTCACCTCCTACGAGCAGGCGGATGCCTTCGCCGCGCAGCTCGCCGACGCCGTGACGACCTACGGTCTGGACGGCATCGACTTCGACGACGAATGGACGAACTACGGCGCGAACGGCACGCCGCAGCCCAACGCGCAGTCGTTCGGATGGCTGGCCACCGCACTCCGCGACCGTCTCGGCCCGGACAAGATCATCAGCCTGTACGCGATCGGCGAGACGTACACCGTGACGGACTTCAGCCTGTTCGACGCCGCAGCGGTGCTCGACTACGCCTGGAACCCCTACTACCCGACGTATGACGCGCCGACGGTTCCCGGGCTCGACGACCGGAGCCGACTCGGGGCCGCGGCGATCGACCTCTCGAACGTGAGCGCGGCGACGGCGACCGACTTCGCCGAGCGCACGGTCTCCGACGGCTACGGCGTCTACGTGGCGTACAACCTCACGGCGACGGATCAGTCCGATCTCCTCTCCGGCATCACGCAGGAGCTCAAGGGCGAGGCGACCGAGTACCGGGCAGCGCCGAGGGACACCACGGCTCCCACCGTGACGGTCAAGAAGGGCGCGCGGTTCACGACCGGAACGGACGACGGCTACTCGAAGGTCAGCTTCAAGCTCCACGACGCAGGCAAGATCGACCGCGTGTCCGTCAACGGCGTGCCGAAGGACCTCGTCGACGACAAGTGGAGCGACCTCGACTTCGTGAAGCCGGGTGCCTTCGGCGCCGTCGCCGGGGCGAACACGCTCGAGGTCTTCGACGTCGCGGGCAACCGCACCGAGGTGCCGTTCATCCTGGTCGGATGAGTCAGGTGCAGCGATCAGTCTGACGCCGTGATCAGTCCAGGTCGAAGACCTCGAGCTGACGGAGGGTGACCTCGGCGCCCGCGCGCACGCGGAGCGCCGAGGTCACGATCCGCGTGGTCAGCGTGAAGGGCGTCGTGCGCTCCGCCGGCAGTTCGGCCCGGTAGGTCATCGCCACGGGCAGCCACCGGCCATCCGTCCCCTCGGCCTCCCAGCGAAGGGCCGACGACGACGATGCCGCCGCCCTCACTGTCACGCTGACGTCGGTGACCCCTCGAGGCTCCCCGAACCGCCATCCCACCCAGTCCCCGGGGCGCAGGACCACGCCGGCATCGCCCGACGGTGAACCGTCGTCGAAGATCCGCTCGGGGGCGACCACCTCGGGCGAGGCGATGGGACGACCGGGACCGGACGTCAGGTCTGCTCGCCAGACCGCGACGTCGCCGAGGGAAGAGCCGGGTTCGAGCGCGGTGGCCGGGTCGGTGCCGAACTCCAGTTCCAGCACGGCGTCGCCGGCGAGTGCGTCGATCGGCAGGTCTGCGGACGGCAGCGGCACCCCGTCGAGCCGAGCCCGTTGCAGGATGCGCGCCGCAGGCTCACGTCGCACGCACCGGACGTGCAGCGAGGCGCCGTTCCCGCGATCCACGCGGATGTCGTCGAAGAGCGGCGACCCGATCCGCAGCCGACCAGAGGCGAGCTCCAGCGGATACAGCCCGAGCGCAGCCCACAGCCACCAGGCGCTCATCTCGCCGTTGTCCTCGTCGCCCGGGAACCCCTGGCCGATGTGCGCTCCGGCGAACAGGCGGCCGGCGAGGCCGTGCACGATGTCGGCGGACTCCCATGGGCGGTCGCTGAACGCGTACATGAACGGGATGTGGTGGGCCGGCTGATTCGAGATCGCGCACATGCCGGAACGCAACGCCCGGGCTTCGCGCTGTTCATGGATGACCGTGCCGTACGCGCCGCCGAACCGCTCATCGGCGGTCTCCGGCTCGGCGAACAGCGCGTCGAGATGGCGGCCCAGCCCCGCAGGACCGCCGTGGAGGGCGGCGAGTCCGGCGCCGTCGTGCACCGCACCGACAGACATGCCCCAGGCGTTGGTCTCGACGTTGTCGCCGCCCCAGGTCCGCGGATCGAATCCCGCAGCGGCGAAC
>JAQZBG010000154.1 GCA_029239165.1 Microbacterium sp. | reverse complement strand
CTCGCGACACGCCTGCTCGGACGGCGACACCGTCAGCACGTGCGCAACATCTACGCGATGGTGCGCATCGCGGACGAGATCGTCGACGGCGTCGCCGCCGAGGCCGGACTCGACAGCGCGGCGCAGTCGGCTGCTCTCGCCTCCTATGTGGCGGAGACGCACCGGTCCATGCGAAGCGGGTACAGCAGCGACCTGATCCTGCACGCGTTCGCGCGGACAGCTCGTGAGTGCGGCATCGGCGAAGACCTGACCACACCCTTCTTCGAGTCGATGACTGCCGACATCACCGGCGAGCCGGGATTCGCCGTCTACGACGCCGACGCTCATGCCGCCTACGTCTACGGGTCCGCCGAGGTCGTCGGGCTGATGTGCCTCCAGGTCTTCCTGCGTGAGTCGCCTCGCACGCCCGCGGAACGAGAGATCCTCCGACGCGGTGCGCGCCAACTGGGCGCTGCGTTCCAGAACGTCAACTTCCTTCGCGACCTCGCCGACGACACTGATCGACTGCACCGCGGTTACCTCGGCGGCGCCGCGCGCCTGAACGATGCCGACCGGGACGCCTGGGTCGACACGATCCGGCGCCAGCTCGCTGATGCCCGGACCGCGATCCCGCTGCTCCCGAAAGACGCGCGCGCGGCCGTGCGCAGCGCTCTGGCTCTGTTCGCCGCTCTCACCCGCCGCGTCGCGAAGACGCCCGCCGACGTCTTGTACCGGCAGCGGGTCCGGGTCCCCGACCCGATCAAGGCCCTGCTCGCCGCTCGCGCGATCGCCGTCACCGCGATGGAACGCGACCGATGAGCCGCGTGGTGGTGATCGGTGCGGGCGTCGCCGGCCTCGCGACCGCTGGGCTGCTCGCTCGAGACGGGCACGAAGTCGTCGTCCTCGAGAAGAACGACCGCGTCGGTGGAAGAGCAGGAACGATCGAGCGCGACGGCTTCCGCTTCGACTCCGGGCCTTCGTGGTATCTGATGCCCGAGGTCTTCGATCATTTCTTCGAGATGATGGGCACGACGACCGAGGAGCAGCTCGACCTCACTCTGCTCGACCCCGGTTACCGCGTGTTCCGCGACCCGGGTGCAGCCGAAACGACACGCGATGCGGTGACCGTGCCCGCCGGGCGGGAGGCCGTGTCCCAGCTTTTCGAGTCCCTGGAACCAGGATCTGCACGAGCACTGGGCTCCTACCTGCACTCGGCCCGTCACGCCGGCGACATGGCGCAGAAGTACTTCCTGTACAACCCCTTCACGCGGGCACGGTCGCTCATGACCGCAGAGGTGCTGCGAGCGCTGCCGCGCTTGTTCACCCTGCTCGGCACGCGCCTGCAGTCCTTCGCGGCACGACGTTTCCGGCATCCGGTCGTGCGCCAGATCCTCGGCTATCCGGCGGTGTTCCTCGGCACCGACCCGCGCAGCGCTCCCGCGATGTACCACCTGATGAGCGCGCTCGATCTTGACCAAGGCGTGAGCTACCCGCAGGGCGGCTTCTGGCGCGTGATCGAGCGCATCGACGCCCTGGCACGCGGCGCGGGAGCCAGGATCGTCACCGGTGCCGACGTGACCGGTATCCGCACCCAGGACGGCGACGGCGGCCCCCGGGTGACCGGGGTCGAATGGGTCGATGGATCTGGCGCATCGCACATCGAGCACGCCGACGTCGTCGTCTCCGCCGCCGACCTGCATCACACCGAGACCGTGCTGCTGCCGCGATCGCTGCAGAGCTATCCCGAATCATGGTGGACCCGCCGCACCAGCGGCCCCGGCGGAGTGCTCGTGATGCTCGGGGTCGAAGGCACCCTGCCCGAACTCCCCCATCACTCCCTGTTCTTCACCGACGACTGGGACGCGAACTTCGACGCGGTCTTCGGTTCGTCCCCGTCCATCCCGGCGCCGGCTTCGACCTACGTCTGCAGACCGAGCGCATCCGATCCCGGTGTCGCACCGCCCGGACACGAGAACCTGTTCATCCTGGTTCCCGTGCCGGCGGATGTCGAGCTCGGGCATGGTGGATCAGACGGAACGGGATCGCCGCAGATCGAGCACGCCGCGGATGCCGCCATCGACCAGGTCGCAGCATGGGCGCGCATCCCTGATCTCCGCGAACGGATCGTCGTGCGCGAGACCAAGGGTCCGGCGGACTTCCGCGACGACTACCGCTCGTGGCGCGGCGGTATGCTCGGGCCCGTGCACATCCTGTCTCAGAGCGCCATGTTCCGTGCGCAGAATGCATCCCGCCGGGTGCAGGGTCTCTTCTACGCCGGGGCCACCACCGCTCCCGGCGTGGGGGTGCCGATGTGCCTGATCAGTGCCGAGATCGTCCTGAAGCACATCCGTGGCGATCACTCCCCGGGACCGCTTCCGGAGCCGGATGTCGCGGTGATCAGGACGGCGGGCTCCTGATGGGCGCGCTGTACCTGACCACGCTGCTGGTCTCGCTGGGCTGCATGCTGCTGTTGGACTGGAGGTTCCGGCTGTTCTTCTGGCGGGATCCGCTCGCCGCAGCGGTCGTCACGCTCGTCGGGCTCGTCTTCTTCCTCCTGTGGGACATGGCGGGCATCTTCAACGGCATCTTCCTCCGCGGCGACGCGGCGATCGCGACAGGATTGGTTCTTGCACCCGAGCTGCCCGTGGAAGAGCCGGTGTTCCTGCTCTTCCTCGTCGTGTGCACGATGGTGATCTACACCGGCTCGGTGCGCCTGCTCGCCCGGCGGCGCGACCGGTTGAGTGCGAAGAGGGGTGACGCATGAGCTACATCCACGTCTCCGCCTGTTTCCTCCTCGTCGCCGCCGGCGGCGGCATCATCCTGGCTCTCGTCCCACGCCGACGCGGCCCCCGGCCTTCAGCCGTCGCGCTGACGGTGCTCGTGCTGTTTCTCCTCACCGCGGTGTTCGACACCGTGATGATCGCGAGCGGGCTGTTTCACTACGCAGAGGCTCCGCTGCTCGGCCTGCACATCGGCCTCGCTCCCATCGAGGACTTCGCGTATCCGCTCGCCGGCGCGATGCTCCTCCCCGCACTCTGGGCCGCTCTACGGGGACGGCGGCGCGCGCGCGAAGCCGCTACCGAGGATGACGAGGTCCGCGCGTGAACGCCGGATCCGCGTCACGGCGCACCTTCGGACGGGATCTCGGCCAGATCCTGCTCTCGTCACGACCGATCAGCTGGATCAACACCGCGTTCCCCTTCGCTGCGGCCTATCTCCTCACCACGCGAGAGCTCGACGTCACGTTCGTGATCGGCACCCTCTACTTCCTCGTCCCCTACAACCTCGCGATGTACGGGATCAACGACGTCTTCGACTACGCCTCCGACCTCGCGAACCCCCGCAAGGGCGGCATCGAAGGCGCTCTTCTGGCGCCTCGTATCCATCGAGCAACGCTCTGGACTGCGGCCGTCACGAACATCCCGTTCCTCGTCTACCTCGTGATCGTGGGGAACCCGGCGTCGTGGTTCTGGCTGGCTGTCAGCGTCTTCGCCGTGATCGCCTACTCGGCGCCCGTCCTGCGGTTCAAAGAGCGACCGTTCCTCGATTCGGTCACGTCGAGCACGCACTTCGTCAGCCCGGCGATCGTCGCCCTCGCCCTGGTCGGTGCACCGGTCACGTCCGGCACGATCATCACACTCATCGCGTTCTTCCTGTGGGGCATGGCAGCCCACGCCTTCGGTGCCGTGCAGGACATCGGCCCTGATCGCGAAGCGGGCATCTCCTCGACAGCCACTGTCATCGGGGCGCGTGTGACCGTGCGGCTCTCCCTCGCTCTCTGGGTGGTGGCCGGAGCGGCGATGCTGTTCACCCCGTGGCCCGGTCCGCTGGCCGCCGCCCTCGCGCTGCCGTACGTGGTCAACGCAGCGCCGTGGTGGAACGTGGACGACGGCAGCTCCGCATCGACGAACCGCGCCTGGCGCCGGTTCATCGCCCTCAACTACTTCGCCGGATTCCTCGCGACGATGATCCTCATCCTCGCCTGGGTCTCCTGAGTCCGGGCCTGATCCTTCCTTCCGAACGACCGTCTCCCGAAAGGCACCTGATGTCCCGCCCCGTTCCCACGCCGACTCCGCCCCTCAGGGAGCGCACGCGCCGCCACTCCTGGGCGCGCGTCTTCATCCCCGTGGCTCTGATCCTCGTGTGGCTCGTGGGGGCCTCTCTCGGCGGTCCGCTGTTCGGCAAGGTCGACGAAGTGTCCTCCAATGAGCAGACGACCTACCTTCCGGAGTCCGCGCAGGCCACCGAGGTGCAGCAGCTGCTCGGCGACTTCAACGACAGCGAGTCGATCCCGGCGATCGCGGTGTTCACTTCCGAGGACGAGCTCACGCAGACCGAACTGGATGCGATCTCGGATGCGGTGGCCGATGCCGCGAAGGTGGACGGTGTGGGCGAAGACGTGTCGCCGGCACTCCCCTCCGAGGACGGCCGCGCCGTGCAGGCTTTCATCCCGATCGACAGTGACGCGGAGCTCGGGGATGCCACGGCGGCACTGGGTGACGAGTTGCGAGGAGCCGTACCGGACGGCGTCACCGTGTACATCACGGGACCTGCGGGATTCAGCGCCGACCTGGTCGCCGGCTTCGCCGGGATCGACGGGCTGCTCCTCGGCGTGGCGCTCCTGGCCGTGCTGGTCATCCTCGTGCTCGTCTATCGCTCGTTCCTGCTGCCGCTGGTCGTGCTCTCGACGAGCCTGTTCGCACTCTGCGTCGCGCTCCTCGTGGTGTGGTGGCTGGCGAAGTTCGAGGTGCTGCTGCTCAGTGGTCAGACACAGGGCATCCTGTTCATCCTGGTGATCGGCGCCGCCACCGACTATGCGTTGCTCCTCGTCGCACGCTTCCGCGAGGAGCTCCGAGTCGCGCAGGACAAGGGCGTCGCGCTCCTGGCCGCATGGAAGGGTTCCGTCGAGCCGATCGTCGCCTCGGGCGGCACCGTGATCGCCGGACTCCTGTGTCTGCTCCTCAGCGACCTGAAGTCGAACAGCACACTGGGCCCGGTGGCCGCGATCGGCATCGTCTTCGCAATGCTGTCCGCCCTCACCCTGCTGCCTTCGCTGCTGCTGCTCTTCGGTCGAGCGGTGTTCTGGCCCCGCCGCCCTCGCTTCGAACCGGACGTGGTCTCCGCCGAGCACGGCATGCGCACGACCGGATTGTGGGCGCGGCTGGCCGGATTCATCAAGCGGCGCCCTCGGGCCATCTGGATCGTCACGACCCTCGTCCTCCTCGCCGGGGCTGCGGGTGTCACTCAGCTCGACGCGAACGGCGTCCCTCAGTCCGAACTGGTGCTCGGAACATCGGAGGCCCGCGACGGTCAGGTGGCGCTCGGCGAGCACTTCCCCGGCGGGTCCGGCAGCCCGGTGTACGTGGTCGTGGACGAGGACCGGATGCAGGACGCTGCGGATGTCCTGCTCATGAACGACGGGATCGATGCGGTCTCCGCCACCGCCGCGGACTCCCCCAGCGGCACGGCGCCCGTCACCGAGGACGGCGTCACCGCTGTCGGCCCTCCCGGAACGCCCGCACCCGAGCCCACGACAGTCGAGGGCCAGGTGCTGCTTCAGGGCACGCTGACCGATGCGGCGGACTCGACCGCCGCCGCAGGAACCGTGCGAGAGCTACGGTCCGACCTCGTCGACACGAAGGCACTCGTGGGGGGCGTCACCGCGACCTCCATCGACACGAACGATGCCTCGATCCACGACCGCAACCTCATCATCCCGGTCATCCTCGTCGTCATCATGGTCATCCTGATGCTGCTGCTGCGTTCGATCCTCGCGCCGGTGATCCTGATCCTGACCACTGTCCTGTCGTTCGGGACAGCCATGGGCATCTCGGCACTCGTGTTCAACGGGATCTTCGACTTCCCCGGCGCGGACCCGGCTGTCCCGCTCTTCGGGTTCGTGTTCCTGGTGGCGCTGGGCATCGATTACAACATCTTCCTGATGACACGGGTCCGTGAGGAGTCGAAGCAGCACGGCACCCGGGAGGGGATACTCCGCGGACTGTCGATCACGGGCGGAGTGATCACGTCTGCGGGTCTCGTGCTCGCGGCGACCTTCGCCGCACTGTCGGTGATCCCGATCCTGTTCCTGGTGCAGCTGGCGTTCATCGTCGCGTTCGGGGTGCTGCTGGACACGTTCGTCGTGCGTTCGCTGCTGGTCCCCGCGCTCACGTATGACATCGGCAAGGCGATCTGGTGGCCCTCGAAGCTGTGGCGGCGCGGCGAGGACTGATGCGCAAGGGCGCGTTCGGGCGGTCGCTTAGACTGGTCGCACGCCCTCGTAGCTCAGGGGATAGAGCAGCCCTCTCCTAAAGGGCAGGTCGCAGGTTCGAATCCTGTCGAGGGCACGACGTCGAAGAGGGGCCGCCCGAAGGGTGGCCCCTCTTCGACGTCTCAGGTCCGCGTCAGCGGGGCACGACGAGCGGTCACGCCGCCAATGCGAGGTACGGTTCCCACCGCGGATCGCTGCGCTCGGTTCCGCGCACGGTCCAGGCGGTGCCGTGGGGAGGACGAGGCGTGAACCGCAGCTGCCAGCGCATCTCCTGCGGGGTGCGGTCGCTCTTGACGTTGTTGCAGCGCAGGCAGCAGGCCACGAGGTTCTCCCAGGAGTCCGCTCCCCCGCGCGAACGCGGCAACACGTGGTCGATGGTCGAAGCCGCTTTCCCGCAATACCCGCAGCGGTGGTTGTCGCGACGGAGCACACCGCGGCGGGTGACAGGCACGCGTCTGCTCGTCGGAACCCGGACGTACCGAGCGAGGATGATGACCGCCGGACGTTCATACATGCCGTGCGTGCCCCAGACGGGATCGTCTTCCACGCGTTCGATCACGGTCGCCTTGTCGTTCATCACGAGCACCAGGGCTCGCTTGAACGACACGATCGCGAGCGGCTCGTATCCGGCATTCAGGACCAGTGTGCGCATTCGTCATCCTCTCGATCCGCCGGGACGGCTTCCCGGCACTCTC
>JAQZBG010000004.1 GCA_029239165.1 Microbacterium sp. | reverse complement strand
GGCACGGTCACGAAGATCCTCAAGTAAGTCTCTTCAGACTCCACTCGGCAAGGGCCGGGCCTTCGGGCCCGGCCCTTCGTCGTTCCCGGATGCCGTCGCGCGGGGTACGGAGCCCGGGCGGGATGATCGGCCCCTCTAAACTGGGCTGATGGACACCGCCCCCGTCGAGCCCAGCCGCCGCTCCCGTCGAGAGGCCCGCGACGCGCAGATGGTGGACGTCGCCAAGGCCCCCGCGCGTCTGACGGCGTCACGGACATCGGGCGGCGACCGCCCTGCTCAACGGAATGGGTGGTGGATCCCCCTGGCCCTCGCCGCGACGGCATTGGTGGTCGGGGTGGTCGTAGGTCTTCTCGTGACGGTGGCGTTCGACGGTGCCGCCGGTCACAGTCTCGGCGGTGCCGTGGCATCCGTCATCGTGGGCGTCACGGGCATCGCGCTTCTCGGGAAGTGCCGCCCCGAGGGTTTTCTGAGCCTGCGCGGTCTCGATGTGCTCTGGGGCGTCGTCCTCGGTGCCATCATGCCCTTCTTCGCCGGAATCTTTGCCGGCGGGGGAGGTTGGCCCGCTTTCGGGGCATTGTCGCCGCGATGGCTGGTCCTCGGAGTGTTCGTCCCCTACGTCGTGATCGGCATGCTGACGGTGTTCGCCTCGGGATTCCTCCTCCCGCTGACGTTGCGCGTCACCGAGCCGCGCCTTCCCGCCGTCTGGTCCCGGGCGATCGCCGCTGTCGTGGCTGCGGTCGCGTTCGCGATCATCCCGATCGTCTTCCGCGGCGACGTCAGCGGGATGCCGGTGGCGCTGCCCGTCGTCTTCGGGGTCGCGGCCGGGATCTTCGTCGCTCTGTCGCGGCGTCTGTGGGGCGCGATCGTCTTGGGCATCGTCTTCACGACCGTGTGGGTCGCGATGTCGGTGGCCGGCTTCGTGCTCGCGTAGTTCGCGTCAGCGTCCGCGGAGGGTGGGGAATGCGGCCCGCCCGAGCGCGGTGAGGACGGCGAGCTGGACGACTGCCACGGCTCCCGCCGCGCCCGCGACACCGACGAACGCTGCGCCGGTCAGCACGGCGGGTATGACGAGGAGCGCGCCCACCCCGACCGCCACCAGGTAAGAACGGTCGCGCCCCGCCGGGAGGACGACGCACACGCCCAAGGCCGTCCCCACGGTCATCGCTGCGAGCGCGATCCCCCCGAACAGAGCGGTGAGCGGGGCGATCGCGAATCCGTCTCCCAGCACGATGGGCGTCGCCCATGGGGTGACTGTGGCGAACAGCGTTCCCAGGACCAGGCCCAGGACCGCGTGGATGCCGACGGCGCGCCGCATGCGATGCAGACCCGCCGCTCCATGAGCGGACGACACCCAGCCCTGGAAGGACGACGAGATCATGTAAACGCCGATGTAGCCGTACTTGAGCACGCGGTCGAAGGGCGCGAAAGCGACCGCTGCGGGCGAGCCCGCGACGCCGAGCGTCGAGAGGGGCGCCGTCTCGGAGAACGTCAGGAGAGCCGCCGCCGTCGCCGTGCGCCACCCGCCCCGATACGACGCGGCCGCGTCTGAGAGGGTGACGCGCACCGAGAACCGTTCCCGAAAACCGATGGCCCACGTCGCGACGAGGAACGCGACGAGCGTCCCGATCAGGAGGACGACGGGGTAGACCAGAGCCTGACCGACCGCGAGGGCGAGTACCGCGCCCGCGAGGTTGAGAATGATGCGTGGCAGGGCGTCGAAGGCCAGGGCGAGCGTCGGGCGTCCGACGCCGACCGCATACCAGCTCAGTGACAGCCCCTGCAGGGCGAAGGCCAGCGCGGACACGACGGCGAGAGCATGGTCGGGGGAATGGCTCGCGATCGCCGCGACCACCGCGACCGCGGGGAGGGCCACGACGCTGTTCGCGCCGCGCACCGCCACGCTCGCGCGGAAGACGCGGGCGGGGTGTGTCGAGCGCGCTGCTTCGACGGGTCCGCGAACAGCCCAGCCGAACGTGATGAGCGTGGCTGCCAGCGTTCCCAGCGCTTGACCGATCGCGATCTCGGCGAAGCCGGTGGGACCAGCCGCCCGGCTGATGAGCGGCAAGGCGATGAGGGGGGAGATCGCCGAGAGAGCCGACACCGCGGTGAGCAACACCACGCTGCGAGCGCGATGCGGCTGAGGGGGGTCAGGCGTCGCCGAGGTCACGTTCGGACGCTGATTCAGGCCGGACGAGGACGGCGACGAGGATCCAGGTCACGGCGAACCAGAACATGCTCGTGAGCGTCGCCGAGAGCACGTAGGCGGCGAGCAGGCCGGCCGCGACGGGCCGACGTCGTCTTGGGACGCAGGCGTAGACAGTCACGAAGAATGCCCCGAGCAACCCGAGCCCGACGATGCCTCCGTCGTAGAGCACCTGGACGGGGAGCATGATGATGTGCCCGGTCACCCCCGGAGTACCCGGCTGTTCGTGGCGGAGGCCGAAGGTGTTCGTGCCGTTTCCGAACCACAGCTTGACGCCGTGCATGTCTTCGGCCGCGAGTTCAGCGACCGTGATGCGGAACCCGATCGTTCCACCGTCGAAGTCGATGTCTCCGATCTTGTTCTGCTGCTCGGGATTGCTGGGGTCGGGCTCGCGTGTCGCCCCGGGCGACGGGGAGGACGTCCCGCTCAGCGTGCGATCCGCCGGTGCGGTGCCACCCGAGGCAGCGAGGACTCCGTAGGAGAAGACGACCGTGCAGGCGACGATCGCGGCGGGAAGTATCCGGCGCCAGCGTTCCCGTGCCGGGAGTCGATCTGTCACGAGAGTGTAGGCGGCGAAGACGACGAGCCCCAGCAGGAGGCTGAACACAGCCGTTCGCGTCTGCGATGCGATCAGGCCCAGTGGAACGGCGATCGCGATCGCCGCGATCTCCATGCGTGAGAGACCGCGCCGGGTGATGGCGAGCAGGGTCCAGAAGACGAGGATCGACGCATAGATGTTCGCCTCGATCGCGGTCGCGCGCGCGACATAGACCTCGTACAGGTAGTCGAAGTCGGCACCGAAAGACACCCGGCCGCGCGTGAGGTTGGCCACCGCGAAGGCGGTGAACCCGACCAGCGCCCAGGGTGCGACCGAAAGGCGGCCGAGGCGCTCGGCCAGGTTCGCCCCCTGGGTCAGTGCCATCAGCGAGATCAGCAGGAGCAGATCGATCGTCAGCCAGATCAAGATCGATGCACTCCAGCCGAGGCTGGGCGAGAACACCAGGGTGGTCACCACGTTCCACGCCACGAAGGCGGCATAGACCAGCGGCACAGGATGCCGGGCGGCGCGGAGGAAGGCTCGCCTCAGCACCGGGTGTCCCACCATCCAGGCGACGAGCAGGAGAGGCACGACCTGCTCGATGCGCACGCGGAAGCCCGCTATCGGCAGGTCGTAGCGTCCGACGAACGAACTCAGGACGACCGCCGCGATCAGGACCGAGGTGATGGTGCGGACGCGCGGGCTCAGGACGGGGTCGACAGAGGTATGCGGGGATCTCACCGTACCGGCACCTCCGACCAGAGCTCGTCGTGGATGAGTCGGTCGAAGGCGATTCGCGCGAAGAGGCGCTCGAAGCGGGGACGCGCGGCATCCGCGGCCTCCCGGATCGTCTCCGGGTCCAGGCTCTCGAGCGCGGCGGTCCACTGATCGACGTCTCCGGCATCCACCAGGAAGCGCTGGTCGCCGACGATCTCGGGAAGGCCGCCGTCGTCACTCGCGAGGACCGCGCGGCCGGCACCGAGGGCCTCGATCGCGATCGTGGGCAACGGGTCGGGCAGGATGCTGGGCACGACGACGACGTGGGCGCGATCCACATGCCCGCGCACGTCGTCGGTGCGCCCGATGACGTCGAGCTGTTCGCGACGAGTGGAGCGTGCGACGATCTCGCGCACGTCCACGGCCTCACCGCTGAGGGGAGCGTCGCCGAGGATCGTCAGATGCAGGTCATCGCGCCGAGTCCGGTCCCAGGCCTCCAGCAGCACACGGTGCCCCTTCCAGGCGTTCCAGCGACTGGCGATCACCAGACGGATGCCGTCGTCGAACGGGGGGAGCAAGACAGGGGCCGCGACCTCGAAGCCGTTGTGCACCACGCGCGTGCGTCCGCGGAACGTCGTCGGCAACGCTTCCGCCACGGCGGCGCTGACCGCGATGATGCGGTGGGCGAACCGCAGGAACGGCACGACGGCGCGAGAGCGCGCGTCGATGTGCTCGTGCAGGTGCAGGACGACGCGCGCACCGGACAGGCGGGATGCCGGGGCCGCGAGGGCGGCGGCGGCCGTGTTGAGGTACACCAGGGCGGGGCGCGCCGCGATGATCCTGCCCGCCGTGACCAGCGTGCGCAGGGCGAGACCCGGGAGCCTCCGAGGAGTGAGGTATGCCCGTCGCATGATCGGCAGCGCGAGACGACGGACCCGGATGCCGCGCTCAGCGAGCGCGCGTGAGAGTTGGCGCTCGGGGTAGTCGATGTCCGTGGGGAGCCAGACCTCGAGATCGAGGTCATCAGGAGCGGTGCGCACGACCTCGAGCAGCACGCGATCGGCCCCGTACATCTCGTCTGAGGGATGGATGACGATGCCGCGGCGACGTCGTCTCGTCACGGGGTGCTCCGCGTGCCGATGGGGCGCGCCGGAATACCCGCGTACACCGCACCGGCGGGGACATCGCGGGTCACGACGGCTCCCGCGGCGATGACCGCGCCGTCGCCGATCGTCACTCCCGAGGTGATGGTCACCCCGCTGGCAACCCAGCACCCCGCTCCGATCGTGATCGGCGACCACTCTACGCCCTGCTCTTTCACGCCCGCGGTGGGATCGCTCATGACGTGGTCCTCGGCGAACACCCGCACGCCGGGGCCGAGCATGGTCTCGTCCCCGATGGTCACTCCGCCGGAGCAGCCGATGTAGCATCCGGGCGAAAGGCTGCTGCCGTCGCCCATCGTGAGTCCGACGCCGATCGCCCGGGAGTAGTAGCTGCTGGGACGGATCAGGGTCCCCGTTCCGATGGACACCCCGTCACCGAAGCGGATGCCGTCCCGGCTCAGCCCCTGGATCTCGGCGAAGTCCTCGACCAACAGGTCGGCCCCCGCGCGAACCAGGTGCGGGTTGCGCACGCGCACACCGCGGCCGATGAGCGGGATTCCCCTCGACGAACCGAGGCGCGGGGCGAGGAGCGCGCCGCGCACGGCCATCGGGCCGACCTTCGCCGCGAGTTGGGCACTCACGATCCGCCAGCGGTCGCTCCCGGCTTCGCGCAGACGCTCGCGCTGTTCGTGGATGATCTTCGCGGCGATGCCCATGTCGTCTCAGCGTTCCCGGTCGCTTTGTGATTCTGCGGTCGTCGTCAGGGTAGTCGCGTCCGGCAACTGGGCGCGCAGCAGCGTCTCGTACGAGGCATTGACGCTCTCCCACGAGTAGGCGTCGCGAGCCCGTCGCACGGCGGCAGCGCTGAGCTGCTCCTGGCGAGCCGGGTCGGAGAGAAGTGCCCGTAAGGCGTTCTCGATGGCCACGGGCTGGGGCCCGGTGAACTCACCGGCGTCGGTGCCGAGCACCTCGCGGCTGTGGGCGGTGTCTCGTGCGACGATGGGGGACCCGCACGCCATCGCTTGGACGAGAGCGGGGTTCGTCCCTCCCACGCTGTGACCGTGGAAGTACGCTCCCGCGTGCTGCCAGAGGCTGTGCAGCCGATGGTCGTCGTGCACGTGTCCGAGCCAGTGGAAGCGGGGGAGTCGCTGCGACAGCGCACGAGCGCGCTCGTCCAGCTCACCGCCGTATCCCGAGGAGCCGACGACGATCACGTCGTGGTCGGCGGCCAGACGCTCCGCCGCGTCGAAGAACGGGCCCACCGTGTTCTCGGGGACGAATCGCGCGACCGCCAGGGCGTAGCCGCGGTGGGTGAGACCCGGCTCGATCGGCAGCGGCGGCGGAACGTCGGCACCGTAAGGGATGAACGTGCCGTTCACGCCGAAGCGGGTCTGCCACGCCGCCCCGATCGTGCGGGCGTCGACGATCCGCTCGGTCGAGAGACGTCCCGTCACCCGGGCTCCCGCGCGGAAGACGGCCTTACCCAGGGCGCTCCACTTCTCGCGCTCCCACTCCAGGCCGTCCACATTGACGACGGTGGGGATGCCGCGGGCCTTCAGCAGCGGCAGCCAGAAACCGTTGGCGACGTTCATGATCAGAGCGACGTCCGGGCGCCGGCGCGCGGCATCCATCGTCGATGTCAGTCCGTACGACAGGGTGCTGAGCGTGCGGGAGTCGATGCCCTTGGTCACCCGCGTCCGCACACGACTGTCGCGCTCGGGATCGGCCGGATCTGTCGCGTCCGGACGCCCGTAGACGGTGACGTCCCACCCGTGGTCGACCAGGTAGGGGGCGAGTCGCCGAACAGCGGTCTCGAAACCGCCGTAGTAGCTCGGGTAGCCGCGGGTCCCGATGATGGCGACGGAGGGCATACGTCGAGATCCCACGCGTCTCCTCGTCTGTCGGGGGGCAGGAAGGTCGAGCGCAGAACGGGGTCCGCGCACCAGAATGTGCCCAGCAGACGTTGCACCCGACTCAGGTAGCATACCCATCTGCGCGGCTGGACTTTGTCGCGCGCTACGCCGGGTGCCAACTCGCGGCGTGAACGGAATGAGATGTCGCGAACTGCTACGCCCCGTCGACTCCGCCCCGCGGTGATCGCCTGGCTCGCCCTCGGAGCACTGACGGCGGTGCTCATCGCGCTCGCTGCGTCTGTCGCCGTCGGCGGGTTCGTCGCTCAGAAGGAACTGCGCGCGGCGGTGCCGCTCGTGTCGAAAATGCAGAGCCAATTCGGGAGCGACGACCGCACAGCGTTGGCATCCTCCATCACCGAGCTCCAGGGGCACGCGTCTCGCGCCCGCGGTGCGGCCGACACGTGGATGTGGCAGCTCGCGGAGCAGGCACCCTTCGTCGGTCCGACCCTGCACGCGGTGCGGGAGTCGACCGTCGCCGTGGACGAGCTGGCGCAGGGCGCGCTCCCCGCGCTCGCGAACGTGGATCCCGCTCTCCTGCGCCCCAAGGACGGCGCGTTCGACGTGGCGGCGATCCTGCAGCTCTCCGGTCCGCTGTCGGAGGCCTCTTCCGCTGCGGATCGTGCCGCAGGAGCCGTCCGCGACGTCGACGTCGCCGACACACCGGGCGTGCTGCAGGGACCCCTCGGTCAGCTGACCGGCGTGGTCCGAGGGCTCCAGCCCGCGCTGTCCCGTGCGGTCGAGCTGATGCCCGTCCTCCCCTCCCTGATGGGCGCGGAGGGGACCAAGAACTACCTCCTCCTCGTGCAGAACAACGCCGAAGCGCGAGGCGCCGGGGGCATCCCGGCATCCGTAGTCCTCCTCAAGGTCGAGAACGGCAAGATGGAGATCGCCCAGCAGGCCACCAGTCGTGACTTCAAGAACACGCGCAAGGAGTCGATCCTGCCGCTCGACCCCGAGGTGGTGAAGCTCTACGACGACAAGATCGGTCGCTACTCGCAGGACATCACGTCGACCCCCGACTTCGCGATGTCGGCGGACTTCGCCCGTGCCTACTGGGCGGAGTCGTTCGGCACGCCCGTCGACGGCGTCATGTCGATCGATCCCGTGACGCTGTCCTACCTCCTCGACGCGACCGGCCCGATCACCCTCGCCACGGGCGACCAGCTGACGTCCTCCGATGCCGTGAAAATTCTGCTCAGCGACGTGTACGCCCGCTACCCCGACAACGCCGACCAGGACGCGTTCTTCGCGTCGGCCGCCGTCGAGGTCTTCGACGCGGTGTCGTCCGGCGACTTCGCCCCGGTCTCGTTCGCGACCGCGCTGGTGCGCGCCGTCGATGAGCACCGCGTGTACTTCTACTCCTTCGACGACACCACGCGCGCCGCCTTCGCTGATTCGCGACTTCTCGGCCCCCTGCCCTCGACCGACGGCGACCAGCAGACGACGCTGGGGGTCTTCATCAACGACCTCACCGAGGCGAAGCTGAGCTACTACACCTGGATGTCGGCCGATGTCTCGGTGAACCGCTGCTCGGCCGTTCCCACCTACACGACGACGGTGACGTTCACCAACGCGCTCGACCGTGCCACCTCGGATGGTCTCGTGCGGTACGTCGACGGGGGCAAGCATTTCCCCAAGGGCACGATCGGAACCGACATGCAGTTCTACGGGCCGAGCGGCGCGACGTTCGTCAAGGCGAGCTTCGACGGCGTCGACGTGCCGGTGACCACGGGGGAGCACCTCGGTCGTCCGGTCGCTCGCCTGTTCTCGACGAACGACCCGCAGACGACCCACTCGCTGAGCGTGACGTTCGAGGGGTCGCCCGACAACAGCGACGACGTGTCGCTGGTGCACACCCCGATGGTCAACCCGGTGCCCTCGCACATCACCGAGGTGTCCTGCGGCTGAGCCGACCCTGCCGTCGCGTCAACGCCCGTCGGCGTGACGGTCAGAGGACGCCGAAGAGGTAGGCGTATCCGGCCAGGAGCCCGAGGTTCATCAGCCCGGCGATCGCCAGCAGAGGTCCGACGCCGCGCCGCACGATGGCCCCGACGACGGCGAGCGCGAAACCGAGCACAGCACCGCCCGTGCCGAGCGTCAGGGTGCTCGTCAGGGGCAGCGGCTGCATGAATGCGGCCCACAGCAGACCGACCACCAGCACCTGCACACCGACCGCTCCGAGGGCCGCGAGCAGGGACAGGATGCCGAGGACGCGGGGGGCCGTTTTCACGGGGCGAGCCTACCCGACCCCTCACTGGGCCCCGGAATCGTCGCGTCCCGCGGGAAGACGACGTAGTGATAGAGGAAGAACCGGATCACGGTGACGGCGGCGATCGACGCGAGATTGACGAGATTGAGGCCCACAGGGCCCGCGTCGCCGAACAACGCGTTCAGGCCCTGGACGCCGAGCCAGACGGAGCCGGCGCCGATGGCCGTACACGCCGCGTTGACGAGGAGGAAGCGCACCATCTGACGACCGGCACCGGCGCGGGATCGCGAGCGGAACGCCCACTGGCGGTTTCCGACATAGGCGTTCACCAGGGCGATGAGTGACGCGATGACCTTCGCGGCGACAGGCCCGACTCCCGCAAGAAGCAGCAGGTTGAACGCCGCCACCTCGATAGCGGTGCTGATCGCACCCACGACGAGGAACCGTGCCGACAGTGCGCCGGCACGACGAAGATTCCGGCTGCGCCCCACGAGTGTCATACGCTACATGTTCGGGGGATGCACCGGGCGAATTGCGCTCGGGAGAGAGCGGAGAATCCAGGGTGCGGGAGAGAGACCGGATCGTCGTCGTGATTCCGGCCTATAACGAGGCCGAAGCGCTTCCCTCGTTCCTCGCCGAGATCCGCGCCTCCTTCGCCGCCGTCGACACCCCGGTGTCGATCGTGGTACTCGATGACGCATCCACCGATCAGACGTCTGCGGCAGTCGACGGCCTCGCCGAGGTGGTCCGAGCGCCGCGGAACCGTGGGCACGGGCCCACTGCGCTCGCCGCGTACGCGGAGGGGCTGCGCGAGGGGGCCGACGTCATCGTGCACGTGGACGGCGACGGGCAGTTCTACGGCGACGACATCGCGCGGGTCGCTCTTGCGCTCGATGACGCGGACGCCGATGTCGTCCACGGCGTCCGTCGAGGGCGCACCGACCCCTGGTTCCGCCGCGGGCTGAGCGGCCTCGTCCGTCTCGCCGTGCTCGCTCTGTGCGGACGATCGGTCCCCGACGTGAACACCCCGTTGCGTGCCTACCGTCCGCAGACGCTCGCCACTCTCGTGGACGGGGTTCCCGCCGACGCCCTCGTCCCGCACGTGCACTTCTCCATCGCGGAGGCGCGCACCGGACTGCGGATGCGTTACGTCGCCGTGGAGAGCATCCCGCGCCGTGCGGTGGCGGCGCAGGGCACGATGTGGGGGGAGGGGCGCTCACGTCAGGTGTTTCCTCCCCGACGGCTCGTCCGCTTCGCGGCACGAGCGCTTCTCGAGCTCTGGCGCGTCGACATCGTGACGGTGGGCCGGGGGGCCAGCACGCGCGCCGCCGGAACCGCCCCCGCGCGCGGCTGACGTGCGACTGCTCATCGCGGCCGCGGGCCTCGGTATCTGTCTCACCGTCGTCCTGATGGCGACGCTCTGGCCGACACCGATCGACCAGGGGTACGAGAGTGCGATCCAGCGTCTGCTGGCCGTGCTGCACCGGAACGGCGTCCCCGGCTGGTACGGCTACCGATGGTTCGAAGCCACGGCCAACGTGCTGATGTTCATCCCGCTCGGTTTCTTCCTATCCCTCGTGTTTCCGACGCGACTGCTCTGGCTGGCGCTCCCGCTCGTCCCGCTCGTCTCGCTCAGCCTGGAGGGTGCCCAACTCCTCTTCCTCCCGGCGCGTTTCGCAACCCTCAACGACGTCGTCGCGAACTCTCTCGGCGGGTGGATCGGCGTTGCCGTCGCCGCGCTCATCGTCCTCGCCGTGCACGAACGGGACCGCCGCGTGCTCGCGCGCTGGCGGGATCGACACGTCATCACCCTGGAGGAGGCGCGACGATGAGAGCCCTGCGAGCCCCGGCCGCGCTCGCCGCGATGGCGACGGCCGTCCTCGTGTCGATCATCGCGACGGTGCCGATGGTCGTCTCCGGAAACCTCGGTCGCGACTCCGGGGTCTTCCTGTACACGGGCATGGTGACGGCCCGAGGCGGCATGCCCTACGTCGATTCGTGGGACCACAAGGGCCCGCTGCTGGCCGCGATCGAAGCCGTGGCGTGGCGGATCGGCGGCGGGATCGTGGGCGCGCCGCTTCTCGAGGGGCTCGCCCTCGCCCTCGGGCTCGCCGTGGCGGGTGTGCTCTGGTCGCGACGGCTGGGTCTGTGGGCGGTGCTCGCGATCGGTCTCACGGGAGTGAGCTATCTCGCCGTGTTCGAAGGCGGTAACTTCACTGAGACGTGGTTGTTCCCCGTGCAGGTCGTGGCCTACTCCGTGGTGGCCGAGGCGGCTCTGCGCGTCGGGAAGGAACCGTCGGCGCGGCTCGCTGCCCTCGTCGGGGCGGTCGTGGGCATGGCCCTGGCGGTCGGTCTGTTCACCCGCATGAACAACGTCCTGGGTCTTCTCGCCCTCACCGTGCTCATCTTCATCGTGAGCCGCCGCCGCGTGCTCTTCGTCGTCGTCGTCTCGACCGTCGTCGTACTGGTCGGTGGAGCACTCATCCTGTGGCTGTGGAGCGGCGATGCGCTGCGCGCTGCGGCCGATCAGTACCTCCGGTACAACCTCTTCTATTCAGGCGGGGCCCCCGCGAGCGAGCGTTTGGCCGCGTTCACGACGCTCGCGCAGATCCTGGTGTCGAGCGCCGTGGTGGCCGTGCTGGGTCTCGCCCTCGTCGCCGGGGCGATTCATCGCTGCCGACAGGATGCCGCGCCGACGCGCGCGGGCGTGATCGCGGTGGCTTTCCTCGGGGTGGGGGTGATCGACGCCCTCTCGCAGATGGTGTCCGGTCGTCCGTACCCGCACTATCTCGTCGTCGCGATCGCCGGTTTCGCCGTCGCGCTGGTCGTGGTGGCGTCGCCACTGGTGCCCGCGGTACCGCCGGGCTGGGCGGCACGACTTTTGACCCGACGCGCCCTCCCGGTGGCCGCGTCGATCATGGCTGTGATCGCTCTCGCGCTGTCGAGCTCGGTCGCCGCGTCCGCCTACGGCCTGTGGTTCCGTTCCGACGCGGGAGCCTTCGTGGCGGGGTCGTACCAGCAGCAGATCATCGATCGGGTGATCGCTGAGACCTCGCCGGACGATCGCGTTCTCGTCCACGGTGCCGAGACATGGATCCTCGCCGCAGCGGACCGACTCTCGCCGACGCCCATCACCTACTCCCTTCCCGTGGAGCAGGCATACGGCGGACTTCCGCAGCAGTACTTCAACGACATCGTCTCGCGACCGCCGGCGCTTATCGTCGAATCACCGACGTCCTGCGGCATCTCGAACTGGTGCCCGCCTGAGAAGGATCATTTCCCGCAGCTGGACATCTTCGTCACCGGGTCGTATCAGCTCGAGGGCGAGATCGTCGGCTTCAAGTTCTGGCGACGGGTCGCCGATTGAGAGCGTTTCGGCGCAGCCGTCTCGACGGCGCGAAGACGAGAACGCGGGTCGGGGGCGTCTTCGCGGCACCGACAATCCGGCATTCGCGCATTCTTCGTGCTCGCGGGATGCCGTCGAAATCGGTCTCGCGGACCCGTTCTGTGGCAACTGATAACATTTCCGGAGGGGGAAGCAGCAGGTGGCCTGTCGCATCACGCGTGTTTTTTGCGCTGACCCTTGCCGGGTCCGAGGCGAAAGTGGAGAGACGTGCTACCCATCGTCGCGCTGATCGTGCTGCTGATTGTCGGCCCGTTCATTGCCATTGCCGTGGGGCGCAAGTTCGGTTACGCGGCGAATGCACTTCTCGTGGTCCTCTTCGGTGCTGCGCTCTTCCCTCGAACGATCGCCACCTTCATCGAGTCACCTGACTCCACTCCGTACGACATCGCACCGGCGTCCCTGGGTCTGCAAACGCAGGTTCTCGTTGTCGTCATCGCGGCGGTGATCATTCTGATCGGTCGCGGAGGGCTCAAGCTGCCCATGGTCCTGGTCGTCTTCGCGGTCCTGCTGACCGTCGGGATGTTCACGAGCTGGCAGGGAACCGTGCCCCAGTGGTCGGGCTACGTCGTGCTGCTGAGCGCCGTGCTGGCGTTCGGCGTGGGGTGGGCTGTGGGGCGCGAGGCGTTCAATCAAGAGAAGTTCGCGCGATTCTTCCTCACCGCCGTTCTGGTGGTTCTGCTGTTGCAGCTCGGCGTCGCGGTGCTGCAGCTCGCCGGGGTGCATCTGCCCACGGGCCTGGTCAACTCGGAGCGTACACTCGAGCAGACCGTCGGCCGGGTCTCGGGCACCATCGGCCACCCGGCCAACCTGTCGAAGGTGGCCTTCGCGCTCATGCTCATGTCGCTGCCGTTCACCACGGCAGCCAACAAGCGAATCTCTCGCCTGGCGTTCCTGTGCGTCGGGGCGGCCGCGTTGGTCGGTGGCCTGACGGTCAGCCGAGCCAACTTGATCGCGATGGCGATCCTCTTGGCCGCGTGGATTCTGACCTTCCCCGGACGGGCGAGAGTGGGCACACGCGTGGGTGGAGCCATCGTCCTGCTTGGTGCCGCGACGATCATCGGTCCGCTTGTCCTCGAGCGATTCGAGGATGACGCGCAGGGGGGGCTGCGTCCGCTGCTGCTCGCTGCTGCGCTGCGACAGCTCAAGTCGGACTTCCTCATCGGTACGGGACCGAATGCCTACATCTTTGTCGTCGGGAAGGTGGACGCCGCCACGGCCTCCGGATACCCCGTCCACAACGCGTTTCTCCTCATGACCGCGGAGCTGGGGATCGTCCTCGCCATTCTGTTTTTCTTGCCTCTTATCATCTTGATCGTGTGGGCGATCGCGCGGTTCTTCCGCTCGAGCGAGTACATGCACGCTCCGCGCGTCATCGTCTACGCCATTCCGGGAATGGGAATCATCCTGCTCACGGGCTGGGGCATGATCTCTGTACTGATTGTTGGGCTCTGGATGTTCACCGTGGGGTTCCTTTCCTCGGCGCGCGCTGGCGTCGGGTTGGAAACACTGAGTTCCTTCGAACAGGCGGCGAAGAAGTCCTCGAAAAAGACCTCGAAGCCCGCGCCGGCCGCTGCCCGATGACCGGGGGCATCGAATCGAACGTGTCGCGTCCGGCGATGACCGGGGTGTCCGGTGTCCACCATGTCTGATGGAGGGAAGGCTGCGCGCGGAGCGCGCGTGACGCTCGGGGGCCAGGCCGTCAAGTTCGTCCTCCAGCTCACTTCGACCGTGGTCCTCGCGCGGTTGCTCTCCCCGGACGACTTCGGACTGTTCGCGATGGTCTTGGCGGTCACGGGCTTCGCTGCTCTCCTGGGCGACTTCGGACTATCCAATGCGGCTGTACAGGCCAAGGACATCACGAACCAGCAGCGGTCGAACCTCTTTTGGATCAGCTCGAGCGTCGGCATCGTCCTTTACGTCTCGTTCTTCCTCGCGGCGCCGCTGATCGAAGCCTTCTACCAGGTCGACGGCGTGGCGATGGTCGTGCGGGTGATGGCGATCGGCTTCGTTCTGTCGGCGCTGGCTTCGCAGTTCACCGCGCATCTCACGCGAAGCCTCAGCTTTGGCCGTCTCGCCCTCATCGACATCGCCTCGCAGGCCTCGGGACTGGGTGTCGCGGCGCTGCTCGCGGTGAACGGCGCCGGGTACTGGGCGCTGGTCGGTCAGCAACTCGCGGCTGGCGGCATGCTGCTTCTGCTCACCACGATCCTCGCCGCGTGGATGCCCCGGTTCCCTTCTCGAGCGCCGATGCGGCCTCTCCTGGCCTTCGCCGCCAACTCGTTCGGCGTGCAAGCGCTCTCGTATGTCAGCGGCAATGTCGACTCGGTCGCGCTGGGGCGCACTTCGGGACCCGAGGCTCTCGGTCTCTACGATCGCGCGTACCAGCTGTTCAAGATCCCCGTCCAGCAGATCGCCGCTCCGCTGACACGGGTCGCTCTGCCGATCCTGTCCCGGCAGCAGACGGACCGTGCGCAGATGAGCCGTTACGTGGTCCAGGCGCAGCTCGGCATGACCTACGTGCTGGGGGCTGCGTTCTGTCTGGGGGCCGCTCTGGCCACCCCCGTCATCGAGGTTGCTCTCGGCGCCCAGTGGACGTCGTCGGCGGGTATCTTCGCGATCCTGGCTTTCGGCGGCATCTTCCAGGTCATGGGGTACGTCTACTACTGGTCGTTCCTCGCCTGTGGGCTGACCGGCTTGCAACTGCGTTTCTCCATCGTCACGCGAAGCCTCATGGTTATCCTCATCATCGCCGGGGCGCCCTTCGGGCCGACTGGCGTGGCCGTGGCGGTGGCCGCAAGTCTCGCTCTGAACTGGATCGTGCTGTCGGCCTTCCCGATGCGCCGGACCGGCATGGACATCGGTGTGATCGTTCGTACGGGCCTGCGGGGGATCGCCGTGAACGTGCTGATGGCTGGCGCGGTGTTCTCGACCGACACGTTGCTGTTCCACGACCTGATCCCCATCGCTCGCATCGTCATCGGCATGGCGATCGGCCTCGCGTTCTACGCTCTCGCAGCACTGATCGCCAAGCCGATCAGCCGTGACGTGAAGGCGATCATCCACATGGTTCGAAGGAGTTTCCGTTGACCGGTCGCGTCGAGACTTTCGCGTGGAATCCGCGCACGTCCCTGAATCTGCCCTTCGTGCGTCGGTTTGCTCTCGGACCCCGGAAGAACAATTTCGGTGATCTGGTCGGCCCGATGGTCGTGGAACTCGTGCGGGAACGGCTGGGGCTGTCACCGCACTCCCGTTCGGGTGACCCGGTCCGTCTGTTCTCCGTGGGCTCGGTGCTGCACTTCGCCGACGACGGCGACGTGGTGTGGGGAAGCGGCGTCAACGGCAAGATCCCCTCCGACCGTTATCGGTGGAGCACCCTCGACGTCCGCGCCGTCCGCGGCCCGCTCACCAGGCAGTGGGTCTCCGACCGGACCGGTGAGCAAGCCCCCGCGGTATACGGGGATCCCGCTCTGCTGCTCTTCGAGCTGGGATTCGATCGTCCCCCTCGTGAAGCGTCGAGGGAGGTCCTCTACGTCCCGAACCTGAACGATCTGGGGCGCCCCGTTCCCACCGGTCATGTCGTCTCGCCGCGATCGCCGCTCCGGCAAGTCCTCGCAGAGATCGCCGCGAGTGAGGCGGTCGTCACTTCGTCTCTGCACGCGCTCGTCTTCGCCGAGATGCTGGGGGTTCCGGTTGCCCTCATCAAGCCGTCGGCCGAGAGCTCCTTCAAGTATGAGGACTATGCGCGAGGTACGGGTCGCGACGAGCTGCCGATGTTCGCGGACTTCGCATCGGCTCTGGCCCACGCCTCGACGTCTCGCCACCGCCATGAGGACGCTCTCGCCGGCTGGTCCAGCGCCCCCCTGCTCGCTGCGTTCCCCGCTGACGTCTTCGTGCCGTCCATCGCGCGGACTGCGGGCGGTGCGTGATGCGTGTTCTGCACACCGTCTACCCCCCGAGCGATCAGGGGAACCCGTTCGCTTCCCTGCTGATCGACGCGCTGTCTGAGCAGACGGACTCGTCGTATTTCTCTTGGGGTGCGGCGTTCCGCGAGCGATGGGACGTGGTCCATTTCCAATGGCCCGAGAAGTACTTCGCCGCGTCCAACCCGCTCGTCTCGCTGGTGAAGCGTCTGCGCTTCCGCGCCTGGGTGCGCCTGTTGAAGATGCGTCGCACGGCCATCGTGCTGACGATCCACAACCTCGCCACGCATGAAGACCATGGCGAGGCTGCTGCCGCTGAGCTCGCGCGGCTGGACCGTGCCGTGGATCGCTACGTCGCGCTCAACCCGGCCGTCGAAATGACCGGCCTCTCGGCCCCGGTCGACGTGATCCCCCACGGTCACTACCGTTCTGTCATCCCCGATGCGGTGCGCACGCCGTCTTCCGGTCGGCGGTTGCTCTATTTCGGCTTCATCCGCGGGTACAAGAACGTGCCGGGTCTCATCGGGGCGTTCGGCGCATCGAACCTCGGCGACCGTGGACACGACCTACGGATCGTGGGGAGGCCGCATACTCCCGAGATCGCCACCGGTGTGCAATCGGCTGCGGATACGGCATCCGGTCAGGTGACGACCCTGCTGGAAGCCGTGACCGACAAAGACCTGTACAGGGAGATCGTCGAGGCATCCGTCGTGGTGCTTCCGTATGCCGACCTTTACAACTCCGGCGCTCTCCTGATGGCGTTGAGCCTCGAGCGACCCGTCATCGCGCCGCGCACGGCGGCGACCGAGTACTACCAGTCGCAGTTCGGTGAGGACTGGGTCATCCTGTACGACTCCCCCCTGGCGGGCGATTCTCTCGAACGAGCGGTGGCGACCGTCAAGGACGCGGGGGAGCGCGCCGAGCTCGATCTCTCTATGCTCGACTGGCCGGTGCTGGCGACGGCCTATGTCACGACCTATCGGGATGCCATCGCCCAGGCGGGCCGCCGGTCCTGAACGCATACGGCCTCGAAGTTGGGAAAAGCAGCGGCGGTGTCAAACATATGCGGGCGAGAAGATGTGAACTGGATGCTCCGGCGCGTGGGTTTGTTCGCGTGAAGCACTCGAGATTATGAGTTAGCTGAATTACATTGGACCTGCGACGCTCCCTGAGCTAAGCCGTGGATGCGTGCGACACATTCGCGCCAGCTACTGCAAATCGGAGTCCACATGCGCGCCACACCGTCCTCTTCGCGGCGAAAGTGGGCCATGCTGGCTGCATCCCTCTTTATGGGTGCGGTGCTCATGGCTGACATCGCCGTTCCTGCCCCCGCTGCGATCGCGGCCGTCCCGGCCGCCGTGTCGGTCGCCACGAGTCATCCGCGACTTCTCGTCTCGAGCGCCAACGACTTCGCCACGATTCGTTCCAACACCGGGACAGATGCCGTTTCCGCGCGCCTGCAAAAGGACGTCCTCAACTCCGCGAACTACCAGCTCACGCTGCCCGTCGTGTCGTACGACCTGCAGAATCCAGAGAGCACTCTGACGACGGCGAAGTATCTCGTCGAGCGGTCCTACACCCTTTCGATGGCGTGGCGGCTGACGAACGACGCGAAGTACATGGAAGGTCTGTGGAAGAACCTCGACGCAGCAAGCAAGTTTCCGGACTGGAACCCGAAGAACTTCCTGCACACCGCGGAGATCGCCAACGCCTTCGCGATCTCGTACGACTGGGGCTACAGCTACTGGACGGACGCGCGCCGCGCGACCCTTCGCAACGCGATGCTGACAAAAGCCATTCGCCCCGCTATTCCCCTGTATGAGTCACCCGAGAGCGACCCGAACTCGTGGGTGACAGCGACGCACAACCGGAACGTCGTCGGAAACGGCGGTGTGGGACTCGCGAGCCTCGCGATCGTTTCCGAAGATACGAGTGGTGACGCGCAGAAGGTGCTCGACTACTCGATCGAGTCCATCAAGAGCGGTCTGACCGGTTACCTTCCGGACGGCAGTTATCCCGAAGGACCCATGTACTGGGAGTACGCGACCGAGTACGCCAGCACATTCTTGAATGCGCTGAAGACCGCGACCGGTTCCACCCAGGGGCTCGATGGGATCGGCGGGATCGCGCGCAGCGGGGCCTTCATCCGAGATCTGATGACCCCGTCGGGAGATATTTTCACGTTTGCGGACAGCGAGACGGCTGTGTCCCCAGCAATGGAGTTCTCCGGTCTCGCGCGGTTGACGGGCGACACGTCCCTGGAGGGGCTGTCCGCCGCGAACGAGACGAGTCGTCAGGCGGCGCAGCGCCTCGTATGGCGGAATCCGTCGGTTCCCCCGGTCGCACCGGCTTCACAATCGCGGCCGCGGGTCGCGAACTATGCGGACGGTGGCGTCGCGACGGCGCGTGGAGACGCCACGGATGTCAGGGCCCCCTACGCGGCCCTGCGCTACGGCGGTGACCCCACAGTAGGCCACAGACACGTCGACGCGGGGGACGTCATGGTGTCCGTGGGGGGAGTCACCTGGGCGCAGCAACTCGGCCTCGATCGATCCAGCTACGACGCGCGGGGCAACGGCGGCGCTGTGTCCGAACGGTGGAACTACTACCGCAACAGGCTGGAAGGCCACAACACCCTCACGTTGGACCGCGATTCCACCCATGACTTCCGAGACGCGCCGGGTGGGAGCTTGTTGTCGTCCGGTACGAGCGCGGTCGGGTCGTTCGCCGTGGCGGACCTCAGCGCGGCCCAGGGAGCCGCGGCAGGTACATGGCGCCGAGGAGTGCGCGTCCTTCCCACGTCGCAACAGGTGGTCCTGCAAGACGAGTTCACTGCGCCTGCGGGCACGACATCGCGGTGGGGCCTGCACACCTCCGCCCAGGTGGAGATCACGCAGACCGGAAGATCTGCCGTCCTCTACAAGGACGGTCAGCGCCTCCTCGTCGAACTCTCCGCCTCCAGTGGAGTGCGGTTCCGAGCCACGCCGGCGGTTCCCTCCCCGATCTCCCCGCGGCCGGAACAGGACGAGAACACGGGCGTCACGAAGCTCGTTGTCGATGTCCCCGGCGGATCGGCGCAGACGGTGGCGGTGACGATGACCTTGCTGGCGCCCACCGCGACCACGGCCTCTCGCGCCGGTCAGGTCACGGCGATGAACGGATGGGGGAGTGCCCCCGAAGCTGCGGTCCAGCTGTCGCGGCTGACGGTGGACGGGGCGGGGCTCCAGGGATTCAACGCGAGTCGACGCTCCTACACGGTGATGCGCGACCCGGCGCTTCCTGCGCCCAAAATCGTGGCGCGCAACACCTCCGGCGGTACTGTTTCGGTGCGGGCGACGACATCCATGCCCGGCTCGTACCTCGTCGGAAGTGATCTCGCCACAGGCGTTTTGGTCACATTCGTTCCCGACCTGACGGCCGTCAAAACATCGACGGCGTCGTCGACGACGCGGGGCACCCCGGGGGCCGCGCACGATGGCAACGAGTCGTCGGGCTGGGCGACCTCGGGCGTGCAGTACCTCGAGCTGACGTTCCGAGGCCAGATCGACCTCAACAAGGTGGACATCCTTTGGACGGCGAACTCGTCGCGGCGGATCGACTATCGCATCCTGATCCCGAAAAACGACACGTGGGCTGCGGCAGCGTCCGGCAGCTATCGCTCCGCGTCCGGGTGGTCGTCGAACACCATCGACTCGCCCCCACGGGTGTCGAAGATCCGCATCGAGGTCTCGGGCGACCCCGGCGGGGACCGTACCTCGACAATTCGAGAGATCGCGATATCCGGATTCCGGGGGACGCCTGCACCGGCCAACCTCACGCCCGGGGCATGGGGGGTATCGTCGGCGAATGGCCCGTCAACGCTCGCCGTCGAGGAATGGGCGCCGCTCGGCGTCACGATAAGCGGAGCGGCCGCGAACGCGCAGATCGAGCTCGTATCGGGCAATAGAGGCGTCGCCCGGATCGACGGTACGGGCGCTGTCGGCGCGGCCCCGGGCTCTACCGTCCTCGGTGCATATGCCCGAGTGGGGGCGTGGGAGTTCCCCTCACCGGCCCGAGCGCTGACCGTGGTGCCGTCTCAAGCCTTGTCGCTCCTGCCGGTGCAGGACACCTTCGTGGAGGGGGGAGCCAGTGCATCGAAGAATTTCGCCGGCGCCGACCGACTCGACGTGAAGCCGACCCTTCCCGCGACGCCGTCTGATGGTACCCGCGTGCGTACCAGCCTCCTGCGCTTCGATCTCTCTGGTGTAGACACGACTCGCATCGCGAGCGCCGTCCTCGTGCTGACCGGCGCAATCGCCGACAGTGCGGGTGGTGATGCCGTTCGTGTCGACGCATATCGACCCGCCAGCACCTGGACCGACACGACCGTCACGTACCAGAATCGTCCCGGTTTCGGCGCGCCGCTCGGGAGCACGCTGGTGACCCGACAGACCGGGGAGTCACGCCTCGATCTCACCGACGCGGCCAAGAAGACGCCGAGCGCGCAGTTGTCGGCGTTCGATCTCGCGCTCGGGGGCAGCGCCCCCGACAATGCCGCGCTGATGGCCCGCTTCGGCAGCTCCGAGTCGTCGACCCCACCCCGCCTGGAGATCGTCCTGGCTCCTGCCAAGGCCACGGTGTCCACGTCGTCGGCGACCAACACTCTGCGCGGAACGTCGGCGGCGACGCACGACGGGTCCACGTCCACGGGGTGGGCCGGTCGCGGCGGTGCCACGATCACCTGGGTCCTGCCGCAGGCGACGCTGTTGAAGACGGTCCGAGCCGCGTGGAGCCCGGATGCGAGCCAGAAGGTCAGTTTCAAGCTGCTCACGTCGTCGGATGGCAAGAGCTGGAACAACGAGGGGACGTATACCTACAGCGGGGGTCCGGGGACAGCGGATCACTCCTTCCGGTTCTCCCGGAAGGTCACGCAGGTGCGCCTCGAGCTCGTCTCGAGCTCGTCGACCTGGCAAGCCGTTCTCCGCGAGGTCGAGCTTCTGTCCCCGGGTTCGCCGCCGGCCGCTCTGCCGGACCGTCTCTTCGCGGATGCCACGGTTTCGATGCCTGCGAAGATCGCGATCGGGCAGACGGTGGGTGTTCCCGTGAAGGTCGTCGACATCACTGGGGCGACGATCGACAAGGCGCAGGTGAAACACGTCTCTGATTCCACGTCCGTGGTGTCGGTGGGCACCGATGGGCGCCTCACGGGACGCGCGACGGGCGTCGCGAACATCACGACGACCGTTTCCCAGGGCCCGCTGTCGCGGAGTTTCACCACGGCGGTCACCGTCTATCAGCCGGGCCTGTTCACGATCCGCACGGACGGGGACACGTTCTCGCAGGGTGGGGGGACGGCCGACACGACGCTGGGCGGACTCAACCGGCTCGACGTCAAGCCGCAGTCTCCAGGCTCGGCCGCGGACGGGGGGAACATCCGCACCTCGTATCTGACCTTCGACCTCACCGGTACGACACCCGCATCGACGAAGTCCGCCACGCTGGCGCTCTACGGTTCCCTCATCGATGACCCGAGCAAGACGCAGGGCACGGTCGATATCTACACGGTGTCCGGGTCGTGGTCGGAGTCGACGACGACGTACGCCAACCGACCCCAGCTCGGGCAGCGTATCGCGTCCTTCACCGTGACGCGCGAAGCGAAGACGTGGAAGATCGACCTGACGGAGTACATCAAGAAACTCCCGGCGGGGACGAAGCGGATCTCGATCGCGCTCGGGGGTACCGTCGCGACGACGCCCGAAGCGCTGATGTCCCGCTTCAACTCGAAAGAAGCAGGAGAAGCAACCGCGCCGACCCTCACCATTCAGGAGAACGTTCCCGCGGGCTGATCGCGAAGCCCCTCCGCCGCCGACCGATCACCCGGCGGAGGGGCTCTCGTCGACGTAGATCGGCTGGGTGCCGACGTCGAGAGTGGAGGCGCCGGCCGGGAGGTCGCGGATCTTCTCCCCGGAGACGGCGGTGACCGTCGTTCGGTCACCGCCGCCGGCTGTCACGGGAACGCTCGTGGCAGCCGAATCCTTCGCCGCGAAGGGAGCGTCCTTCCACAGCACGCGTCGTGTCGAACCGTCAGGTCCGTTGAAGAGGAACTCGGATACGGCAGGGGCTGGCGTTGTGGCGGAGGTGAGGCTGTATCCGCTGAGCTGGCGAATGAGCTCGCTCGCGGCCGCGGCAGCGAGCTTGGGCTCGAAGGCGGAGATCGATGGCGTCGGCTGACGGAACAGGCCGTAATCGGACTCGGGGTCGGTGGCGTTGGTGCCGTCGTCGAGGGCGTCGTACCAGACGACCTGCGACACCGCTGGAATCGACTTCAGGGTCACGAAGATCTTCACCAGCCCGGAAGCCGCCTGTTGCTGCGTATCGACCCTGCTGACGTTCGAGTCCGTGGGTGCCGCCGGGGCGTTCGTGAGGCCGTCTTCGCTGACGATGATGGGCTTCGAGACACCTCCGTTGTGCTGTTTGATCAGGTCGTCCAGGTGCGTGATGCTCTCACGGAGGGTGCCCGTGTCCTTCGAGTACCCGTGCGTCGAGATGGCGTCGGCGTAGGAAAGCCCTCCGGCGTCGATGAATTGCTGGAACCAGGAGATCGGGGTGCCGGCGGTGTCGCCGGCCACGATCTGCACGGTGGGGTGCGCGGCTTTGACCCCTTGCGAGACCGCCTGGACGAGCGCGGCGTAACAGGCCCCGCTCTGGCAGGAACTCGTGTTCCGTTTGGGACGATTGAACTCGTTCCAGACCTCGACCTCGTCGATGCGCGGGTTGGCGTCAAGAGCGGTGTTGATGTACTTCACATAGCCGTCACGTGCGTCCTGCGAGGTCGGGGGCGACATGGCATCCTTCATGTCCTCCGGGTACGCTCGCGGATCCCCGTACGCCGCAACCAACATCATGTGCAGGCCGCTCTGCTGCGTTGCGGCGGACAACGAGGACGAGAAATCGGGGATCGTGTAGGAGTCACGATTCGGTTCCACACTTGCCCACGATGTTTCGTCCCTGACCTGTGAGAACCCCAGGGCGGTGACGAGAGGAAGTGTCTTCGCGAGTGGCCATGTCGTGGTGGCGAAGGACTGCTTGCCCCAGTGCGTGGCGACGGAGAAGAACGGGTCCGGCGTCGAGGGCGCGGGCCCGGTGACGAGGAAGTTCGTCGTCACCTCGCCGTTCTGATCCGTCGCGTCCAGCACGTACAGACCGGACGAGGGCACCTGGGGACGGAGGGTGGCGGTGGGGGCGCTTGGGTCCGACCCTGACGCGACGACCTTCCCCGACGGGGTCTTGACGGTCCACTGCAGCGAACCGCCGTATCCCGCGATCGTGATGTCGACTCCGGCGGGCGTGCCGAAGACGAGCGAAGGGCTCGTCACCGACATGGACTCGGAGGCGGTGGTCGCCCCGGCAGCCACGCTACGACCGTCCGACGCCCAGACGACCGATGCCGCAATCGCTGCCACCATGGCGCCGGCGATCACAGCGCTGATGGTGTATTTGCGGGCGATCGTGCTGTTCATCGCCGGTCACAGTATCTAGACGCTTTAGGGGCGGACTGTGGTGCTCCTATGTGCGGGCGGCAAGTCCCGGCGGCCCCTACCGAACAACCGCGTCGAGAGCAGAGCCCAGAGGCCCCGACAACCGCGCGCTGAACGTCGCCGTGAGGTGATGCGCATCACGGTAGACGAGTGCGTCGCCGATGATCGGCTCGCACACGTCCGAGCAGAGGTAGTCCGTGAGGTCGATCATCGGCGCGTCGGCCGATGCGGCGGCTGCGGACTCGGCGTCGCGGGCGTCGGTGCGAAGTGCCTGGGTGCTCGGGAGGCCGCATTCCGCGGTGTCGCTGAGGTGCGCGGACAGGCACACCGACGGCGTCTGCTGAAGATTGGGGGTGTCGGCGATGACGGCGACGGGCGTGGAGATCTTCGACAGGGTGGACGCCAGCGCGTCGCCCCATTGCTGGGCATACGTCGTCCCGGGGTCGACGTTGATCGTGGCCGTCCCGTAGTTCGCGATGAGGACGAGCGCAGGCGCTTCCGTCGCGATCCGGTCCAGGACGGCCTGACGCCATTGGGTGCATTCGTTGTAGGGGACGCCGTCGCGAAGGACCGTTGCGTCCACGGAGGGGCAGGAGCTCTTGGTGTGCACCTCGACCGCGTACCCCTTCTCGGAAGCCCACCCCTCGAGCGCCGGGAACCACTGAGCCGCGTGGGAGTCCCCGAAGAGCACGATGCGGGGGGCCGTGGCATCCCCGTAGACGCAGTCGGCGAGAGTCGCCTGGGCGAAAGAGCGGTGGCATCCGTCCGCGTAGATGCGCGGCTGGTCGGACGAGGCCTGACGCAGCGAGGGGCTCAGGTTCTCCGGCACGAATCCCGTGAACGAGGGGGGAACGGTCATGGCCACGGTGTCGGCAGACCGTTGCTCGTACAGAGGGCGATTCTCGCTCACCACGTACACCGCGGTGGCGACCAGCGCCGCGGTCAGCGATCCGGCCACGGCCGCCCACAGCGTGCGGCGCGGACGTGCCTTCACCAGGACGCTCCATCCCCGGGCGGGATCCTCCACGAAACGGTAGAGGAGCCATGCCGCCGGGACGCAGGCGGCCGCGATGAGCAGCGTGATCCACAGCGGGAGCGGGTGGGCGTATCCCACCGCCGCCTGGGGGATCACCAGCGCCGGCCAGTGCACGAGGTACAGCGAGTAGGAGATTGCCCCGACGAACATCATTCCGCGCAGCGAGAGCAGCGCCGTCGGACCGTACCGACTCGGGGTAGCGCCGGCGAGGATGACCAGGGCGGTCGCGACCACGGGGACGGCGGCACAGTAGCCGGGGAAGGGCGTCTTCGAGGTGAAGAGGAAGACGGATGCCAGGAGCCCCGCCAGTCCGATCCAACCGGCCGCAGCGGCCGTTCGCGGTTCCAGGACACGCGAGCGGTGATGCAGGGCAAAGGCGACGAGACCGCCGACGCTGAGTTCCCATGCTCGGGTGGGGAGGGAGAAGAACGCCCAGGGCTGCAGCTGGAACGTCAGCAGGACGCACGCGACGAACGACACGACGACGAGGGCCGCCAAAACCATGCCGAGAGCCTTCTTGGATTTCACGAAGGCCCAGCCGAGAGTGAGAAGCAGCGGCCACACCAAGTAGAACTGCTCTTCGATTCCCAACGACCAGTAATGCTGGAAAAGCGAGGGCGTGCTTTCTGCGAGGTAATTGGTGCCGTCGAGGGCGAAGAGGAGGTTCGGGACGTACAGCGCCGTGGCGACGGCGCCGCGCCACACCTCCTCCATCAGCAGGGGAGGGAACCAGATCAGCGCCGCAGCGACGGAAAGCAGCAGGACGACGAAGGAGGCGGGGAGGATGCGGCGGACGCGCTTCGCGTAGAAGCTCGCGAACGGAACCCGCCCGTGGCGCTCAAGGCTCGCCAGCAGGTGCGAAGTGATGAGGAAGCCGCTGATGACGAAGAAGATGTCGACGCCGACATAGCCGCCCGGAAGGAAGGGAACGCCGGCGTGGTACAGGACGACAGCGCCGACGGCGATTGCCCGAAGGCCTTGGATGTCTCCCCGGAATGTTCTCGAACGATCGATTGCCACGTTTTCCCCTGACACCTGCCCGATATTATGCGGGACTCATTGCGGCTGGATTTCTTGTATGCCGGTGGTTTCTCTCGCGATCACCCGGTCCGCCGGGCCCAAGCCCCACGCGGACGCCTCACCGAGGACGGTCAGTGATGCCGACCGCGTCGTGTCTCCTCGAGGACGGCCACGCTCGCCGCCGTGACCGACTCGACGGCCGAGGTGATCGTCAACGACTCGGCGTTGGCTTTCACGTGTGTCGACACGCGCGCGTGCAACTCGTCGTCGTGTGCGAGCTGTGAGATGACGGAGCGCCACCGGTCGACGTCGGCCGGGTCGAGGACCATCTCCGCTCGGAGCGTCTCGTCGGTGAAGAGCATGTCGGCGCACCCGAAGGCATCGGAAAGGACGACGGGGATGCCGAGCATCGCCGCCTCGACGGCACTGCGGCCGAAGGCTTCCCGGCGGGACGTGCCGACGTACGCCCGCGCCCGGTCCCAGATCTCACCCCGCGCGCGCCAGCCGCGGACATCCACGTTCTGCGGTGCTCGTGAGTGGGTGTGCTCCTCGAGCGGACCGGTGCCGTACATGACCCCGGCCGCGTCGATGCCCGAGAGGGCGTCGAGGAAGAGGCCGGGATCTTTGTCGGCCGAGAACCGTGCAGCCCACACGATCTCGTCGGCGTCCGCGCGGGGCGCGCCGTCGCTGAGGGCGGGAGGAACCAGACCGGGGGGCACGAGTCGATCGACCTTGCCACCTACCTCGGCCGCCAAAACGCGGGTCGTCGACCACACCTCCAGGGCTCGTGAGAGGGCGAGCTTCTCGAGCGTCCGCCACAGCACAGACTTCGCGCGAGAGCTTTCGCCAGGAGCGGGCCAGGGGAGGCCGCGGAGGTATGCGACCCATGTCCGACGCGACAGGGACAGCGCCATGTCGCTCTGCGGGACCATGCTGACGACGAGGTCCGCATCGCGGAACTCCGCGCACTCCTGAAGCCGGCGGAGCAGACGGGTCACACCGGCAACGCCGGAGGGTTCCATCTCGAACTCTCGGATGCCGTCCGCCGTCGTGGCGGACCCGGAGGCCTTGCGGGAGACGCCGATGATCGCCGTCCAGTCCAAGCCCGCTGCGCGCGCGGCGGTGACCAATTCGATCGTCGAGTTGTAGACCCCGCTGCGTGCGATGAGGGGCGCGGCGACGAAGCAGAGGCGGACGGTCACGAGCGAGCCGCCTTTCTGAGGACCGCCATGACCTCGTCACCGACGCGCTCGTCGGTGCGCAGATCGGGGGTCCGCGCCGCATTCTCTGCGAGACTCTGTCGCAGCGACCGGTCGGTGACGAGCTCCGTGATCGCTGCGCTCAGCGAGTCGACGTCGCGAGGAGTGAAGACGAGACCGTTCCGACGGTCGGTGACCCACTCGACAGGTCCGCCCTCACCCGAGACGATGGTGGGCTTGCCGGCGCTGAGATACTGCAGCACGTTCTGTCCGAGGGGCTCCGCGCGTGTCGACGCTTGGATGCAGACGTCCAGCGTGGCGATGGCACCCGGGACATCGGAGGTGTGCCCGGCGAAGTCGACGCGGTCCGCGATCCCCAGGTCGCGCGCGAGGGCGCGCAGCTCGAGGTCGAATTCCTCGTGGCCGAAGGCGGGCGCTCCATAGAACACGAGGGTCTCCTCGCCCTTGACGCACGCACGGGCGAAAGCCCGCAGCACCTGCTCCTGGCCCTTCCACGGGTCGATGCGCGCGACCATGCCGATCCGTCCGACACGGGGAGCCACCGCGACGGAGTCAGCTGCCACGGGCTCCAGTCCCGCGGGGCTGGGGATGACGGGGGTGTTCCTCGTTCGGACGGCATCCTTCACCGTGGCAAGGGATGCCCGAGAGTTGGCGATGACGCCGGTGGCACGGGGCAGGACGAGTCGCCGCATCAGGAGCGCGGCGGCCGAGCCGATGGCGTCGCTCGAGATGAGGTCGCGGATGTGGACGACGAAAGGCTTGCGGAGCGCGATGGCCGTGATCGCGACGTAGACGCTCGCGCGAGTCGTATTCGCCACCAGCACGTCCGCCTCGCGAACCTCCTTGCGAGCGGCAAGGGCCAGCCCGGAGCGGAGGATGCGCGTCGCGAGCCCGATGTTGGCGCCGAGGCCGGTTCCGTTCTCCTTGCGCGCGGCGTGCCGAGGCCCGGTGCGGATCATCGAGACGTCGGAGGGGAGCCCTGTGGTGAAGACGTCGTCACCATCGGACGATGAGGGCGGAAGGGCGACCGTGACGCGCCAGTCGCGGGGAGCCCGCAGCAGCCGGACAAGCGCGAACTCGGCTCCTCCCGGCTCGTCGGAGTGGTCGACGAAGACCACCTTGAGCGGGGGCATGGCACCGTCGCTCATGAGGCGGGGTGGACGCGTGAGGAGGCCGAGGCTCCATCCAGGCGCGCGATCTCGTCGCGGAGCCGCCGTGCGAAGTGCTCTTCCGTGAACAGATCGGCGTGCGCACGAATGGCGGATTCATCCCATTCGGATGCGCGCGACGTCTGTACCGCCTCCGCGACCGCCGAAGGAGTGGGCTCGTCGAAGTACACGCCCGTTCGGCCCTCGACGATGGTGTCGAGGAAGCCGCCCCAGCGAAGGACGACCGACGGCTTCCCATGTGTCGCTCCCTCGATGGGTGTGAGTCCGAAGTCCTCGTAGCTCGACGATACGACCGCGGTGCAGTGGGCGTAGAGCCACTGGATCTGCCCGTCCGTGAGGTTCTTCACCATCACGACCGAGTCGCCGGCGAGTCCCGCCAGGCGACGCTCCTCCGGGCCGGTGCCGACGACGACGAGCGGGAGCCCGAGCTCGTTGAAGGCGTTGATCACGACGTCGACGTTCTTGTACGGGAGAAGGCGTGAGATGCAGAGGTAGAACCCTTCGCTCTCGGACAGCTGTCGTAGGTCGACGGGTTCGTGAGCGATGCTCTTGTCGACCGTGTGCGGTGCCGGGAGCACCTCCGACTCGAGCCCGTACGTGTCCTTGATGCGCTGTTGCACAACCGTCGAGATGGCGAAGTACTTCGTCGCCGTGCCCGCAGCCCGCCGATCCCATCGCTTCAGGAACGGGGAGAGGACACGCAGCATGAGGGCGGCGGGAGTTCGTGTCGCCGCTCCGAGGTAGGCGGCCGGTTGGTAGAGCCAGCGAGCGGGGGAGTAACAGTAGACGATCTTCGAGCCGCGGGTGCGGAAGCCGTGAGCCCACCCGCTAGAGCTGACGATCGTGTGGTCGGCATCCACTTTGATCCGCCCAGACGCCCAGGCGAGGAAAGGAAGCGCAAGCCTGTGCGAGCGCCGGAAGAAGCTCACGGCGTTCAGGGGCGACGTGATGATGCGGGACTCGGAGAACTCGGGGTAGGTCGTGTCTTGTTCGTACAGGGTCGTGTAGATCGGAGCCGACGGGAACGCCCGCTGCAGGGCGAGCACCACCTTCTCGGCGCCACCCCGCTGGGTCAGATAATCGTGTGCGATGGCGACGTGGCCGGGGCGATCGGGGGAATCACTCATAGTCGCCTCCTTCCTGCTCTGCGGGCGTGCCGGGGTCATCGGATGACGGCGCTGTCGAGATGTAGTCCCGGATGGACTGATCCCACGCGACGGTCGGGATCCAACCGAACTCGTCCTGGAGGCGCCGCGAGTCTCCCGCGATCCGCGAGGGGTCGTTCGGACGGACACGGCTGGGGTCAACGACCGTGGTGGTGCCGGAGCGGCCGAGAGTGTCGGAGATGACCTCGAGGATCTCCTCGCCGCTATGCGGGACGCCCGTCGAGATGTTGTAGACGTCGTGTCGGTGAGACGGGGCGGCCGCCAGCGTCAGATACGCGCGCGCCACATCCCGGACGTCCGTGTAGTCGCGCTGGGCACGCAGGTTGCCCGTCTTGATCGGCGATCCGGGGGCGGCTTTGCCGACCGCAGCCGTCAGATCGGGAACGATGAACCCCCGGCCCTGTCCCGGCCCGATGTGGTTGAAGGGCCGCGCGACCACCGTGTCCAAGCCGCGCTGGGCGTAGTAGTGCGCCTGCTGTTCGACAAGCAGTTTCGCGACGACGTAGGGGCTCGTCGGGGAGGTCTCGCACTCTTCGTCGACGGTTCCGGATGCCGAGTGCGCGTAGACCGCTCCGGAGCTCACCACGATCGTCCGCGGACGGGTCCCTGCGGTGAGGTAGAACTCGCCGAGATGCGTCATGATCCGGCTGTTCACCTCCAGGTAGCGCTGGGGATTCGTGAACGACGGGCCGACGGCGGCGAGGCCGGCGAGGTGGATGATGGCATCCACCTCATCGTGAACGGGCCATCCTTCGGCGAGGTCCGCTGAGAAGTAACGCTCCACGTGAGGCGCGACCACCGCGGACGGCTCGGCTTCGCGCCCGATGGCCCAGACCGTGTAGCCCTCTTGCGCCGCGAGCTTGGCGACATGGGAGCCGACGAACCCGTTCGCGCCGGCGACGGCGACGACGCGACTCATCGTGCGGCCCGGGATTGCTCCTCGAGGTCATGCGCGACCATGCGCGCCACCAGCCCCGGGAAGTCGACCTGTCGGCGCCAGCCCAGTTCGGACTCGGCTTTGGTCGGGTCGCCGAGGAGGATGTCGACTTCGGCGGGGCGCATGAACGCGGGGTTTTGGACGACGTAGGGCTTCCAGTCGTCGATGCCGATCTCGGCGAACGCGAGGGTGAGGAATTCCTCGATGGAGTGGGTCTCGCCGGTGGCGAGCACGAAGTCGTCGGGGACGTCGTGCTGGAGCATGCGCCACATTCCCTCGACGTAGTCGCCGGCGTATCCCCAGTCGCGCTTGGGCCACAGGTCGCCGAGTTCGATGTGGGTCTGTAGGCCGAGCTTGATGCGGGCGACGGCGTGCGTGATCTTGCGGGTGACGAACTCGACGCCGCGCCGTTCGCCTTCGTGGTTGAAGAGGATGCCGCACGCGACGTACATGTCGTAGCTCTCGCGGTAGTTCTTGGCGATCCAGTGGCCGTAGAGCTTGGCGACGCCGTAGGGGCTGCGGGGGTGGAAGAGGGAGTTCTCGTTGTAGCCGGCGCCGGGGCGGTTGTAGTCCAGGCCGCCGAACATCTCCGAAGTCGAGGCCTGGTAGAACCGGGTCTTCTGGGCGCGTCCTGTGATGCGGACCGCTTCCAACGCGTTCAGTACGCCCTTGGCGGTGACGTCGGCGGTGAGGGTGGGGTTCTTGAACGAGTAGCCGACGTGGCTGATCGCGGCGAGGTTGTAGAACTCGTCCGGGTCGCTGGTCTCGACAGCACGCACCAGCGAGGTCGGGTCCGTCAGATCACCCTCGATGAGAGTGACGTAGGGGAATTCCGCCTGCGTCGCTTCGCGACGGGGGTTGTTCTGACCGCGGATGAGGCCGAAAACCTCATAACCCTTGGAATGAAGAAGGCTCGCAATGTGGCCGCCATCTTGACCGGTGATACCGGTGACCAAAGCGCGACGGGGGGTAGTCATGAGGATTCTCCAGGGTTGTGGAACCGAGCGGGGTCAGGGGGATAGCGGCGGCACGGCAATGACGAACAAAGAAGAAGCTGTGCCCTTTCTGCGCTGCGCGCCCCCGCCGCACGCGAATGTGGCTCGAACAGTAACAGTCCGGCTCGATCGACGTGTCACGGGCAGGTGTGCAGGATGTTTCGTCAGGCCTGTGCGGCGCGGGCGAGGTATGCGCCCACCGCCGTCGCCGCCGGCTCGACTTGGGAGTACGAGAGCTGGTATGTCTCGTCGGAGCGTCGGTAAGGATCGGTGACGTCCAGTTCCTCCGGATCGGCCGGTTGGGGCACGAGTCCTCGCCGACCGGCCGCATACAGGACGGCAGCGCGCATCCGCGCGGCGGCATTCGCGTACTCGCCCTCCGCGACGAAATCGTCGACGTGCTCGACGACTCGAGCGAGCTCGCGAACCGTGAAGGTGCGGCGGGTCGCAGCCGGGACGAGCTCGACGATGGTGCGGCGGTGCTCACGCGCCATGGCGAGGATGAGATCGGACTCTTGCACCAGAGCGGGCGTGAGCTGGCGCGCGTGGTGCGACGTCCCGTCGATGCCCGCGCCGGCGAGGAGCCGCAGACCGGGATCCGGGATGCCGTCGCCCACGAGAGCACCCGTCCCCGCGCTCGACACCTCGACGCCCTCCAGGGCGGAAAGCTCGCGCGCGAGGATCAGCTCCGCCGAAGGAGACCGGCAGACGTTGCCCGTGCACACGGTGAGGATACGGAAGGTCACGCCTTCTTCTCCTTCTTGTCCTTGCGCCTCGAGCGCGTCTGCGGGGAGGCATCCGCGGTGGACTCCGCATAGGCGTAGGAGCCGTACGAGTAGCTGTCGGGACCTTTGGTCGGGAGCATCGTCACGATGACGCCGAACAACCGGCTGCCGATCGCGTCGAGCTTGTCGACAGCGGCGGTGAGCTGGGGCTTCTTCGTGGTGCCCGAAGCGGCGATCATGAGCACGCCGCTGGTGAAGCGCGAAACGACGGCGGCGTCCGTGACGACGAGGATCGGGGGAGCGTCGATGAGCACGTAGTCGAAGGCGCCCTCGAGCGCCTGCAGCGTCCGCTGCATGGCCTGGCTGCCCAGGAGTTCGGAGGGGTTCGGGGGCGTCCGACCCGAAGGCAGGACGAAGAGCTTGCCGGTACCCCACTGCTGGAGGACGTCGACGAGCTCGGCGCGGCCGATCAGCACATCGGTGAGGCCGACGCCGCCCTCGATGCCCATGTAGTCCGCAACGCGCGGAAGGCGGAGGTCGCCGTCGACGAGCGCGACACGCGCTCCGGTCTCTGCCAGGGCGATCGCGAGGTTCGCCGTCGTGGTCGACTTTCCTTCGCCGGGGCCCGAGCTCGACACCACAAACGATCGAGACGAGCCGTCGACATCGACGAACTGCAAGTTCGTTCGAAGGCTGCGGAAGGATTCGGCACGCGGGTTCTTCGGATCCGCGTGGACGATGAGCGGACGCTTCTTCGCGTCGGGGTCCAGCGCGATACCGCCAAGCACGGGTGCCTCGGTCGCCATCTCGATGTCATGAAGCGAGTGGATCCGGGTGTCGAGGACCGAACGCAGCACGGCCACGCCAAGGCCGATCGCAATGCCTAGGGCGATGCCCAGAGCAACGTTCAACGGCGTGCGCGGCGACGCCGGGCTTGTGGGGACGAGGGCGGGCTCGATTGTCTCGACGCGCACGAGGCTCGCGGTCTCGCCCTCGGGCTTCTCAAGCTGATTCACCACGACCTCGGCGAAGTTGCTCCCCACCGAATTGGCGATGGATGCCGCGAGCTCTGCGTCGGGATTGGACACTTTCACGGTGATGATCACCGAGTTCTGCGGTGAAGATGCGTCGATCGTCGAAGCAAGTTGCTGTGCAGTGGTCTTGAGGTTGAGGTCGTCGATCACCCGGTCCAGCACGATCGCGCTGTCGACCACGTCGACGAAGCTGACGACGGCCTGCCGCGCGAAGCTCGTGCCCTGGGCCAGTTCGCTCACACCGGAGCTGTCTGACCGCACCGAAACGTACAACTGAGTGCTCGCCTCGTAGCTGGGTGCCTGGACGAGCGACCACCCGAAGGCGCCCGCTCCGCCGAGAACAGTCAACGCCAGGATGAGAATCCAGTTGCGGTGCAGAATCCGAAGATAGTCGCGCAGTTCCAAGCCTCGTCCATTCGCTGATTAAAGAGCACAGGAAGCCGCAAGAATACGCATTTCGATCTCCAAGGTAGTCTTCCCTTGACGGTCGTGCCGCGCAGGCGCCCCGTGACCTACCCTACGACATTCATCGAAATGCGCTTTGATGCGCCGGAGACCTCATGAACGACCTCAGCACGTTGTTTGCGCCGACGGCGCAATCCGATGCGCCCGTGCCGTCCGGAGATCCCGGTCGTGATTTGCGTCGTCTCGTGGGCGAGCCCGAAGCGCAAAGTAAGAACGCGGAACCCTTTTTGGAGGCGCTGACCGGACTCGTGGGCGCTCCCGCCGAAACGGAGGCGGCTCCGGCGGTCGACCTTCGCGCGCTCGTCGGGGGAGACGAGCCGGGGCGCCGCTCGCGCCGCGATTCCGCGTCGCAATCACTTTCGGCTCTGGTCAGCAACAGCGGGTCGGATACCGGGTGGCTGGCCCCGGAGCTCTCTCAGCCGGGTCGGCGTCCCCTCTTCAACGGTCGGCGTCGAGCCGGAGCGGTGAATCTCGCCAGCGTCGCGATCGCCGTGCTCGCGATCGTTCTGCTTGCCGGAACGGCCACGTTCGCAGTGGTCCAGCGAGCGACCACCAATCCCGCCGATGACGCCATGATCAGCCTTCGCGAGCGCGAAGCCGAACTCCGTAACGAGACCCAGGTGCTCCAAACGGCTGCGGACCTCTACACCGCGACGCTGACGGAGTCCAACACCATCGCGGCATCCAGTGAAGGCGTTCTGGCAACTCTCCAAGGACGGGTCGACCAGGGCGTGCTCGACTCGGCTAGTCGCGCCCGCGCCACGCTCGTGAGCGTGGCGGGTACAGCCAAGAGCGTCTCCGTCCCCGAGTACAACCGGGCGGCAGTCGACGAGAAGTCGCTCACGCAGGTGGCAGAAGCGATCGATGACGTGCGCATCGCGCGTGAAGCACTGCAGCCGATGGTGTCCCAGGTGCGCGAGGCGCGCGCGGTGGTCGTATCGGCCTTGGACGCCTTCCGCAACGAACTGCGCAACGTCGGCTCGGCGATCGAAGCCGGTGCCGCCGCAGAGGTCGCGCGCAACGATGCCGCCGCCGACAGCTTCCGGACCGCGGTGACGGAAGCGGCGAGCCGTGTGCGCGCCGCGCAGCTGGCCGGAGGCGACGGCCTCGCCGAGATGCCGACGTTCGCGAGCGCGCTCGACGCGCTGCGTGCCGAGAACACCCGGGTCCTCGAGCTCCGCGCCGCCGAAGAAGAGGACGAACGCTCCCGCACTCCCCAGCGCGAAAGCGATCCGCCGTCCCGCAACCAGCAGCAGCCGTCGAACCCGCAGCCGTCCGATCCGCCGACGACCGACCCGACGACCCCGCCCGCGCCGGAGCCGACGCCGGACCCGACCACGGAACCGGAACCGGAACCGGAACCTCAGCCGACGTTCACCGAACCGCCGGCGAACGGCGGCACAGGAGAATTCCCGGGATGACCGACTCTTCCTCCGCGCCGACCGCGTCCGAGCCCCCGCTGCGCCGCCGCCGTTCGTCGACGGAGCCCACTCCGGTCGAACACCCGCGACGTCGCCTCGCGGGAACGATGGTCGGCTGGACCGTGGGTGTCCTCGGTTTCGCGGTCTGCCTCGTCGCGGCTGTCTCGCTTGCCTTCCTGCAGCAGGCCGGCGTCGTCCGAACCGATCTGCTGAGCGCACAGACGAAGTTGACGTTCGTCCCGCAGATCGTGGCCGGACGAGACATCAACGGTCTGAATCAGGTCTCGGGAGAGGTGCTCGAACTCACCGAGCGAGCGGATGCCGGATCCTCGGGGCCACTGTGGGACTTGGCATCCTCCATCCCCCTGGTTAGGGAGAACACCCAAGCGGTGCAGAAGCTGACCGCGATGACTCGTGATCTGACCCAGCGCGCGTTGCCGCCGACGGTGGCTCTGCTGACTGCATCCGACTTTTCCTCCTTGGCCATCGAAGGTGGCGGCATCAACCTCGAGCCGTTCCGGCAGGCTGAAGGCTCGCTCCCGGAGATCACCTCGGCCTTCGCCGATGCGAAGGTGGTGACCGACGGAATCGACCGAAACGGTCTTCTACCTCTCGTAACCGAACCCCTCGATCAGGTGGCGCAGATCGTCGATCAAGCGGCGCCCTCGCTCGCGATCGTGCAGAAGTACCTCCCTTCCCTGCTGGGGGCGGCGGGTGGCGATGGTCCGCGCACGTATCTCGTGCTCTTCCAGAACAACGCCGAGATCCGTGCCACCGGAGGCAACCCCGCCGCGTCGAGCGTGCTCGTCGTCGATAACGGGCGGATGGAGCTCAAAGAGCAGGCAGACTCCATGGCTTTTTATGCCGCCGGTCTAGCGGGCGACTCGTTCGTCGACCTACCCGAAGGCACACGGTCGCTCTACCCGGATACGTTCACCCGCTACTCGCAGGACTACACCTTCACACCTGACTTTCCGACCACCGCGCGCCTGTTCGAAGCTCTCTGGGATCGCACGGACGGTTCGCGGTTCGACGGCGTGATCTCGATCGACCCGGTCGTGCTGTCGCACATGCTCGAGGTCACCGGCCCGGTCGACCTGCCCGACGGTGAGCAGATCACGGCGGAGAACGCGGTCAAGCTCGTCCTCAGCGACGCCTACCAGCGCTTCGGGGACCGCGGCGACAATGGTCGCTCTTCCGACGAGTTCTTCGCCCAGGTCTCGTCCTCTGTTTTCTCCCGTCTCACAAGCGGCGATTGGAACCCGATCGCGATGTTCGATCAGCTCACGCGCAGCGCGCAGGAGCAGCGGATCAACATGTGGTTCGCCGACGACCAGGCGCAGGCCCTGGTCACCGAGACGGGGCTCGACGGAGCGCTGCGCGCTGACAACGCGACGTCGACGCAGCTGGGTATCTACCTGAACGACTTCAGCATCAGCAAGCTCGAATACCATCTCGCCACCGAGGTTTCAGCGACGTGCAACGCCGATGCGCGGACGGTTTCGGTCTCGATGAAGATGCACAACGGCATCACCGACGACATCACGAATGCCTACACTCTCGGAGCCCGCAATCCGAACTGGGGTCTGCCGAGAACGACCATGATGCTCGACACATTGTTCTTCGCACCTCCCGGGGCCACCATCACCGGGATGGACCCCGCCGACGGCGACATCCCCTCCCTGTCGCGAAGCGGTAACGAGAACGGCAATACGGGGGAGAGCCGCATGGTCACCCTCGGCCAGGACGAGACGAGGAGTGTCTCGTACACCGTTCAGCTACCCGGCGGCCCGTTGGGTCCACTGGACCTGCGTCACACGCCTACCGCATCCGACACCCCCGTCACTATCGACGAGTCGTGCGCCCCGCTGCTCGCGGGCCTGCCCGGTTGAGATCCGTCGTGGGTTTCGTCCGTTCGCCGTAACGCACTCCGGCCCCCGCCGGCCAGGGCTTTCCTCGGGGGAGGTGCCTCCGAGACAATGGCGGCACGGCGGCACCTCGCCGCTTCGCGGTCTACGAGGGAGACGCACATGGGTGTGGACGACATCATCAACAAGGGCAAGAAGCTCCTGGACGAGAATCGCGACAAGATCGATGAAGCCCTCAAAAGCGAGAAA
>JAQZBG010000153.1 GCA_029239165.1 Microbacterium sp. | reverse complement strand
CCGCACCGCCAAGCAGAACCTCGTCGCCGACCTGTACACGGCGCACCCGCCGGAGATGTTCAACCGCACATTCCGGGCGATTTCCGAAGCGGAGGGACTCACGCTCGCCGAGGAAGCCCGCCTCTTCGCCATGCTGAACCTTGCCACTGCAGACAGTGTCATCAGCTGCTTCGACGACAAGGGGTTCTGGAACTTCTGGCGTCCGGTGACCGCCATCCACGAAGGCGACAATGACGGCAACCGCAAGACGGTGGGCGATACAGAATGGGCGCCGCTCCTTGCGGCTCCGCCGTATTCCGAGCATCCGTCTGGCTACAACTGTGTTTCGGCGGCGTACATGCACGCCGGCATGGCCTACAGGATGGACTTCAGTGTCGTGAGGATCGCGACCGGTGCGACGCGCGACTACAAGCACTTCAGTGCCGTGGTCGACGACACCATCGACGCGCGCGTGTTGCAAGGTCTCCACTTCCGGGAGGCCGAGGTCCAGGGCGCAGGGATCGGTGAAGGCGCCGCCCGCTGGCTTGATCGGCACTTCCTTCAGCCAGTGAAGTGACCCGACGCGGCCGCTTCCTCCGTGCGGGTCGGTCTCACCGCACGGAGGGCCGGCCATGGTGAAATGGCGTGTGCAGCAACGCATTGGGCGGCTGACGGCGGCCGATGGCACCGAGATCGCGTATGCGACGATCGGCGCCGGGCGCCCGCTGGTGTATGTCAGCGGCTGGCTCAGCCATCTCGAGCTGAGCTGGGAACTGCCTGAAGAGCGCGCCTTCTACGAGAGCCTCGGGAAGGGGTGCCGCCTCGTGCGGTACGACCGCGCCGGCTGCGGTCTGTCCGCAGCATCCGATCGCGCACCGTCCATGTCTCATGAGCTGGAGCAGCTGGCTGCAGTCGCCGAGGCCGTCGGCCCCGAGCCTTTCGATCTCATGGGAACCTCCATGGGCGCGCTCGTCGCGGTGGCCTGGGCTGCGGTGCACCCGGAATCCGTCCGGCGGCTCGTGCTCTATGGCGGCTGGGCGTCCGGCGCGGAGGTCTCCCCGCCCGCGGTGCAGGACCACCTCCTCGGACTGATCGAGTCGCACTGGGGTCTGGGCTCCGACGTGCTCACCGACATCTTCGCCCCCGACGCGAGTTCCGCGTCGCGTCAGCAGTTCGCTCAGTACCAGCGGGCATCATCGACCGCCGAAACCGCCCGGTCGCTGCTGGCGATGAGTTACAGCCTGGACGTGAGTGACCTGCTCCCGCGCGTCCGCGCTCCCACGCTGGTGGTGCATCGTGCCCAAGACCGGGCCGCTCCCGTCGAGCAGGCCGCAGCACTGGCAGACGGCATCCCCGATGCGCGTCTCGTCGTGGTGCCCGGCCGCTCGCATCTGCCGTACGCGGGCGATGCCGCGGCCGTCGTAACGCCGATTCGCCGGTTCCTCGGCTTGCGCAGCCTGCCCCGCGGGCCACGAACGCTGACGCCCCGGCAGACGGAAGTCGCCGCCCTGGTCAGCGAAGGGTGCACGAATCGGGAGATCGCCGCCCGGCTGGGCATCGACGAACGCTCGGCCGAAGGTCACGTCGAACGGATCCGACTGCGCCTCGGCTTCACGTCGCGAGCCCAGATCGCCGCCTGGTTCGTCGGCCAACGCGACGCACCGGGATCGACGAAGTGAGGTAGTTCCACGCCTGAAAGACCGCGGCCCGCGGCGCACGCTGATGTCATCCACAACGCAACACCCAGGAGCAGAGATGACAGACACCGCGACCGCAACCTCGCCGGAAGGCACCTTCGAGCAGCACCCCTGGCGCGGCCGATTCAATGCCGCGTTCTTTCGAGTGATGGACCCCTACATGGAGTGGAACCTGCGCAGCCGCAAGCAGCGGCTGTTCGCCGGGCTGCCTCGTGAGATCGTCGAGATCGGACCGGGCGTCGGCGCCAACCTGCGCTATCTGCCCGCCGGCAGCACGCTCGTCGCCATCGAACCGAACCGGTACATGCACGGCCGGCTGATCGAAGCTGCGCAGCGGCGCGGCGTGCGGCTGGATCTGCGCGAACGCATGGCCGAGCAGACGGACATTCCCGACGGCAGTGTGGACAGCGTGATCTCTTCGCTGGTGCTCTGCTCGGTGCACGATCCAGCGGCCGTGCTCGCCGAGGTACGGCGCATCCTGCGCCCCGGCGGCACCTTCCGGTTCCTCGAGCACGTCGTGGCGGCGCCGGGCACGACGACCCGCCTCGCCCAGCGGGTGCTTCGCCGTCCGTGGGCGTGGACGTTCGAGGGCTGCTCCTGCGAACGGGACCTGGAGCAGTCCGTGCGCGCCGCGGGATTCGCGACGGTCAGCGTGGAGCGCTACCGGGTGCATACCCCGTTCCTACCGTTCAACACCCACATCGCGGGCATCGCGCGGGCGTGAGATCGGAACCGAACCGCACTAGAACAGAGCGAAACCCTGCCCCACCTGATCACTGTGTACTGCGATCGGCTGGACGCGCTCGGGTGCGTGTGTCGTTCGCCCCTGGTGACAGCCAGAATGTGCGCCAGCGACACCCGCATCAGTCGGGCGCCCGCCTCATCAATCCGCAGTCGTATGCGAGCACGACGGCCTGCACCCGATCGCGAAGGCCGAGCTTCGCCAGGATCCGGGTGATGTGGGTCTTGACCGTGGCTTCACCCATGTAGAGCTGAGCGCCGATCTCCGTGTTCGACAGCCCCTGCGCGATCGCTTGGAAAACATCGAGTTCCCGCGCCGTCAAGCCCGCCAGCCGCTCCGGCACCCCGTCCACCGGGGCGGGCTGGTTGACGTACGACTCCACCAGGCGTCGGGTGACGGACGGGGCGAACAGCATCGTCCCACCGCGAGACGCGCGGATCGCGGCGGTGAGGTCGGCGGGTGGAGTGGTCTTGAGGAGGAAGCCGCTGGCCCCGGCGCGGAGTGCGCGCAGAACGTAGTCGTCGAGATCGAACATCGTGAGAATCAGCACCCGGGCCTCGGGTCGGGCTTCGATGACGAGCCGGACGCCGTCGATGCCGTCCACGCCGGGCATCTGAACGTCCATCAACACGACGTCGGCGCGGCACGCAACAGTCTCCCGTGCGGCCGACGCTCCGTCAGATGCCTCTCCGACCACTCGCAGGTCCGGTTCCGCGTCGATGATCGCGCGCAGACCGCCTCGGATGAGGTGCTGGTCGTCGGCGACCAGCACCCGGATCGGCGCAGCATCCATCACATCTTCACCGGTTCGATCAACAGGGAGGCTTCGACGGTGAAGCCCTGTGTGTCCCACCCCGCGCGGAATGCTCCGCCTGCACTGTTGACCCGTTCACCGAGACCCGTGAGCCCGAACCCCGGCGTCTCTTCGCCCGGGGCGGGTTCGTCCGGGATGCGCGTCCCGTCATCCACGACACGCACACAGAGCCGTCCCTCGTCCCGTGCCATGCTGATCCGGACATGCCGAGCGTTGGAGTGACGCACGACGTTCGTCAGGCTCTCCTGGACGATTCGATAGACGACACCGCACAAGTGCACGGGGATGACTGCCTGCTCGAGCGAGATGTCGAGGCCCGTCCTGCGCATCCGGTCGACGAGGGTCTGGAGCGGCTCGGCGGTCGCGCTCGCGAGACCCGGACCGCCGATCGCACCAGAATCGAGCAGCTGAAGCATCATGTCGAGCTCTTCCAGAGTCTGCGCGGCGGCCTCGTCCACCGTCTTGAGCGCGCTCCTTGCGGCTGCAGGGTCGCGTTCGCGCAGCGCGGAGGCGGCCGAGGCTTGCATCACCATCACACCGACAGCGTGGCTCGTGACATCGTGCAGCTCGCGAGCGATGCGAAGTCGCTCCTCGCGGAGAGCCGATTCGACACGGGCATCGAGTTCAGCGCGCAACTCATCGGCGTGAGCGGAGGCGGCGCGGGCGACGCGATCATGCGCGGACCACTCGAACCCCGCGAACGCGGGCAGCGCAAGCAGCGCCAAAGTGAATTCCCAGTTCGCCGGATCATGGCGGGCACCCCAGACGGCGGTACCTGCGGCGAGCGCTCCGAAGATCCCCCACACCACGGGGCTCCGGGCCGAACCGGCCGACCATGCCAGCAGGACCATGCAGAAGAGGTTCCCGACGGTGGGCAGGATGCCGGTCAGCAACGCCGTAGCCACACCGGCTGCGGCCGCACTGCAGGCAAGAGTGGTGAAACGCCGCCGTGCGAGCACACAGACCGGCAGCGCCACGGCGAGCGCCCATGCCAGCGGCGTCGGTGGTTCCCACACCTGGTTCCAGAGCTCCCAGACACAGAGCACGAGCAGGGCGGCCGCGACGACGATGTTGACGACCCGCCCTCGGAGATCGCGGGCTTTCTTCGGACGGTCGGGCACGGACTCAGACCGCAGGATCCCGAGGAGCCAACGCAACTCGGTGACGGCCAGTCGCCCTCGCTCGCAGACCGACTCGATCAGGCGCCCGTCCAGCTCGACTCTCGCTGAGGCGGCATCGGACCGCATTCCCTCGACCGCGGCACGCAGGAGTGTCAGCGACTGTCCGCCCAAGCGCGCCCGTTCGTCTGCCACGATCCGGGCCGCGACTGCCGCGGCATCCGCGGCCTGCAGTTCCGTCTCTGACGCTCTCGCGCGTCGAGCCCTCTGCGCGCGGAGCTGGACGACGCGACCGTACGCGAAGAGGCACCCCGTCAGGACGACGGAGAAGGCGATCGCTTGCGGAGTCCAGATCTCCAGTGACGCGACCGCGACGACGAGCGCAACGAAGCCGCCCCGCCAAAGCGGGGCGTACCGGCCAAGCGAGTACACCCCGACGAAGAGCGGCGTCAGCCAGGCGGCGTTGCCCAGGGTGAGGCCGGTGACGGAGAGCGTCACGTAGACCGCCGCCAGTAGTGCGCCGGCCGTGAGCGGTCGTTGCGGCATCACCAGAATGAGTCCCGCCACCACCGCCGCGGCAGGCAGTCCCCACATCGTCGCCGGCAGCAGGTTGACCGCCACGGTGAGTCCGCACAGCGCAGCCAGGACGGCATCCGCGTGGGAAGGGCGGCGTAGCCACATGGCGCGAGCGTACTGCGGCGCCGGCAGGACCGCATCAGACCCAGGTCTGACCCCGCGTCCCCCCTCACGCGTTCGCCGTCGAGACTTTCTACCTAGACGGCCGAGCGTCTGGCCGGACGCGTCGACACGGGCAAGCCGGAGACGATCACCACACACGCGGCTCATCCTGAGGCGCGGCGTCTTACGGAGGTAGCCATGCAACGCAGTGAATCGGTGCTTCGCTGGATCGGAGCGATCGGAATCACGCTCGCTCCGCTCTGCATCTTCGTGGTTCCGGGCTTGATGTACTCAGGCACATTCGAGACCAATGAGGAGCAGTTCAGAGCAATCGCGGAAGGAACCCATGGCGGCTACCTCGGGCAGGCGGTACAGACCTGCGGTGCAGTATTCGTGATCGCGGCGGTCCTCGGGATCGGAGGCTTCGTGATCGCACGACGTCGTGGTCAGACGCTCAGCGTGATCGGCCTGATCATCGGGATGGCGGGAGCGATCGCGCTTCTGCTGCTGCTGGGATACGAGGCGGCGGTGCTCATTCCGCTCACGTCCGCCACAGACACTGAGGCTGCGGTCGCGATGGCCGTGGCAGCGTTCAACGAGCCACTCTTCCTGATACTGCTGCTCGTAGGCCTCGGCGGATACTCGCTGGCGTTGCCGATTCTCGCCTTCGCCCTCTGGCGCAGCGGGGTGCTGCCCATCATCGTTCCGCTGCTGTTCCTGCTGCCGCCGCTGTTCAGTCTCATCCCTCTCTCCGCCGAGGTGCCCTACATAGTCCCCAGCCTGCTCGTGCTCTTGCCGTGTGTCTGGGCGACCGTGCAGCTGATCCGTCCGGTGCCCGCGGCGCCCGTCAGGCGTCGGGTCGGGGCTGAGGTCAGCGAGCGGTCGTAGGTTGCCTGCCCCGGGGCTGAGAGGTAAGCCAGCTGGACTGCGGGGCACCGGCGAACTTGATCTAAGCCGGCGTTTCGGGGGGCGCGGACGGGAGTTCGGGTTGGGGGTGATGCTTCGCCAGCCACACGGACGCAGCATGGGCGATGACCAGGCCGACCGCGAGGAGGGCGATGCCGATAAGGATTTGGAGACCACGCTGCTCCGCCTCCGAGGCGACCTCGCCGGGCGGCGCGAGCACCAGGACGAGGCCGAAGGTGTACAGGCCATACATGAGCCAATACGTCTTGATCTGTAGGAAAGCGAGCACGAAAGCGGCGGCGGCGATCAGCGCGATGGCCCCTGTCGGGGGCGCGATGAGCGCGATAGGAATCGCGGGTCGTCCTCTACGCGGAGTTCACTGCGCGTGTCATGTCTCAGGACGTCTCTTACGATTCGGCATCAGGACATCCCTGACACTCCATGTATCAGGATGGCAAGCGCCCCTGGCCGGGCGGCTGGCGCTCTGCCAGGATGGGCCGAGCCGGGGCTCGGCGCACTGGTAGGCGGTGCGGAAGGGGCGGATAGGCGCGCGAATGGCTGAGGCGGGGCGGATCGACGGCGGGGCAGCAAACGCCTCGGCAAAGCCGTCGCGGGCGAGCCGCGTGATCCACATCGTTCTGGCAGTCCTGGTCACCTTCGCTTCAGAATCGGTCATGCCGTACTCACCTTCTTGGAGTCTCGCTGACGAGCAAGGTCATGCGCAGGGCGCGGAACGGGACTCACGCCTGTGCCGCGCCGGTCATGATGGCGACGGCGTCGGTCATCGAGTGCGACTGCGGCGTGATGGTCGCGGCGCGTTTTCCGAGGCGCTGCACATGGATGCGGTCGGCGACCTGAAACACATGCGGCATGTTGTGGGAGATGAGGATCACCGGCACCCCGTGCTCGCGCAGTCGCACGATGAGCTCGAGCACCTGATTCGACTCGCGCACGCCGAGTGCCGCGGTCGGCTCGTCGAGGATCACGACCTTCGACCCGAAGGCCGCGGCGCGGGCGACAGCGACAGCCTGGCGCTGTCCGCCCGATAGATTCTCGACAGAGACAGTCACGTCCTGCAGCGTCGAGATGCCGAGCTTCTGCACCTGCTCGCGCGCCTCTCTGCGCATCCCCGACGTGTCGAGTGCGCGGAACACCGACCCGGCGATACCCGGCTTGCGGCGCTCCCGGCCAAGGAACAGGTTCGCCGCCACATCCAGCGCCGGTGAGACGGCGAGGTTCTGGTAGACCGTCTCGATCCCGGCGGAGCGGGCGTCCTGCGGCCGTTTGAAGTGCACCTCCTCACCGTCGAGCAGCAACTGCCCCTCGTCGGGGATGTAGGCGCCGGTGAGGCACTTGATGAGGGTGGACTTGCCGGCCCCGTTGT
>JAQZBG010000152.1 GCA_029239165.1 Microbacterium sp. | reverse complement strand
ATCGATGAGGCAGCCCGTCGCGTCGGGCGCCCTCCGGAAGACGTGACGCTGCTCCCCGTGAGCAAGACCGTCCCCACCGAACGCGTCCGCATCGCGATCGAGTCCGGCATGCGGCTGCTCGGAGAGAACAAGGTGCAGGAGGCGGTGCGCAAGCACGGCGAGACGAGCGACCTGGATGTGTCGTGGTCGATCATCGGGCACCTGCAGACCAACAAGGTCAGGGACGTCGCCGCTTTCGCCACCGAGTTCCAGGCGCTCGACCGGCTGCGCGTCGCCGAGGCGCTGGACCGCCGCCTGCAGGCGGCCGGTCGCAGCCTCGACGTGTTCGTGCAGGTGAACACCTCCGCGGAGGACTCCAAGTTCGGGATGCCCCCGGAGGAGCTCCCCGCCTTCCTCGAGGCGCTGCCCTCGTATCAGAGCCTCCGCGTGCGCGGGCTCATGACGCTCGCCATCCTGACGCCCGACGAGCAACGCGTGCGCGAGTGCTTCTCTCTCCTGCGCACACTGCGCGACCACGCCAGAGAAGACGCCCCCGACCTCATCGGCCCGGGAGAACTCTCGATGGGGATGTCGGGCGACTACGAGATCGCCGTCGAGGAGGGCGCGACCTGCGTGCGGGTCGGACAGGCGATCTTCGGCGCCCGCGCTCTTCCCGACAGCTACTACTGGCCGGAGGGCTGACCGCACACGACGCCCTCCTCGGTCAGTCGTCGGTGCGGAAGCCCGCCGCCTTGTGGGTGCCGTCGCAGAACGGCTTCAGGGTCGAGAGCCCGCAGCGGCACAGAGCCATGGTGCGGCGATGAGGCTCGATCTGCTCACCGTCGGCGGTGCGCAGCTCGACCGCGCCGCGGACCAGCAGCGGACCGTCCGGATACGGCGTGATCGACGCCGGTTCGCCCCCGGCGCTCATGACGCCACCCGCGGTCGGAGGGAGGAGGTCCCCGCCGTCCACGACTCCAGGATGTGCTCGCCGCCCCAGCCGTCGACCGTCAGGCACGCCGCCGCGCCGAACAGGATGTCTGGCAGCAGCTCCGGGTGGTCCTCGGCGAGACTCCCGGCGAGGTCGCGTCCGGCGATCTGCTCGTGCACGGCGTCCGCCTCGACGTGCTCCTCGAAGTAGGCAGCCACATCCGGCTCGAAGCCCAGGCGGTGCAGGCCGTCCGCATACAGCCGGCAGGGGATGGACGAGGTCATCTCGTACGCCGCCAGGTGTCCGACGATCGCTCCCACCAGACGGCGGTTGAGCCCGAACATCGACATCATGTTGTGTGACGCGATCGTGACGGCCGGGGCGTCGTCCACGTACGCCCCGTAGGTGGAATCGAGACCCGCGGCACGCATCGCGCGGGCGAACAGCTCGGCATGCACGCGCTGCGGGCGACCGCCGCCGTACTCGTCCGACTGGATCTCGACGAGTGCGGCCTTGGCGCGCCCCTCCAGCCGCGGGATCGCCCACGAATGCGGATCCGCCTCGCGCAGCGTGTACACCGAGCGCTGGATCAGCATCTCCTCCGCCTGCTCCCTGGTGGCCTTCTTCGCGATGTGGCGCGACAGGCTCGGCCCCGTGTCGGCGGCGGCCAAGGCGAAGAGCGCGCGGCCGACGGAGTCCACCGTCGGCTCCGGGAGCTCCGGGATCGGTACGCTCGCGCGCAGGGCGCTCTCGAAGGCGTCCTCGAGGATGCGACGGGTGGTGACCAGGGTCGGATCCCACTCCAGGTCGGCATCGAGCTGCGGGAGGGATCCGTAGGCGGAGGCGTAGAGGACGAAGAGCGCGAGCTGGATGTCGTCGTCGCGCACGATGTCGGAGCTCACCGCGATCGCCTCGGCGGCGAGGGTCGCGGGGTCGGGACCGGCAGGGTCGGCGCCCGTCAGACGCTCGATGACGGCGCGGCTGACGGGGCCGCGATCCTGGAAGGGGAGGGAGGTGCCGAGGGCGGTTGCCGTGGCGGGTGCGGACATGATGCTGTCTCCGATCGGTGCGGTCATCCGCATCCTCGCCGGGACAGGCGAGCGGGGTACAGGGACTTGACTCCGAGAGCGATGACGGGCAAGCGCTGCGCGGCGGCCCGGATCAACGGCAGGTCTCGAACACGTAGCCTTCCGTGCCGGGGGTGACGAGATCGCGGTCGCGGAGCACCATCGAGGCCGGGGAGTCGTCGTCCGCACACATCTCGGCGAACGACCGCGGCAGCTCATCGGCGTACTCGATGTCGATCACGTGGTCGCCGTAGATCGCCGAGTAGGCGCCGCACTCCGTGTAGACCGCGCACTCCTCGGTGACCGCGAAGTCGAAGCCCGCCTGTTCGCGCAGCACGGCGGCATCCTCGGCGGCGTTCTTCTGCCCGGCGGCGAGACCCGCCGCGTGCGCCGCATCGACGAACAGGGTGGCCAGTGCGAGGTTGTCGTCGAGGGAGAGAGCCTCGTCCGACCGCGAGTACGAGTCGAGGTTGTCGAACTCCACCGCGTCGAAGCCGGCATCCGCGCAGCCGTCGATCCACGGGGTCACGGCAGCGGCGATGCGTTCGCGTCGCTCCGCAGTCGACGTGTCGAGAAGTGCCTCGTCGGGCCAGTCCGGGTCGAAGACGACTTCGCCGTCGTGCTGGAGCAGGAGATCGTCCGGCCAGGAGTCGAACTCGCCCGGCTGGGTCTGGAAACCGTTGACGTAGCAGATCGAGTACATGCCCTCGGCCGGCTCCGCGCCCCGGTCCCGGCCGACGATGCCGACGTCGGGCGCCGGTTCGTAGGCTCCGCCGAGCTGATAGTCGGGGGTCGCGCCGGAGGGGGGAAGATCGAACGACGCGGGTGCGGGCGATTCGCCGGGCGCGGAGGAATCAGCGGGTGCCGCGCATCCGCCGAGCCCGAGCGCCAGTGCCGCGACGAGCAGGACCCCGCCCCGCCGTCGGCCCGCTGTCACGCTCACTGCGGAGCACCGGACGCTGCCGCATCGGCCGGTGCCGGTTCGGCCGGGTTGCGGCGGATGCCGATCCACGACACCACGCCGCCCACGACCAGCAGCGCCGCGGTGACCCAGGCCGCATTGTGGAACCCGCCGAGGTCGAGGGTGCCGCCGACGATGGTCGAGAGCATCGCCACGACGAGCAGCCCGGCGACGCGCGAGACGGCATTGTTCACAGCCGAGGCGATGCCGGAGTGGTTCTCGTCGATGGCCCCGAGGATCGCCGCGGTCAGCGGCGCCACGGTGAGCGAGAGGCCGAGGCCCATCACGATCATCGCGGGCAGCACCTGCCACCAGTAGTCGAAGTCGGCGGCGACCAGCAGCAGCATGAGCGCGCCGACAGCCATGATCAGCGGACCGACCGTCATGAAGATGCGCGGCCCCCACCGGCCGGCCCACTGCCCGGCGCGGGACGAGAGCAGGATCATCAGGATGGTCATCGGCAGGCTCGCGAGCCCGGCCGCGGTGGCGCTGAGTCCGGCGCCCTGCTGGAGGTAGACGCCGACCACGAACCCGTTGAGCGAGAGTGCGGCGTAGACGAAGAGCGTGGCGAGGTTGCCCCACCCGAAGTCACGCACCCGGAACAGCCACAGCGGCATGAGCGGGGAAGCCGAGTGCTGCTGGCGCCACAGGAACAGGGCGAACAGTGCGGCGCCGGCGACGGCGGGGATCCAGATCGCGGGCGATTGCCACCCCATGTTGGGCTGCTCGATCAGCGCGAAAACCACGGCTCCGAGGCCCAGTGCACACAGGGCACCGCTCCACCAGTCGACCTTGATGCCGCGCGGATGCTCCGGCAGCTTCAGACGGGCGAGAAGCACGAGGGTGATCCCGATGGGGATGACGTTGATGAGGAAGACGAAGCGCCAGGACAGGTAGTCGACGAAGAGGCCGCCGAGCAGCGGACCCACCAGCTGCGCCGCGGTGGTGAACGCAGTCCACACGCCGATCGCCCTGGACTGCACGTCGGCGCGCATGGTCGCGGTGATGAGGGCCAGTGAACTCGGCACCAGCAGGGCCCCGGCCGCTCCCTGCGCGGCACGGGCGACGATGAGCATGAGCGGGTCGAACGCCGCAGCCACCGCGATGGAGGCGATACCGAACGCGATCAGCCCGATGCGCATCACCAGGACACGGCCGTAGGCGTCCGACACCGAGCCGGCGAGCAGGATCAGGGCACTCAGCGTGATCAGGTACGCGTCGACGACCCACTGCTGAGTGGTGATGCCGCCGCCGAGTTCCCGGCTGATCGCGGGCAGGGCGACGTTCACCACGGTGCCGTCGAGGAACGTCACGAACGATGCGAGCACGGCGATCGAGATGACGAGCCGCTGGAGAGGGGCGAAGGAGGCCACAGGCCGACATTACTCCCGGCGGCGGACACCGGGGGCGACGGCGAGGGCGACGGCGGTCAGGATGCCGGGGTGGGCGTGGGCTCCTGATGCTCCGGGAGTGCGGCGGCCACCGAAAGCGGGCGTGCCGGCTGGGGTGCGGGTGTCCCGGTGACGAGGAGCCCCGCGAGCCCGGCCGTCCCGTCCTGCTCGAAGTGGTGGCGCTGGCGGGTCGCACCCGTGCCGATGGCGCGCAGCCGCGCGAATCCGTCGCGTACCCGCTCCTCGTCTCCGAGCTCGCGCAGCACCGGAGCGGTCGCCGCGAGCATCCGGTCGGCGACCGTCCGCGCGTCGTCGACCTCCCCGGTCGTCGGATCGACCACGCGGGCGTCCATGCCACGTCGGGCGGCGGTCCACAGCGAGGCATCGATCACATCGGCGCCGATCGCCGCCGCAGGCAGGTGATCGGCCAGCACGATGGCGCGACTGAGCAGTGCGGCGAACACCGAATCCTCCGGGGTCAGCTGTGCATCGAAGACCCGCACCTCGACGGTCGGATAGCGCTCCGAGATGCGGACCGCCCAGGCGAGCGACGCGGCATCGGGGATCGCGCGAAGGTCGACGAGCCTCTGCACCCCGGCGCGGTAGTCGGCGAGATCGTGGAAGTGCGGCGGGCACCACGACGCGGGCAGGCGGCGGATGACGATGCTGCGCCAGCTGGCGAAGCCGGTGTCGCGCCCCTCCACGAACGGGCTGTTGCCGGTGAGGGCCAACAGCACCGGCAGCCACCCCCGGACGCGGTCGAACGCGCGCACGCGCTCCTCCGCGTCGAGCATCTCGACGTGCACGTGGAGACCGTTCACCTCGTGGTCCCTGGTGACGTATCCGAGCTGCTCGGCGACCACGTCGTAATGCGGGGAGGGCGACACGGCGGAGGAGCGCGTCGTCGCGAACGGCGTCCCGGAGGACGCGGCGATCGCCTGCTGGTCCTGCGCGTGCCATCCGACCAGCTCGCGTAGGTGACGGAGCTGAGCCTCGGCATCCGCCGCGGTGGAGACCGGCTCGGTGAGGCATTCGATCTGCGAGGTCAGATACTCCTTCGTGACCTCGCCGCCGGTGCGGAGGCGGGTGATGCGCTCGCGCGTGCCGTCGGTCAGAGCGACGGGCACCAGCGAGTGCTCATCGAGGAACAGGAACTCCTCCTCGATGCCGAAGCGGGCCATCCCCGACCTCAGTGATTCCTGAGGGCGGAGATCAACTCGGACTTCCGCTTGTCGCTGTAGCCGGTCAGGCCCAGCTCCTTCGCCCGCTTGCGCAGTTCCGGAACGGTCCACTCGTCGTAGTCGCCGTGCTCTCCGCCTCGGCGTCCGACGGTGCTGCGACCTTCCTTCGCTGCGGCGTTCGAGATCCGTGCCGCCTTCTCCTTGGAGGCCCCGTCGTCCCTGAGCTCCTCGTACAGCTCGGGGTCCTTCAGCGAATTGTTCCGTCGTCCTGGCATGTGCTCATTCCTTTCGCGCACTCGGAGGGTGGAAGTCAACCCCCTCGGGGAGATGGCTCGTGGAGGCTAACGTGGGGTCACCGCAGCGGGCGCTTGCGCCCCGAAAGAAGGGAAAGACCGATGAACATCCTCCTGATCATCGTCATCGTCGTCGCAGTGATCCTCGCGATCACCGGAGGACTGGTGCAGTCGCTCCAGTTCCTCCTGTGGGTCGGACTCGTCCTCCTCGCGATCGCTGTGATCGCCTGGTTGATCCGAGCGATCAGCGGCAGCCGCAAGGTCTGACCGAGTTCTGATCCCGAAGAGGTGAGGCCCGCCCGATGGCGGGCCTCACCTCTTTTACATTTCCGGGGGCCGGAGTCCTACTTCTTGTCGAACGCGTCGCGGACGCTGTCGCCGGTCTTCTCGGCGGCGTCCTTCACGTTCTGACCGGCCTGCTTGGTCGACGCCTTCACCTGATCCGCCTGGCCCTCGGCCTCGAGACGCTCGTTGTCGGTGAGCTTGCCGGCGCCCTCTTTGACCTTTCCTGCGGCCTTCTCGGCGGCGTTCTTGATGTCATCTGCAGCACTCATGTTCTGCTCCTCTCATGGGGCGGATTCGATTGATTCCGACACTTTCACGCGGGGCCGCGCGCGGCCACGGGATTGACAATCAGCCCAGGTCATGTCAGCGTTCCGCGCCATCGACGCAGACTCCACGAAGGACTAGCCTGGCGCCAGGCGGGTGGTCCTGCCCGCGGACCTCGAGCAAAGGAAGCGGTGTGCGATGGACTCGATGATGATGGGCGCCATGTCGAAGAACATGGAGTCGATGCCCGACATGGGGATGATGGACATGTCCGTCATGCAGGCGTGCATGGATGCGTGCGCCGCGTGCGAGCAGGCGTGCACGGTGTGCTCGACGCAGATGATGGACTGTTCACCCGCGTGCATGAACTGCGCCGACATGTGCAACACCACGATGCGCTCGATGATGCGGATGCAGGGCATGACCCCGGCCTCGATGATGGCGATGCTCAACGCATGCATCGCGATGTGCCAGGTCTGCATGGACGAGTGCATGCGGCATGCCGACGACAGCGACGTGTGCCGCATGTGCGCTCAGGCGTGCCAGGCGTGCATGGACGCCTGCATGGCCATGAAGGACATGCGCCTGAGGGCTCGTTCTCGAGAGCCCGGCGGCGACCGATCGCGTCAGACCGTCGCGACGTTGAACTGCGTGCGCCCGACGGCGAGCACCCCGTAGCGGACATGCAGCGCGACCGGCGTGCCCGGTGCTGCGTCGAGCGCGGCGCCGGATCCGTTCCACAGCTCGTGGACCTCGCCGTCCAGAGTGCGCACGACCAGGTCGCCGGCGGCGGCATCCGTCGACACGACCAGGGCATCCACCCAGTCGGCAGGCGTCGCTGAGGCGATCCGCGCCTGGATCAGATGCAGAGCGTGACCGGGCGCGAACGAGGAGCACCTGCCACCGCGGCTGCACATGCACGCCGCACGCTCACGCACCGGGAGGGGCGAAAGGCGGTTCAGCGGCGTGGACACGGTGGTCTCCTTCAGGATCGACGTTCCGGAAAGACTAGGACGGCGTGCGTGCGGGTCCTAGGCCGGCCG
>JAQZBG010000151.1 GCA_029239165.1 Microbacterium sp. | reverse complement strand
GTCGAAGGTCGAGGCGATGACCTCGCCCTTGACCGAGCGCTCCATGTCGGTGACCTCTTCGGGGCGCTCGTCGACGAGCACGACCATGAGGTGGACCTCAGGGTTGTTCTGCGCGATCGCGTTCGCGATCTGCTGCAGGACGATGGTCTTGCCGGCTTTCGGGGGCGCGACGATGAGGCCGCGCTGGCCCTTGCCGACCGGGGCGACCAGGTCGATGATGCGCTGGGTCAGCTTCTCCGGCGCCGTCTCCAGGCGCAGACGCTCCTGCGGGTAGAGCGGGGTGAGCTTGCCGAACTCCACGCGGGTGGCCGCGTCGTCGACCGACAGGCCGTTGATCGAGTCGACCTTGACCAGCGCGTTGTACTTCTGGCGGCCCTGCTGCTCGCCCTCGCGCGGCTGCTTGATCGAGCCGACGACCGCGTCGCCCTTGCGGAGGTTGTACTTCTTGACCTGGCCGAGCGAGACGTACACGTCGCTGGGACCGGCGAGGTAGCCGGTGGTGCGCACGAAGGCGTAGTTGTCGAGCACGTCGAGGATGCCGGCGATCGGGATCAGGACGTCGTCCTCACCGATCTCGGTGTCGAACTCGTCGGTCGGAACGCCGCTGCGACGCTTGTTGCGCTGACGGTTGCGGTTGTTGCCACCTGCCTGGTCGTCGTCGGCGGGCTGGGCCTGCTGCTCCTGCGCGGCGCCGTTCTGACCCCGGCCGCGATTGCGGCTGCGGCTGCGGTTGCGGCCACGGCCGCCCTGCTCCTCGCCACCATCTGCGTCGTCGTCGATGTTGCCGTTCTGACTGTTGCCGTTCTGAGCGTCATTGTTCTGCGCGTTGTCGCTCTGCGCGTTGTTGTTCTGCGCATTGTTGTTCTGCGCATTGTTGTTCTGCGCATTGCGGCCCCGTGCGTTGCCGCCCTGGGCACGCTCGGCGGGGGCGGCGTCCGATGCGGCCTCCGCAGCAGGTGCTGCCTCTGCAGCATCGGCCTCGGGTGCTGTCGTCTTCTGCGCGCCACGACGGCCTCGGCCGGTCGACTTGGGCGCCGGTGCCGATTCCGCAGGAGCTTCCGCCGGTGCGGCGGCAGGCGCGTCCGCCGGAGCGGCGTCCGCGGACGGGGCCTCGGCATCCGCCTTCTTCGCGCGGCTGCGACGCGGGGCCTTCGCCTTCGGCGCAGCCTCCGTCGTGTCAGCGGACGCCGCTTCGGTCTTCGGCGCGGCTTCTTCCTTGGGCGCGGCCTTCTCAGCCTTCGCCGACTCGGCCTTCTCAGCCTTGGCCGCCGCCGTGGCGGTGCTGGCCCGACGAGGGGCACGCTTGCGCGCCGGCGCAGCCTCGGTCGCGGGTGCTTCGGTCGCCGAAGCAGACTGGTCGTTCTGGGTCTCGGAGAGGTTCTCCACGAGTACTCCCTTATATGTCATGGGGAATGAGCGTTGAACGCACACAACGGGTGCTGCGCGCGATCGCACGGGCTGACGCTCGGCGCCAGCCAGCCTCGGCACTTGTGCCACAGGGATTTGCGTGCGGGTCTTGCAAGAGTTGCAATGGGGCCAGATTCACGTAGTTACGTGGAGCCCTCCGCTCGAGTCCCCACTGTACCACCACGCACGTCGACTGCGAGCAGGAGCGCCTCCCACGGGGTGTCGGTGACTCGATCGGCCAGCTCCACCGCGTCCTGGCGGCTGCCGGGACCATCGGCCAGCACCAGCACACTGGGCCCGGCGCCGGAGACGACGGCCGCGAAACCCGCCTTACGCAGCGCCTGCACGAGCCGCTGAGTCTCGGGCATCGCCTCGGCGCGATAGTCCTGGTGGAGTCGGTCGGCCGTCGCGTCGAGCAGCAGCTCCGGACTCTGCATAAGTGCAGCGATCAGCAGCGCGGAGCGCGAGACGTTGAACACGGCATCCGCAGTGGAGACCTGCGGCGGCTGGAGCGATCGCGCCTGCGAGGTCGACATCGTGTACGCGGGCACCAGCACGAGCGGCGAGACGCCCCGATGCACGAGCAGCTTCTTGTGCTGCGGTCCGCGCTCCCCCACCCAGGCGATCGTCAACCCGCCGAACAGCGCCGGGGCCACGTTGTCGGGGTGGCCCTCCAACTCGGTGGCGAGACGCAGGAGGTCGGCATCACCGATCTCGACATCTCCCTCGAGCAGCCCCTTCGCCGCGAGCACCCCAGCCGCCACAGCGGCACCCGAGGAACCGAGTCCGCGACCGTGCGGCACGCCGTTCTCGGCGATGATTCGCAGACCGGGCACGGGACGACCCGCGTCAGCGAACACGTACTCGATCGTGCGGACGATGAGGTTCGATGCGTCGCGAGGGATCTCCGCAGCACCGGAACCGGTCACCTCGATCTCGAGCTCCCCCGCGGGCAGCGCCGTGACCTGCAGGGTGTCGTAGATGCTGAGCGCCAGGCCCAGCGTGTCGAAACCGGGACCGAGGTTCGCGCTCGTGGCCGGCACCCGCACGTGCACGGTGCGGTCTTCGGCGGGGCTGCCCTCGACGGGGGCGAGGGCTGAAGCCATCGTCACTCGCCTTCCACCCTGAGCACCGACACGACGCGGGCGACGACCGTGCTGTCGGCGAGGGCGTCGACCGTGGCGCTGAGCGCCTGCTCCGTCGCGCGGTGCGTGCCGATGATCAGTCGAGCGGTCGGCTCGTCCTCGCCCTCGACGGTCTGCACGACCGTCGCGACCGAGACTCCGCCGTCGCTGAGGATTCCCGCCACCGTGGCGAGTACGCCCGGCGCATCCGCGACCTCGAGGGTGATCTGATACCGGGTGGTGACGTGCCCGATCGGCACCACCGGAAGGTTGGCCCTGGTCGACTCTCCGACGCCGACGCCGCCGGCGATGTGACGGCGAGCAGCGGAGACGACGTCGCCCAACACGGCGGAGGCCGTCTGGACGCCTCCCGCTCCCGCGCCGTAGAACATCAGGGAGCCGGCGGCCTCGGCCTCGACGAAGACGGCATTGTTGGCGCCGTGCACGGAGGCGAGGGGGTGCGAGTTCGGTACCAGAGCGGGGTAGACGCGGACCGAGATCGACTCGGCGCCGTTGGCCTCGATGCGCTCGCACACCGCGAGCAGCTTGATGACGAAACCCGCAGCACGGGCCTCCTCGATCATGGAAGGCGTGATCGAGGTGATGCCCTCGCGGTAGACCGCTTCGAGCGGCACGGCGGTGTGGAACGCGAGGCTCGCGAGGATGGCGGCCTTCTGCGCGGCGTCGTAGCCCTCTACGTCGGCGGTCGGGTCGGCCTCGGCGTAACCCAGGCGCTGGGCATCGGCGAGCACATCGGCGAAGTCGGCGCCCTCGGAGTCCATCCGGTCCAGGATGTAGTTCGTGGTGCCGTTCACGATGCCCATGATGCGCACCACCCGGTCGCCGGCGAGCGAGTCGCGCAGCGGGCGGATGATCGGGATCGCGCCGGCGGCCGCAGCCTCGTAGTAGACGGACGCACCCACACGGTCGGCGGCCTCGAACAGTTCGGGGCCGTGCGTGGCGAGCAGGGCCTTGTTGGCCGTGACGACATCGGCGCCGGAGCCGATCGCCTGCAGGATGCTGGTGCGTGCCGGCTCGATGCCGCCGATCAGCTCGATCACGATGTCGGCGCCCAGGATCAGCGCCTCGGCGTCGGTCGTGAAGAGCTCCCTGGGCAGGTCGACGTCGCGCGGCGCGTCCACATCGCGCACGGCGATGCCGGCCAGCTCCAGTTCCGCACCGGCACGGTCGGCCAGCTCGTCACCGTGGCGCAGCAGGAGCGCCGCGACCTGCGAGCCGACCGCTCCGGCACCCAGCAGTGCCACACGAAGTCGTCGGTATTCAGTCATGGTTGCTCCTTCGGAGGTGGGTCATTGTTCTCCCTCGGGGGCGTTCGCCCCGTCGATGCCCGCGTCACGGGCCAGCACATCGTCGACGGTCTCGCCGCGGACGATGACCGTCGGACGTCCATCGCGCACGGCGATCACCGGCGGACGCGGTACATGGTTGTAGTTGCTCGCCAGCGGGGCACAGTAGGCACCCGTCGCCGGCACGGCGAGCAGATCGCCCGGGGCCAGGTCCTCGGGCAGGTACTCGTGGTCGACCACGATGTCGCCCGATTCGCAGTGCTTGCCGACGACCCGGCTGAGGCGAGGCTCACCGGTCCCCGCGCGGGAGGCGAGACGAGCCGAGTATTGAGCGCCGTACAGCGCCGGACGCGCGTTGTCGCTCATGCCGCCGTCGACGCTCACGTACCGGCGCACGGCGCCGGTCGCCACGGTCACGTCCTTCGTGGTGCCGATCTCGTAGAGGGTGACGCCTGCGGTGCCGACGATGGCGCGACCGGGCTCGAACGACAGCGCGGGAACGGGGATGCCCCGCGCGGCGCAGCCCTCGGCGACGGAGACGACGATCGCCTCGGCGAGTTCCTCGATCGGAGTCGGGTCGTCGACACGCGTGTAAGCGATGCCGAAGCCGCCGCCGAGATTGAGCTGCGGGACCGGACCGTCTTCGAGCAGGGTGGCGTGCAGGTCGAGCACACGGGAGGCGGACTCGCGGAAGCCGGCGACGCCGAAGATCTGCGAACCGATGTGGCAGTGGAGCCCCGCGAACACCAGTCCGGGGATCTCGCGGATGCGCGCGACGGCGACCTCGGCCTCAGGGAGCGGAAAGCCGAACTTCTGGTCCTCATGGGCGGTGGCGAGGAAATCGTGAGTCTCGGCGTGCACGCCGCTGATCACACGGACCATCACCCGCTGCGACGCGCCGGTGCGGGCCGTGATCGCGGCGAGCCGCTCGACCTCGATGGCGCTGTCGACGATGATCGTCCCGACGCCGACCTCGACGGCGCGCTCGAGCTCGGCTACCGACTTGTTGTTGCCGTGGAACCCGAGCGATGCCGGTGCCACGCCTGCCGCGAGGGCGACTGCCAGCTCTCCCCCGGTGCACACGTCGACGCGCAGCCCCTCGTCGACCACCCAGCGCGCGACCGTCGTACACAAGAACGCCTTGCCCGCGTAATAGACCTGGGCTGTCGTGCCGTTGTCGCCGGCTGCACGATCGAATGCGACCCGGAATCGCCGCGCTCGCCCGCGCACCTCGTCTTCGTCGAGCACCAGCAGCGGCGTGCCGTAGGTCTGGGCGAGGACGGCGGCGCTGACACCGGCGATCTCGAGCGCGCCATCGGCATCGCGGGTCGCGGTGGCCGGCCAGACGCCGGCGGCGAGATCGTTGGCATCATCGGGCACGGCGAGCCATTCCGGAGCAAGCGAATCGGCAGGGAGAAGCACTGATCACCAATCGTGGGAAGGATCTCGGGCAGGTCGCACACATCGAGGTTGACCCGATTCTAGGGCACCGGCCGGTCTCCCCTGGGCATGGTGACGCGCCGCGTCAAGCCCCTGCAGCACCCCGGCGCCGCCTCCTAGGGTGGGGGTCGTGGCGAACAAGGTAACACCCCCAGACTCCCCCGCACGTCCTGGACTCATCGCGCGCATCACCGGACCACTCATCGCGTGGGCGCTCGCGCGCCGGCCGGTGCGTGCGGCGCTGTTGTACACGGAGCGTCGCGGACCGATGCTGGCCGACAGTGTCACCTACCGCGCACTCTTCAGCGTGTTCGCGGGGGTGCTGCTGGGATTCTCGGTCGCGGCGCTCTGGCTGGCCGGCAACCCGGTGGCCTGGCAGGCGATCATCGACGCCGTGCAGTCGGCCGTGCCCGGTCTCATCGGCGAGGACGGCGTGATCAAGACGAAGGACCTCCAGGCCCCGGCATCCCTGTCGCTCGCGGGGATCGTCTCGCTCATCGCCCTCGTGGGTGCGGCCCTCGGCGCCATCGGCTCGCTGCGCACGGCCGTGCGCGTGCTGGCGGGCACGGTGCAGGCCGACATCCTCTGGATCTGGGTGATCCTGCGCAATCTCGCGCTGGCGATCGGGATCGGTGTGGCCTTCGTCCTCTCGGCCGCCGTCACCTTCGCCGGACAGCTGGGCGTCTCGTGGATCGCGGATCTGCTGGGGCTGCCCACCGATGCTCCGGCGGTGGCCTGGACGGTGCGCCTGGTCTCGCTCGTGGTCGTGTTCGCTCTCGATACGGCCATCATCATCGGCGTGTTCCTGCTGCTCGCCGGTGTGCGGCCGTCGGCACGTTCACTCTGGTCTGGAGCCCTGATCGGCGCGGTGGGACTGCTGGTCCTGCAGGAGCTGTCCGGACTCTTCGTGGGCGGAGCGACGAGCAACCCGCTCCTCGCCTCTTTCGCCTCGCTGCTCGCGCTGCTGATCTGGTTGAACTTCTCGGCGCAGGTGATGCTGTTCGCATGCGCGTACATCGTGACCGCCGAGGAGGAGAAGGCCGACCGCGTGCACGCCCGCTTCGCGGCGACGACCTTCGTCCAGCGTCGCCTGCAGCGGGCCGAGGTGGAGGTGAAGGTGGCCACCGCGGAGCTGCGCGCTGCGCAGGAAGCCGCGTCCGCGGAGAAGTCCGGCTAGCCGGATCACGCCTCGTTATGACCGGATACGGTAGTTTGGTCACAACGAGAGGACGCCATGGACGCCCGCCGCACTGTCATCGATCTTCCGCACGCCACCGTCTCGGCCCTGGAATGGCGGCCGAGGGCTGAGACCGGGCTCCCGATCCTGCTCCTGCACGGCGGCGGGGCCGACAGCGCCGAGCTCTCGTGGGGTGAGGTCGGGCCCGCGCTCGCGGAGGCCGGACACCGCGTGATCGCCCCGGACCTTCCCGGCTTCGGGCACAGCCCCCGTGCCGACTGGCCCCTCACGCAGGAAAGACTGGTCCGCCACGTCGGCGAACTCGTCGACGCGCTCGACGTCTCCGACTACGCGATCGCCGGCCTCTCCCTCGGCGGCGGGATGACGCTCGGACACCTGCTCGATCAACCCGGCCGTGCGGGCACCGCCATGCTGCTGGGCTGTTACGGCCTGATGCCCCGCCTCGCCGACGGCTTCCGCGGTCGAATCACCCATCTGACGTCGTTCCTCCTGCTGCGATCCGGGCTGCTGGCCGCGATGACCCGCTCGTACGCTCGGAACCGCTCCACGATGGAGCGCGGACTGCGCGATCTCGTACGCAACCCGCAG
>JAQZBG010000150.1 GCA_029239165.1 Microbacterium sp. | reverse complement strand
GTGGCGGAGGATGGGGGATTCGAACTCTCGTTTTCTGAGGTGCGAATGCCCTGTTTTGCCGCGGAATTACGCGGTTTTCGGGATGCGGCCACCACTAGCCGCCAGCATGTTCCTACATCGAAATGCACGGCGTGTCGCCGGTTACTGTGCCTTAACTGTGCCACGAGCGACGGCCGGGTGAGCTGAGCATGCCATGGCAGGCTCGCGCTATACCCGCGCGGGATCGCAAAGGCGGCCGAATTCCCGCCCTCTGTTGCCGTCATGCCCGTCAGCGTAAGCTGTTTGCATGCAAACACTTGTGGCCGATCCGGCGTACACAACGCCGATCTACGGACAGGCAGAGGCGGCCCAGATCATTCAGGCGCCGCCTACCTCGTTTGCTAGATGGGCTCACGGCCATCGGTTCAAGCAGCGCACAGAGGGTGAGTGGGGATGGAGTCCGCCCCTTCTCACCGGGGTGAAGGACGGCCGGGGCTACACCGTTCCGTTCAATGCGCTGGCAGAGGGCTTCATCATCGAGAGCTTCCGCCGAGTCGGATTGCCCATGGCTCGGATCCGCCCCGCGGTTGAAGTGCTCCGCGAGGAGATCGGGTTGGACAACGCGCTCCTCAGTGAGCGTCTGATGACCGATGGCGCCGAGATTCTTTACCGAAACGGCGAAGATGAACTCGTCGTGGTGCGCAACCATCAGGGCGTATTCAACGAGGTAGTCGCTGAGTTCCTGAAGAGCATCAGCTACCGCGATGGATTCGCTCAACTGCTTCGGCTGCCGGCCTACGAGTCGGTCGAAGTGATCGTCGATCCGACCCGCAACTCCGGGCAGCCAACCATCGCGAAGCTGGGTGTGCGGGTCGAAGACGTCGTGAGTCGAGTTCGAGCTGGTGAAGCGATGGATGCCGTCGCGGAGGACTTCGGTCTGCAGAGAACCGAGCTTCGATCGCTCGTACTGCAGGCAGCGTGACATTCGATGACGCGTTTCCTGCTCGATCGGTCGCTAGGCCAGCGATCTCTCGTGTCACGATTGCGCGACGCTGGGTGGGACGCGAGCACTCTCGCTGAACAGTTCGGAGACACACGAGCCCAATCGATGCGAGACGAAGAGTGGATCGGGGAGGGAACGCTCATGGGGTTCGTGCTCCTCGCGAAGGATCACAAGATCGCCACGCGTCCGCTTGAGGCCCATGCGATCTATCACCACGATGCCCGGGTGATCGTGTTCGCCCGCGGCGACTTGACTGCGGGCCAAATGGGCGACCTCTGTCTAGAGCACAGCGAGAAGATCCATCAAGTCGCGGTCGCCCGTGGACCGTTCGTATACTCGATCGCCGCGCACGGGCTGGCCCGCAAGCGTCTCAACGCACCATGAGGTGCGAGTGAACCCGCACGTCATTGACGGGGTGACCCTCTTTGCGCGCCGTGTCGCCGACTTCGCGAGCGCCCCCTGCCAGATCGACCAGCCGGGGAGCGCCTGACCAACCTGACGGGCACCGAGGCGTCCGTGAGGGCAAGCGGCGATCGCCGCTGTTGCCAGTTTGTTGGGGTTGTGCTTCGAGCGGCTTTAAGGTTTACGGTGTCCGCATGGGTGGATTGCGGATCTCTCAGGTGGCGGAGCAGACAGGTCTGCCGGCGAGTACTATCCGGTACTACGAATCGGCGGGTCTGATAGAGCCGGCTGAGCGTGGTTCGAACGGGTACCGGCTTTACAGCGAAACGGAAGTGGAGCGGTTGTCGTTCATCGCGGGCGCGAAGCGGTTGAATCTGGGTCTCGCAGACATGCGTCAGTTGGTCACCGCGCGCGAGTCAGACCTCTGCGAGCACGTGCAGCGCGACATGCGGGCCGTCGTGGTCGCCCGGTTGACTGAGACGCGCGCGCAGATCGCCGAGCTTGTGCGGCTCGCGGATGAGCTGGAGCGGGCCGCGGATCGTCTGTCCCAGCCCGCGACCGGCGGTGTGTGCTCGGATGCGTGCGCGTGCTCGGTGATCACGGGCGATGTTGCTGTGCAACCTCCGGCCGGCGCCACCATGCTGACGGTCAAGAGCCGCTGAGCGGCGCCGGATCGTTTCGGTTCGGTGCTGGCTGGATATCGACAGCGACGGGCGCGGCGGGAAGGCGGCACGCTTTTGCGCGGTGCCGACGGACGAGGAGCATCGTCACGACAATTCCTGCGAGCAGGGCGATCACCAGCAGGCCGGGGATCCAGTACGACCCGAGAAGGGACGCCCCACCCACGCTGCCGATGATCGCCAGCAGCGGCCCGGCGCAGCACGCCGCGCAGGCGAGCACCGCGGCACCAACAGCAGCCACTGCCGATGCGATGGACTTCCTGTCCCGCTTCATACCGCGCCCGCCACAGCGTTCAGGCCGGCATCGCGCGCAGCGGTCGCGACCAGCGCCTCGAGCACGGCCGAGTGCTGCTCAGGCACGGTGATGCGCATCGTGAGTGAGTCCGTAGCCGATTCGAACGCGAACGTGAAGAACGAGCAGCACGATGACTCACGGCCGGCGAGATCGCGGGCGGCCGTCTCGGCCGCCGGATCGAGGATGAGATCAGCCCGCGTGGAATTCACCTGGCGCACCCGTCGCAGGCTGGCCGCGAACAGCGCGCTGAACTCCCGCTCGCGGAGGGGTCGCTCCACCGTGGGGAGTGTGCAAGCGGTCGGCGCCCAATCAATTTCGGTCATGCCACGACGCTAAAGCTTCGATCCGCTTGAAGGTCAAGCCTTGTCTAGGCTGTTCTGATGCGGCGACTCGTGAACGGGTGGGACCGGCACCAGGTCTCCCTCTACGTCGCCGCCATTCTCTTCGGTGGCCTCGTCGGCGTCCTCGCCCCGGATGCAGCCCCCGTGCTCACCGCCGCCACCAACCCGGTGCTCGCGCTCCTGCTGTTCGCCACCTTCCTCGGCGTCCCCCTCATCGAGGTCGGCCGATCCTTCCGAGATCTCCGTTTCCTCGGCGCCGTCCTCGCTTTGAACTTTGTGGTCGTCCCCCTCGTCGTGTGGGGACTGTCGCAATTCGTCGCCGATGATCGCGGGTTGCTGATCGGGGTGCTCCTCGTGCTGCTCACCCCATGCGTCGACTACGTGATCGTGTTCACTGGGCTCGCTGGCGGCGCGAAGGCCCGTTTGCTTGCAGCCACCCCCCTGCTGATGTTCCTGCAGATCGTCCTCCTCCCGGCATATCTGTGGCTGTTCGCCGGTGGCGAGGCCGTCGCCCACATCGAGTTGGCGCCGTTCATCGAGGCGTTCGTCGTCATCATCGTGATCCCGCTTATCGCAGCCGCGATCGTGCAGGCCGTGGCCCGCCGGCACCACACCGGCCGCGCCATCGAACAGGTGATGGCGGGTGCGATGGTGCCGCTCATGATGCTCACCCTCGCTGTCGTCATCGGATCACAGATCGCCGCCGTCGGCAGTGCAGCACTCACTCTTCTCCGAGTCGTTCCCCTTTACGTGGCATTCCTGGTCCTCATGCCGGTCGTGGGACTCGCGGCCAGCCGCGTGGGGCGACTCGACGTGCCGCAGACCCGTGCCGTGATCTTCAGCGGCGCCACCCGCAACTCACTCGTCGTCCTCCCGCTCGCGCTCGCCCTGCCTGCCGAGCTCGCGATCGCGCCACTGGCGGTGGTGACCCAGACCCTCATCGAACTCGTCGGCATGGTGGTGTTCGTCCGCCTCGTACCGAAGCTCACCCCGACTGCCGGCAGCACGTGGGTCGCCCGGTGAGAATTCGTGAGGAGTCGAAGGGCGCTAGTCGCGCGGGGATCGAGACACGTTGCTGCGCTTCATCAGCGCTTGACGACTGAGCTTCGTACGTGCGCGGAGTGATGTCCAACTGTGCCCGCCACGGCGCAGCCACCCGACAGGCTCGTCACGTTCACGCAGCAGTCGAGCTTCGTCTCGATGGAGCTTCTCGAGCTCTTTTGACAAGGGGTAGGTCAGCTCGCGGAGAGGCGCGTGTGGAACGAGGGCGGCAAGGCGAACGGTTGGGTGCGGGCTCGAATTCGGTCTGCGACGTGTGAAGGATTGTGTTCGCGGTGGCCGCTGGATGGCGCTTGTGGATTGGCGATCGCGCCGCACAAGGGACGACAGCGGGACGTTAGCCGCGCATGAGGGCAGGAGGGGCCCCGCCGGCAATGTTCCGGTGCGGCGCCTCGTGTGCCCCCAGAGCGGTTGGTGTCGTACAAGGCTGGGTGTCCTGCGGGATGTCGACTTGCTACGGCGATAGGCGAGGACCGCGTCGGTCGCTTCCCATGCGGCGAGTGCGGCGAGGATGACTCTCGCTGTGGTGTCGGTCGCTGGCGAGAGGAACACCGGGCCGGCGAGCGACCACCACAGCAGAGGCCGGCGCCTGCCGGGGACAGCACGCTGCGGGCGCGCGCGGTTTGGGTGGGCGTGTCTGGGATGGTGGCGGGATGAGTGCTGAGACCGGTGATCTGGACCCGCGGGATGTGGAGATCGAGGAGTTGCGGGCTGAGGTGGCCGAGCTTCGTGAGCAGCTCGAGGTTGCGCTTCGTGGTGGCCGTCAGTCCTGGTAGCGCTGGCCTATTTGTGGTTCCAGACCTTGATCGATGACAGGACGAGGAGCAGCACGAGCAGTGGGATGAGGACGATCGAGGGGATCACTCCGAGAAGGAGTCCGCCGAGGATCGTGCCGGTGATGGACCCGAGGGTCATCGCGATGAGGAAGCCCTTGTTCTGTCCCAGGACGGCGAAGCTGCTGTCTCGGCTGTAGCGGGCGAACGCCACCAGCATGGTCGGCAGAGACACCAGCAGGGAGAGACTTCCGGCGATCTTGACGTCAGTGCCGTAGAGCAGCACGATCGTGGGGATCAGCAGCTCGCCTCCGGCGACGCCCATCAAGGCGGCGACCACGCCGATCAGCAGGCCGGCGGCGACGCCGAGGACGATGCGAAGCGCGTCGGGAAGATTGAGCGGCTCGATCGCGAAGAAGTGCGTCACGAATAGCATGATCGCGACCAGCACGAGCAGGATCGCGATGACCCGGTAGAGGGTTTTGGAGGCCAGCTTGGTGGCCCAGTGCGCGCCGAGCCAGGCGCCGATGAGGCTGCCGGCGAGCAGGTTCAGGACGATATAGAGGTAGGGCGAGAGTTCTGTCAGCGGGACGGCGATCAGGCGTGCCGGGATCGCTGTGATGACCACGACCAGGCTCATCGTTTTGTTCATGATGACCGCGGGAAGCGCGGCGAAGCCGAACAACCCGATCAGCAGCGGCAACCGGAATTCTGCGCCGCCGAGACCGATCATTCCACCGAGGATGCCGATCGCAGCGCCGGAGAGGAACACGATAGCGAGAGACCGGTGTCGGGGACGGGCGCCGGCTGGGGTGGGCTGCAACTCGGGGGACGTCACTGGTTCAGGCTAAAGCGCTGCCGCGGTTCTGGGTGGTTCGTGGCGTTCCGAGATTGGGTGCTGCGAAATTCGTCGTTCCGCCGATGCTGCTGGGCGACGGAGTGGGTGCGCGCGGAGTATCGCAGATGGTCTGGGGACTGCAACGATGGGCAGGATGCAGACGCTTCGCCGCGTGGTCTTGACCGTCGCCTTTTTGAACCTCGGCTATTTTTGCCGAGTTCACCGTCGCGCTCACGATCGGTTCGGTCTCTCTGTTCGCTGACAGTGTCGACTTCCTCGAAGACGCGCTGATCAACCTGCTCATCTTTGCCGCTTTGCCGTGGACCGCAGCCCGGCGCAAAACGGTCGGCTCTGTGCTCGCCTTCGTGATCCTGATCCCCGCGATCGCGACCATCTGGATGGCGATCGCGAAAGCCCTCGACCCCTACCCGCCCGAACCGGTCGCGCTCACCCTCACTGCGTTGGGCGCGCTACTGGTGAACCTGACCGCAGCGCTGCTGCTGGTGCGACACCGGCATCACAGCGGAAGCCTCACCAAGGCCGCGTGGCTTTCTGCCCGCAACGATGCACTCGCCAATCTCGCGATCATCACGGTCGGCATCCTCACGATCTGGTTCGCGACCGGATGGCTCGACATCATCGTCGGCGTCGGAATCGGCATCCTCAACGCCGACGCCGCACGAGCCGTCTGGAAAGCAGCCCGCCAAGAAACCGACCCCACCCCCTAAGGAATCCTCCATGGCCTGTGACGGTCTCGAGCGGAGCAGCTGCTAATTCCGTGATTGTCGAGAAGTGGTGTGTTGTTGGCGGGCGTGGGCGAGGCGGTAGGAGTCGGTGCCGGTTTCGATGATGTTCCCCCGAAGGTGAGCCGGTCAACGATCGCCGCGCAGAGCCTCGGGTCGGTGAAGGTCTACGTTCAACCGGAGAACGACTCGTCCGATGCGATCTCGACGGAGTCTTCCCGTTCGGTGAGGACCTGAAACAGTAGTTCAGCTCCGCGCCGGTCCTGTTCCTGTAGCCGAGCTCATCGATCAGGAGCAGATTGACCCGGCCGTAGCGGGCGATGGTCCGCGCCAGCGTCTTGTCATCCGCGGCCTCGACGAGCTCGTTCACGAGTCGGGTCGCGAGCGTGTTTCACCCGGAAGTACCTGTTCGTGCGGCAACCTAGCGTGCTCAGCTGAGCGCGGCCGCCAGTCCGACATCAGCACGCACAGGGGTCGCTCGGCGAACGGCGCGTTCGACCGGATGATCGCGAGCGAGTTGGTGTGATCGCACTGCCCGCATACCCTGCGCGATGGCCTGCCCGCCGGCGGGACGCTATTCGCGCATGCCGCGAGAAAGGTTGGCGCGCTTCATAAGTGCTTGACGGCTGAGCCTCGTGCGGGCGCTCAGTGATATCCAGCTCTGCCCGCTGCGGCGTAGCCAGCTGACCAACTCGTCGCGTTCTCGTAGGAGTCGAGCTTCCTCTAGATGGAGCTTCTCTAGCTCTTTCGACAAGGCGCTGAGCCGGTCGAGCCCTGAGCGTGCCGTACCCCATTTTCGAGCGAGCCGACGGTCGAGAGCATCGCGTTCGTCGAACTCTCGTAGCTCTCGGTCCGCCCTCTCGAGCGCCTCGATCTGCCGTTCGTGCGCGGCTTCACGCTTGGCATTTCGGCGTCCTCGAGCCATGTAACCAGGTTGACACGCGAGCCCAGTCGACTCAAGACATCCGAGAGTGCCACTGAATAGTGCCTGCGTGCATTGCTCCTG
>JAQZBG010000149.1 GCA_029239165.1 Microbacterium sp. | reverse complement strand
GCAGACCTTCTTGCCCTTGAAGTCCTCGAGGCTGGAGATGTCGCTGTCGGCGGGGACGATCGCCTGCGAGTAGTAGCCGGGCTCCTGGCCCTCGTCGGTGACGATGGAGGAGATGGGAGTGAGCTTGGCGCCGTTGTTGGTGGCGGTGACGTAGGTGAAGCCGGAGAACGAAGCGACGTCGACCTTGCCGGCGACGGCGGCTTCGATGAGCGCGGCGTAGTCGGTCGACTCGTGGTACTCGACCGTCTTGCCGGTGAGGTCGGCGATGTAGTCCATGAGCGGCTGGTAGTTCGTCTCGGTGTCGACCGAGTCGGGCACGACGCCGAAGACGAGGGTGTTCTCGTCGACCGCGAAGCCGCTGGAGGCGGACGCCTCGTCGGAGCCGGGGGTGCCGGTGGCCTCGGCGGTGCCGGAACACGCGGCGAGACCGAGGGCGAGGAGCGCGACGCCGGCGAGGGCGGGGAGAGCGCGAAGCTTCATGAGGACCTTTCAGGGTGTGAGGGGTGATCCACGGAAGACTCTCGCAGGTGCCGCACCCAGATATATACCTAACTCGGATTTGTTCAGGGCTCGTTTACCGAGCATTCTTCTGGATGAACGCTCCCGAAACGGGCTCGCTTCCTCCCGCGCAACCAAGTAATGTACCTATGTGGCCGAAGCTGTGTACACCCAGATCGCCGACGACCTCCGCGCGCAGATCGCTGCCGGCGGGCTGCGTCCGGGCGACGACGTCCCCACCGAGGCGGAGCTCGCCGAGAGGTGGCACACCTCCCGCGGCCCGATCCGCAATGCACTGGCGGCACTCCGGGGCGAGGGCCTGATCGAGACCAGTCGTGGTCGTCCGGCCAGGGTCGTCGCCCGAAAGGCGAATCAGGCGGTGGACGTGTCGGTGCCGTTCACGCGCTGGGCACGTGACCTCGGGGTCTCCCCCGGCGCGCAGACGCAGGAGTTGAGCCTGCGTCGCGCGGGCGACATGGCCGCAGCGCTCGAGGTCGACCCTGGCGACACGATCGTGAGCGTGGTGCGGCTCCGCCTGCTCGACGGGCGGCCGACGATGCTCGAGCGCCTCCACTACACGGAGGTGGCAGGCAGGCCGCTGTTCGACGTCGATCTCGACCAGGTGTCCATCACCGAGCATCTGGCGTCGGTCGGCCACCCGATCGTCACCCTGCAGCACGTGATCGACGCGGTGGCGGCCGACGATCAGGACGCGTCACTGCTGCAGGTGCCGCGCGGCACCCCCATCCTGCGGCTGACCCGCACGTCCCGTGACGCGGATGGCCGGATCTTCGAGGCCTCGGAGGACCGCTACCTGAGCGAGGTCGTGCGCTTCACGGTCGCCGCTTCCGGCATCTCGACCGACGGCCACTACATGCGCGCGGTCGGCGGCTAGCGAAGACGAGGATCGCCTGCTCGGAGGCCGGAGAATCGGCCGTTAACGCAGAAGGCGATCGCGAGCGCGCAAGTGTTTCAGAAGCCAGAAAGACCGCGCCCGCGATCGCAGCGCTGGGGACGCTTTATCTGGGGAGCCTTCAGGATACGGCGGACTGCAACACGTTCCACAGTGTCGAACGTCGAGACTTCTCTAGACTTTCGTCTAACTTCTCGCGGATCGTGGAAGGGGTGCTCACACACTCTAGAGCATCAGACGACGGGAAGTCGGGCCGACACGACCCAGGATCCATCCACTTCGCCGGCACTGAACTCGCCGCTCGCTCCCATCACCCGCTCCGCCATGCGGCCGAGCCCGGTGCGGCTGGAGGAGAGCTCGCGGCGCGGCGTCGTCGGGAGGGGGCTGCGCAACGTGAGGAGCGCGACCTCATCGTCCACGGCGAGGTCGATCTGCACCTCGCCGGGGCCGGCGTACTTGAGGATGTTGGTGGCCGACTCGCGCGTGATACGCGCGAGGACGATCTCGACGGCTCGGGGGATCCGTTCGTCCTGAGGGTCACCCTCGCGGACCACGGTGTGCCCTGCGGCTTCGAACTCCTCCGCAGCTTCGTCGATGGCCGCGGCGAGGTCGCCGGTCTGCACGCTCGACGACTGCGGCCCGTCGTCGGCGAGTTCGATCACGAAGCGGAGATCCGTCATCGCCTTGCGCGCGGCGATCCGGATCGCCTCCTGCGAGTCGGAACTCGTCTGAGGGTCTTCGAGCATCTGCACGTGCAGCGCCACCACCGTGAGGTGGTGCGCGATGCTGTCGTGCAGCTCACCGGCGATCCAGCGCCGCTCGGCGAGTACGGCTTGACGCTCCTGCTCGGCACGCGCCTCGAGTTCACGTTCGAGGCGGCTGCCACGGGCGAAAGCGAGCCGTAGGGCGAACCCGACGGCTCCCGCCACAGTGGCGAAGACGAGATAGAGGCCGACGTCGACGTTGACCCCTGGTTCGGCGGCGAACGGGACGAGCGCCGCGGCGACCAGGAATGCGCCGGTGTAGGAGAGGATCAGCGAGGTCCATCCCAGTCGCATGACCAGACCCGCCGCAACGGCTGCTGCGGTCAGGACTTGGAGTTCCGATCCGGGGATGAAAGAGAACGCGAACACGACGCCCAAGGCGCATGTCGCGATGAGGGGCTTCCAGAGATAGAGCGCGAACACTGCTGTGGTCGCGATACTCAGCAGAAGACCGACCGGGCTCACACCCGGTGTCGTGAAGAAGCCGATGAGGTCGGCGGCGATGGTGATGGAGAGGATCACCAGAACGACGATGCGTTCGATCGCGCTGAGCTTCTCGCCTCGAGTCAGGCGGAGGGTATCCGCGGCTCCCCGGGTCGAGTGGTCAAAGGCCATGCTTCACTATCTCCTATTTGCCAACTAGATTAGTTGTGGAGACCAAAGAAGATTCCAACACGCTGCCAGAAAGTCATTACATTCACCTCCGTTTTGTAGTCGTTCGTCGATGTCTGTACTCATCTTCTCGGCGATCGATGGCAGGCACATCTGTCTCTCGTCTAGAGGTTTTTGGCCAAAGGTCTACATCGTGATAGCGCGTCGCCCGCGCCGTTAGGCTTCCCCCATGCAGGAAATCCGTGTCGTGATCGTCGATGACGATCCACTGGTCCGCTCGGCGCTGTCGCACTTCGTCTCCCGTGACCCCGAGATCACCGTCGTCGCCCAGGCGGAAGACGGCGTCGAAGCGATCGCCACGGTCGAGCGCGAGCAGCCCGACGTCGTCATGATGGACGTCCAGATGCCCGAGATGGACGGCATCGAGGCCACCGGCGTGATCGCCGAGCGCTGGCCGCACGTCCGCGTCCTGGCCGTGACGACTCTGGACGGCAGCGAGACGGTGCTCCCCATGCTGAGCGCCGGCGCTTCCGGATACCTCCTCAAGGACTCCAGCGCCGAGGACATCGTCACCGGCGTGCGCGAGGTGCACAGCGGCGCGAGTTCGCTGTCCCCGCGGATCGCCTCGATGCTGATCAAGCACGTCCGCGCCTCCACACCGACCGCCGCGGAGACCGATGCACTCGAACCGCTGACCGAGCGTGAGGCCGAGGTGCTCCAGTGCCTCGCGCAGGGCATGTCCAACGCCGAGATCGCAAAGGCACTGATCGTCTCCGAGGGCACTGTCAAAGCGCATCTCGGGCGCATGATGTCGAAGTGGCACCTGCGCGACCGGGTGCAGATCCTGGTCACGGCCGCACACGCCGGTCTCGTCACCTTCCGCTGATCACAGCGCGAGCATCACGATGCCCGCGACCACCACCAGCGAAGCCGCGATCCGCCAACCGGGACGCGACTCCCGCAGCACGAACACCCCGAACAGGCTGACCAGCACGACACTCACCTCACGCAACGGCGCCACCAGCGCCACCGGAGCGATCTGGATCGCGGTCAGCACCAGGATGTACGACAGCGGCGACAGGATGCCGAACACGAGGATCCGCCGCCACTGCGCACGGCCGAGCGCCCAGACGGCATCCCATCGACGGCGCACCGCGTACGAGTAGAACGGCACCTGCAGCAGAGTCGTGCCGACCATGAACGCGACCGGCGAGAGATTCCAGGTGCGCACCGCGTGCGCGTCCCAGATCGTGTAGACGGCGATAGCGACTCCGGTGAGCAAGCCGAACAGGATGCCGGGATCGATGCGGCGCGCGCGACTACCTGGCCCCCGGTCGACCAGACCGATCGCCACGACGCCGACGATCACCGCCGCCACCCCGATCAGCGCCACCACCGAGGGCCGCTCGCCGAGCAGCAGCACCGCCACGATCACCGACAGGAACGGTCCGGTGCCGCGCGCCGTCGCGTACACGGTGGAGAGGTTCCCCTCGCGATAGCCACGCTGCAGCACCGTCATGTACGCGACGTGCAGCACGGCCGAGACCGTCACGCCGAGCGCGAAGGAGCCGAGATCATCCGCCCCGAGGCCTCCGGTGAACGGCACGGCGCCGATCCAGACGAGCGTGCTGCTGACCGCGCCCCACCACAGGAACGGCGACCCCGCTCGACTGACGCCGTGGGCGATGATGTTCCACGCGGCGTGGGCGATGGCCGCCCCGAAGACGAGGGCGAAGGCAAGAGGGGACACGACGAGACCCTTCCATCCGGCGCACGGTGCGACGAACAGGGTCCTCCGGGCTTTTGTCCTGTCAGATGACGGCCCTCCCGCGGAGGAGGACCGTGGCGCCGCTCGGACCAGACGGGCGCGAACCCCGGAACCCTAGGCGCTATCGTGACGAGCCTAACGCGCGAGGATGAACGCCGGGCAAACGACGGCGGCCCCGGCAGAGAGAGAGCCACGCGACCCCGGCTACGCTCGAAGGACCGCCCGTCTCCAGGAAGGCCCGCCATGCCCGTCACCCCGGTCGCCCTCGCCCACGCCGAGGACCTCGCCGACTTCGTCGCCGCCTCCCCCTCGAGCTACCACGCCGCTGCCGAGGTCGCCCGACGCCTCGAAGACGCCGGTTTCACGCCGCTTCGCGAAGAGGACGGCTGGCCCGTCCAGGCCGGTGGTCGCTACGTGGTCGTGCGCGACGGCGCCACGATCGCGTGGACCGTTCCGACGGATGCCGCTGCCACCACGCCGGTGCAGATCTTCGGTGCGCACACCGACTCCCCCGGTTTCAAGCTCAAGCCGCAGCCGACCACGGGGTCGCGCGGGTGGCTGCAGGCCGCCGTCGAGGTGTACGGCGGTCCGCTGCTGAACTCCTGGCTCGACCGCGAGCTGCGCCTCGCCGGGCGCCTGGCGCTGGCGGACGGCCGCGTCGTGCTCGCCGACACGGGCGCACTGCTGCGTCTGCCCCAGCTCGCCATCCACCTCGACCGCGGTGTCAACAACGGCCTCGCGCTCGACAAGCAGGCCGAGACGCAGCCGGTGTGGGGACTCGGGGAGCCGAGCGAGGCCGACATCCTCGCCGAGCTCGCGGCGTCGGCCGACGTGTCCGCCTCGGACATCCGCGGCTACGACGTCGTGGTCGCCGACACCGCGCGCGGCGCGGTCTTCGGCAAGGACAACGCGTTCTTCGCCTCCGGCCGCCTCGACGACCTCGCCTCCGTGCACGCCGGGCTGGTCGCGCTCACCGCTCATGAGCCGGCCGCCGGGGGCCCCATCGCGGTGCTCGCCGCCTTCGATCACGAAGAGCTCGGATCCGAATCGCGCTCCGGCGCCGCCGGCCCGTTCCTCGAAGACGTGCTCGAGCGTCTGTACGCCGGTCTCGGCGCGGACGACTCCGAACGCCGCCAGGCCTACGCCTCGTCGTGGTGCCTGTCGAGCGACGTCGGCCACTCCGTGCATCCGAACTACGCCGCCAAACACGATCCGGTCGTGCAGCCGGTGCTCGGCTCCGGACCGATCCTGAAGATCAACGCGAACCAGCGGTATGCGACGGATGCCGTCGGCTCGGCTTCCTGGTCGGCCTGGTGCGAACGCGCCGGCGTGGCCTCCCAGGAGTTCGTGTCGAACAACGGCGTGCCCTGCGGATCGACGATCGGCCCGATCACCGCGACGCGGCTCGGCATCCGCACCGTCGACGTCGGTATCCCGATCCTCTCGATGCACTCCGCGCGTGAGCTCGCCGGGGTCTCTGACCTGCACGACCTCACCCGCACTGCGCAGTCGTTCTTCGCGGGCTGACCCGCCGGACGATCTGCCTCGAGAAACTCCGCCCGACCGCCTCCCGGCAGTGCCAGGATGTGACCATGACGGACATCAAGCCGGCTCTCATCGAGCGTGCGGGCATCGAGATCATCCCCGAATCCGAGCGGACCGCGAAGCCACGCGACCTCTTCTGGCCGTGGTTCGCGGCGAACGTCTCGGTGTTCGGCATGTCGTACGGATCGTTCGTGCTGGGCTTCGGCATCTCCTTCTGGCAGGCGACGCTCGTCTCGGTCATCGGCATCGTGGTGTCGTTCCTGCTCTGCGGGCTCATCGCGATCGCCGGCAAGCGCGGCTCGGCGCCGACCATGGTGCTCTCCCGTGCCGCCTTCGGGGTGCACGGACAGAAGGTTCCTGGCATCGTCTCCTGGCTGACCTCGATCGGGTGGGAGACGTTCCTCGCGATCATGGCGGTGCTCGCGACGGCCACCGTCATCACGCAACTGGGCGGTGACGGCGACAGCATCGCGCTGAAGATCATCGCGACCGTGATCGTCGCCGCGCTGATCGTCACCGCATCCGTGCTCGGTTATCACACGATCATGAAGCTGCAGTCGGTGCTCACCTGGGTCACCGGCATCGTCACGGTGCTGTACATCATCCTCGCGGCACCCCGCATCGATCTCGCCACCGTTCTGGCCCGACCCGACGGCGGCATCGGCCAGGTGATCGGCGCACTCGTCATGGTGATGACCGGATTCGGGCTCGGCTGGATCAACATCGCCGCCGACTGGTCGCGGTACCAGAAGCGCACCGCATCCGACGGCGCGATCGTCGCCTGGAACACGTTCGGCGGCTCGATCGCCCCGGTGATCCTGGTCGTGTTCGGTGTGCTGCTCGCCGGTTCGGACGAAGAGCTCTTCACCGCGGTGCAGTTCGACCCGATCGGGGCGCTCGCCGCGATCCTGCCGGTCTGGGTGCTCGTGCCGTTCCTGCTCACGGCAGTCCTCGCGCTCGTCTCCGGCGCGGTGCTCGGCATCTACTCTTCCGGGCTGACGCTGCTCAGCCTCGGCATCCG
>JAQZBG010000148.1 GCA_029239165.1 Microbacterium sp. | reverse complement strand
ACCTTGTTGGTGACGATGAGCAGTGTCACCAGCGTGAGAGCGAGCGGCGGGAAGAGACGGGGAAACGCGGCACCGCGCACGGCCTTGACCGCCCCGATCGCCGTGACCGCCAGCACCGCGACGATCATGAGCGGTGTGAGGGCCGCGGCCACCGCATCGACTCCCGGCGCCGCCACCTGAAACGTGAGGATCTCGAAGCTGTACTCGATGCGGGCAGCTCCCGCGACGGCGAGCCAGAGGAACGGTGTCGCTGCCACCGCTTCGATCTGAAGGCCACGCCCGGCCTGCTCGGTCAGGAATCCGAGGATCTCCGTATCCGCGCCGAGCAGGAGAAGCACCGCCACCACACCGCCCGTGACGACGACTGCGGCCAACAGCACCCGCAGCCGTGCGCGCACCGCGACGACGGCCGCCACCACGAGTGCGCCCGGCCAGATCTTGATCCAGGCGCCGGCCGTGAGCAGGGCGGCGGCGATCATGGGCCGCGCGACGAGCCAGAGTCCACCCATCACGGCGAGGGGAACGGTGATGGCATCTATCCGGTACAGCGCGATCGGTCCGAGCAGCAGAACGGCCCCACACCAGAACCACGCGGCGACCCGCCGTGCATGGGTGGGTGAGCGCCCGATGAGCACGCCGAAGGCGACTGCATCGAGGACGATGACCAGCACCGCCCAGCCGACGAGGTACGCACTCGAGACGCCGAGCACGGGCACCAGCGGTGCTGCGAGCCCGGCGGCCAACAGCATCGGCACCAGGGCGAGCTGCGGATAGACCCAGGTCTCGGTGATTCCGACGACCGGTCCGCCCCCGAGAACCGCCGACGCCCACGGTTCGTATACGAGGACGACATCACCCATGGGCTGGCTCGGGTACACCCATCCGAGCAGAGCGGTGAGCATGTGCACGAGGAGGAACGCGCTCCACAGGACGAGCACCCTCGTCGTCGAGTCGCGGCTCACCCCAGGACGTCCCGGACCGCGCGCGGGAGAGCTTCGGCCACGTCCATCGCGACGATCGGATGCCCGGGGCCGCCGTCGAGCACCCCGGCCGCGATCCGCGCGGCATGGCCATGCAGCCAGGCGCCCGCGGCGGCGACCTCGGCGAGCGCGGCTCCCGGGTTCGCGGCCATCACGGCCCCCAGCACGCCGGAGAGCACGTCTCCGGTGCCGGCTGTCGCCAGCCACCCCGTCCCCGCTTCGACCGCGATGACGGTTCCGTCCGGGTCGGCGACAAGCGTCCGCGCCCCCTTGAGCAGCACGGTGCCGCCGATCTTCGCGGCCACCTGTCGAGCCGCATCCGCCCGATCGTCGTCTTCATCGTGGGGGTGCACACGAAGACGCTCCTGGAGCCGCCCGAACTCCCGCGCATGGGGAGTGACGAGGAACGGTGCCCGCGCTCCCGGCGCGAGGTCCAGCGCACCTGCGTCGATCACGACGGGGGTCGTACCGGCGAGGATCTCGCGGAGCGCGAGGCAGTCGGCGTCGGTCCGGTGCGAAGGATCCGTGCCGGAGCCGATCACCCACGCGCCGACCCGCGAACTGCCGACATCCGCGCCGACGACGGTCTCCGGTCGCCGTGCGAGCACCGCGTCGGCCACCCGTTCCGCGCCCACGTAGCGCACGAACCCCGCCCCGGCCCGCCACGCCGCCTCGACTCCCAGCACCGCGGCGCCGGGGTAGGTGGGAGACCCGGTACGCAGTGCCACGACTCCGCGGGCGTACTTGTCGTCCTCGGCGGTCGGCGCACGGAACAGCCGTGCCGTGTCGCTGCGTGACCACTCCCGCACCTCGATCATGACTCCACGTTAGTGCGACGGCCCGAGGTGCACGCCTGCGGGGGTAGCGTCGAACGGTGAGTCTTCTCTTCTCCCCTCTGAGCATCCGCTCCGTCACCTTCCGCAACCGCCTCTGGGTCTCGCCGATGTGCATGTACAGCGCCGTCGACGGCGTCGTTCAGGAATGGCACCATGCCCATCTCACCCAGTTCGCCTCGGGCGGAGCCGGGCTGATCGTGGCCGAGGCCACTTCGGTCGTCCCCGAAGGCCGGATCTCCCCTCGTGATGTGGGCCTCTGGAACGACGAGCAGCGAGATGCGCTCGCACCGATCGTCCAGGCCATCCACGACCGCGGAGCGCATGCCGGTATCCAGCTCGCACATGCGGGACGGAAGGCGTCGACGTGGTGGCCGTGGGCTCCCCTGCGCGGCTCCGTTCCGCAGCAGGAGGGCGGCTGGACGACCGCAGCACCATCGGCGGTGGCCTTCGACGGCTTCGCGGAGCCGGAGGCGCTGGACCTGGCGGGCATCGACCGCGTGGTCGATGCGTTCGCGTCCGCCACGCGCCGCGCACTCGACGCCGGCTTCGACGCGATCGAGATCCACGGGGCGCACGGCTACCTCCTGCACCAGTTCCTGTCGCCGCTGTCCAACCTGCGCGACGACGAATACGGCGGACCGCTCGAGAACCGTGCGCGGCTGCTGTTGCGTGTGGTGGACGCCGTCCGCACCACGGCCGGCCCCGAGGTCCCGGTGCTCGTCCGCATCTCGGCCACCGATCATGCCGACGGCGGCTTCACCCCGGAGGAGGCGACGATGGTCGGCGACTGGGCGGAACAGCACGGTGCCGACCTGATCGACGTCTCCAGCGGCGGCCTCGTGGCGCATCAGCGGATCGACGTGTTCCCCGGCTACCAGGTGCCGCTCGCCGAGACGGTGCGCCAGGGCGGGCGCATTCCGGTGTCCGCGGTCGGGCTCATCACGGCGTCGGCTCAGGCGGAGCAGGTGCTCGCCGACGGCGCCGCGGATGTCATCTTCGCGGGACGCGAGTGGCTGCGCGACCCGCACTTCGCCCTGCGCGCCGCCCACGAGCTCGGTGCCGAGGTCGACTGGCCGCCGCAGTACGAGCGCGCGCACTGGCGCTGACCGACCGCGCACAGACGAAGGCCGCCGATCCTGCAGGGATCGGTGGCCTTCGTGCGTGTGTCCGGGTCAGCGCCCGCGGAAGCGACGGGTCGCGTCCTGCACCTCGCCGACCAGCTCCTCCAGGATGTCCTCCAGGAACAGCACGGCCGTGGTGCTGCCCTGTGCATCGCGCACCTTCGCGAGGTGGCGGCCGGCACGGCGCATGACCGCGAGGGCATCCTCCAGATCCGTGTCCTCCTGCACCGGCACCATGTGATGGATGCGCTTGGCGGGGACCGGCTGGATCATCTTGGTCTCGGCGTCCGAGCCCTCGGACGCGCGGAGGATGTCCTTCAGGTGGACATACCCGATCGGCACCGCCTCGTCGTCGACGATCACGTATCGAGAGAAACCGTAGCGGGCCACGGCCTTCTCGATGTCGTCCGGAGTGGTCGACTGCGGCAGGGTCACCAGATCGCTGAGCGGCACGGCGACATCCCTCGCCTTCTTGTCCGTGAATTCCACGGCGGCGGCGACCGTTCCCGCCGTGTCCATCAGCACGCCCTCGCGTCGTGACTGGCTCACGATGGTCGCGACCTCGTCGAGCGTGAACGTGGAGGCGGCCTCGTTCTTCGGCTCCACACGGAAGAGGCGCAGCACCCCGTTGGCGGCGGCGTTGAGCAGCCAGATCACCGGCATGAAGACCTTCGACACCCACACGAGCGGCGGAGCGAGGATCAGGACCGCCCGTTCCGGCACCGAGAACGCCAGGTTCTTCGGCACCATCTCGCCGAACACCACATGCAGGAACGAGACGATCAGCAGGGCGATCGTGAACGAGACCGCGTCGACAGCTCCGTCCGGCCAGCCGAACGCGTGCAGCGGCACGGCGAGCAGATGGTGGATCGCCGGTTCCGAGACGTTCAGGATGAGCAGCGAGCAGATCGTGATGCCGAGCTGCGAGGTCGCGAGCATCAGAGTTGCGTGCTCCATCGCGTACAGCGCCGTCTTCGCCGCGCGCGACCCCTGGTCTGCGCGAGGCTCGATCTGCGACCGCCGAGCCGAGATCACCGCGAACTCGCCGCCGACGAAGAAGGCGTTCGCGATCAGCAGCACGACGAGCCAGGCGAGTCCTCCCCAATCGTTCATCGGGTGGCCTCCTCTCCCCCGTCGAGCGGACTCGGCACGTAGCGGACGCGGTCGACGCGTCGGCCGTCCATGCGGACGACCTGGAGGATCCCGCTGTCGAGCGGTACCTCGTCGCCGACCGATGGCACACGCTCGAGCACGCTCATCACGTAGCCGCCGACGGTGTCGTACACGTCACCCTCCGGCACCTCGACGCCTGCACGACGACGCAGCTCATCGGGCCGCAGCTCACCCGGGAACGTGACGCCTTCGCGATTGCGGATCACTCCCGCCCTGGTGCGGTCGTGCTCGTCCGCGACTTCGCCGACCAGCTCCTCGACCAGGTCCTCCAGCGTCACGAGTCCTGCCGTTCCGCCGTATTCGTCGACGACCACGGCGAGCTGGTACCCGCGGGCGCGGAGCTCGGAGATCAGCGCATCCACGTGCACGGTCTCCGGCACACGCAGCGGCTCGGTCGCCAGGGCACCCACCGGAACCTCGGTCCGGCGGTCACGCGGAACGGAGATGGCCGCCTTGAGGTGCACGACGCCCGTGATGTCGTCGAGGTCGTCGTCGTACACGGGGAAGCGGCTGTGTCCGGTCCGTCGCGCGAGCTGGATGACGTCGTCCACGGAGTCCCCCGCGGCGATGGCGTGCATGCTCGGCCGTGCGGTCATCACATCGGCAGCGGTCAGCCGGGAGAAGGTCAGGGTCCGGTCGAGCAGCGTCGCGGTGTCGGCCTCGAGCAACCCGGCGCTGGCGGAACGTCGGACGAGCGAGGAGAGCTCCTCCGCACTGCGGGCGCCGGAGAGTTCCTCCTTCGGCTCGATCCCCATGCTGCGCAGCACCCCGTTGGCGCTGCCGTTGAGCACGACCACGGCCGGCTTGAAGACGGTGGTGAAGGAGACTTGGAAGGGGATCACGAGCTTCGCCGTTGCCAGGGGCAGTGCGAGCGCGAAGTTCTTCGGCACGAGTTCGCCGAGGATCATCGAGAGCACGGTGGCGACGAGCATCGCCACGATCGTCGCGATGGGGGCGACCGCTGCCTCGGGGATCCTCCAGGCGAGGAGCGTCGGACGCAGCAGGTTCGACAGCGCCGGCTCCATCGTGTAACCGGTGAGCAGCGTCGTCAGCGTGATGCCGAGCTGGGCGGCGGAGAGATGGGTGGACGTGTGTCTGAGGGCGCCGATCGTGAGCGACAGCCGGGACTCACCTCGGGCCTGCCTCGCCTCCAGCTCGGCGCGGTCCAGATTCACCAGCGCGAACTCGCTCGCGACGAACAGGCCGGTGCCGACCGTGAGAAGGAGCCCCACGCCCAACATGATGTAGTCCATCAGCGGTTCCTCTCCTGCGAGAGAGGCGGACAGTGGGGCGATGTTCTGCAACTGGGAGGGTCGTCCATTATGCGGACGATTGTACAGAAGACGATGGGGTGCGCGCTGGACTCACCAGCTGACCGGCAGCGCCTTGCCCTCTTCGTACCCGGCCGCCGATTGGAGGCCGACCAGGGCGCGATCGTGGAACTCCGGCACAGACGAGGCACCCGCATACGTGAACGACGAGCGCACGCCCGAGGTGATCATGTCGAGCAGATCCTCCACACCCGGCCGCAGCGGGTCGAGGTAGATCTTCGACGAGGAGATGCCCTCAGCGAAGAGCTCCTTGCGGGCCCGCTCGTAGGCATCGAGCCGACCGAACCGCGCCTGCACGGCCTTGGTCGACGCCATGCCCCAGGACTCCTTGAACAGACGCCCGTCGCTGTCGTGCTGCAACTCCCCTGGCGCCTCGATCGTGCCCGCGAACCACGAGCCGACCATGACCGATGCGGCACCGGCCGCGAGTGCGAGCGCCACGTCGCGCGGGTAGCGCACCCCGCCGTCCGCCCACACGTGGGCGCCGAGCTCCCTCGCCGCCTGGGCGGTCTCGAGCACGGCGGAGAACTGCGGTCGCCCGACCGCCGTCATCATGCGCGTGGTGCACATCGCCCCCGGTCCCACGCCCACCTTGAGGATCGTGGCTCCGGCGTCGACCAGGTCGGCGACGCCGTCAGCGGTGACGATGTTGCCCGCGACGATCGGCAGCCCGAGGTCGAGTTCGGCGATCGCACGCAGCGCGCGCAGCATCCCCTCCTGGTGGCCGTGCGCGGTGTCCACGACCAGCACGTCGACGCCGGCTCCGGCGAGCGCCTTGGCCTTCGCCGCGACGTCCCCGTTGATGCCGACGGCCGCCGCGACGGCCAGGCGTCCGTCTGCATCGACCGACGGACGGTACAGCGTGGAGCGCAGTGCGCTCCGCGCGCTCAGGGTGCCGACGAGATGCCCGTGATGGACCACCGTCACCATCTCGACGTCGGCGTCCGTGATGACGTCGAAGGCGTGGCGCTCCGAGCCGATGTCGTCCGCATCGATCGACGGTGTCCCGCGATGCACGAGATCGCCGAGCTGGGCGTCCGGCAGCGCGGTGGCGAGCCTGGTCGCCGGGAGGACCCCGAGGATCCGGCCGACCTCGATCGGCGAAGGACCCTGAGCGACCACGATCCCGTGACCGGCGGCGGCCGGGAGCAGGCGGAGCGCATCCGAGACGGAAGCCTCGGGCGGGAGCACGATCGGCGTGTCCCAGAGGACCGGCTGCGCCTTCACGTCGCGGATGGCGGAATCGAGGTCCTGCAGCGGCAGGTCCTGGGGCAGGACGCCGAGCGCACCTCGACGGGCGAGCACCGCCGCGATACGCGGTCCGGTCACCGAATTCATGTTCGCCGCGACGATCGGCAGGGTCGCCGGCGTGCCGTCGAGCGGAGCCAGATCGACCTGCAGACGGCTGGTGACCCCGGATCGCCGCGGCACCAGGAAGACGTCCGAGTAGGTCAGGTCGACGGTCGGCTGCGCTCCAGAGAACTCCATGTCTCCACGGTACCCAGATCGCAGCCGTGTGGGCGCGCGGCTTCCGACGATTCCCCGAGCGAAACACGTTAGGCTTGTTGGTCGAGAGTGTGCGGATCCGAACGCATCCTGCGTCGACGTCCGCACCAGAGAGCTTCAGCGATGAAAGAGGGCGATCGAGAGTGTCGAACCAGGTGACCGGCGTCAACGGCGACGGGGGGTTCGGAGCCAATTCCTGGCTCG
>JAQZBG010000147.1 GCA_029239165.1 Microbacterium sp. | reverse complement strand
CCGGATGCTGCGACGAGCGGCGCCGATCACGCGATGAACGGATGCCCGTGCGCACACAGCGCCCCGCGGAAGGGAGACCGCGGGGCGCTGTGCTGTGGGGGCTACTCCGGCTTCGGCGTCTCCGGCGCGGGGGTCTCCGGCGCCTCGGTCTCCGGTGCATGCGTCTCCGGAGCCTCTGTCGCCGGTGCCTTGGTCTCCGGTGCCTTCGTCTCCGGGGCGTCGGCCGCGTCCGGCGTCGTCACCGTCACGACGGTGCGGACGGCCGAGTCGCCGTACTGGACGAGCCCGAGGTAGCGGGTACCGGCGGCGAGGCCGGTCCAGCTGAGGTCGTAGCTCGTCTTCTCACCGCGGACCGCGGCGATCGGGTTCGGCGTCGCGGTGAATGCGCCTTCGCCGCCGGGCTGCACGTTGGCGTAGGACATGTCCCACGTCATCGGTCCCGTCGTCGAGTACACGTTCGCCACCACCAGGTAGGTGCCCGCGGTCGGCGTCGGAATCGTGACCTGCTCGTCTGCCGAGCCGGTCGCCGACTGCCAGTTCTCGTAGTACCGGAGGTCGTCCGGGCTCACCACGCGATACACCGTCAGGTCGAGGTCGCTGCCGTCGTCGTCCGACGAGTCGAGGTCGAACCGGGAGAGCGTGGTGCCCTCCGGAACGTCCACGATCCAGGCGACATCCTTGTTCGCATCACCCGAGTTCTCGTCGCCCGAGTGTCCCTCGACCGGGTTGTCCGGGTCGCTGAGCAGTTCGTAGGCGGTGAGGCCGGAGAGGTTCAGCGCCAGGTCGCCGTCGAGACCGGGGATGATCTCCACGGACGTGCTGCCGTCGACACCGGTGCCGGTGACCTCTGCCGGGGCATCGGCCGTGACCGGGAACACCGCGATCGGCGAACGCACCGAGTTCTTCGCGCTCTTCCAGGTGAGCGAACCGGTCGCCCATTCCTCGACCGGCGCGCTCTTGTTGTCGAACGTGACGGTGAAGGTCTTGGTCTGACCCGGCTTGTCGAAGGTCAGCTGCTGCGGGCTGACCTTGACGTCGACGCCGGGGACTGCGGCCTTCGCGGTGAAGGTGCCCTTCTCGGTCGACGTGACCGAACGCGTGACGGTCTGGGCGCTGGCCAGCGAGCCGATCGAGATCGACGCCTGGTTCAGGTCGCTGCCGTCGATGGGCTCGATCCCCGGGAAGTCCGACAGGCCCTTCCCGTCGAGGAACGCCGCCCAGTCCTTGACCCCGTTGAGATACAGCAGGCCCGGGTTCAGGTACCGCTTCGCGTCGACCTGACCGGCACCCTGCTCGAACGGATCGGTGTTCTTCGATCCGTCGGGGAGCACGGTGTCGTAGGCGGTGGTCATCATCGCCGACCGGATCTCGCCCGGCGTCGCCTTCGGGTGCTCACCGAGGTACAGCGCTCCGAGGCCCGCCACGTGCGGCGAGGCCATCGATGTGCCGGAGAGGATGCCGAAGGTCGGCTCTTCGTCCGGCCCGTTGTTCGTCGCCGCGAGGATCGCGACACCGGGGGCCGCGACATCCGGCTTCAGCACGTCGCTGCCGTCGGCCAGCATCGGTCCGCGGCTCGAGAAGCCGGCGATCTGCGGCGTCGGCGTGGTCACGCCCGTGGTGTTCTCCCCGACGAGGGTGATCGGACGGTCGACGCCACCCTGCACGTAGGCGAGGACGGCGGCGCGATGCACGGCGTTCAGGTGCACGGTCGGCACGGCGTGGAAGTCGTTGTCGAGCGAGTCCGCACCACCGGGCACGTTCACGAGGACCATGCCGATGCCACCGGCATCCTCCACGACCTGCGACTTCTCGGCGCGCGCGTTGCCGCCGCGGTCGCAGACCACGATGTGTCCGGCGACCTTCGCGGGGTCGAGGGTGTCCGGGAGGCAGAGCTGCGGGTCGACCGCTCCTGCAGCGGCCGCATCCACCGCGGCGATCGACGGGCCGGTGACGGTCTCGCCGAACGGCACGCTCACCGAGGCGCCGGCCTGCTCGAACCCGTCGAACTGGACGGTGCCCTCCCAGGTCGGGATGGTCGATGCGGCGACGGTCGTGTACCAGGGCGAGGCATGGTCGGCCGTGACCGAGTCGGGGCCGTCATTGCCGGCACTGGTCGCGACGAAGACGCCCGCTGCCGCGGCGTTGAAGAACGCGATGTCCTCCGGCGCCAACACGGTGCTCGCGGCGCCTCCGCCGATGGAGTAGTTGATCACGTCGACGCCATCGGCGACCGCCTGATCGATCGCGGCGACGAGGTCGCTCAGCGCGCAGATGTCATCGGTGGTGACGGTCGTGTCCGGGCCGACGTAGCAGGCCTTGTAGGCAGCGACCTTCGCACCGGGTGCGACACCGGAGACCGTTCCGAAGTCGACGTCCTCGATGGCGGCATCGACCTTGAAATTGCCCGCCGCCGTGCTCGCGGTGTGCGACCCGTGGCCGTCCCCGTCACGCGGCGAGAGGTAGTCGTACTGGAAGTCGAAGCCGGCGGCCTCGGCTCCGGCGTAGAAGTACTGTCCGCCGATGAGCTTCGAGGAGTAGTCGCTCTTGTCCCAGTCCTGGCCTTCGACCATGGTCGCCTGGAACTGTCCGCCGTCGGACTTGTCGAAGTACACGTAGGTGCCGTCGGTGTAGGGCTGGTTGCCCTTGTGCCGGCTCTGCTGCTTCTTCTGCTTCTTGATCTTCTTGCCCTCGAACGAGGGGTGCTCGGGAGCGATGCCGGTGTCGATCACGCCCACCACGACGCCTTCGCCGGCCTTCTCGACCCCGCCGGTCTGCTGCCACACTCCGCCGCGGCCCTTGCGGTCGTCGCCGAGCCCGAGGAAATCGGTGGAGGTCTGCGCGTCGGGGTGCCGGACCTCATCGGGGTAGACGCCGAGAACGTCCTTCGACGCACGGAGCGCGTCGACCTGTTCGCCCGAGAGGTCGGCGCTGAACCCGTTGAGCGCGACCTGATAGGTGTTGTCGGGCGTGACGCCCACGTCGCTGATCAGGTCGGTCTGCTGCGTCTGCAGGTGCTCGACGTACCGCTGCGAGTCCTTCGACTGCGTCTCGAGCTGCTCGCCTTCGGCGGGCTTCGTCGCCTTCAGGCCTTTGACGTCGCCTTCGTAGCTGGCGAGCGGATCCGCCTTCATGACCACGATGTAGTGGCCTGGCGTGCCGGCGACGGGGACAGGGTGCGTCGCCGTGGGCGTCGCCGCGGACGTCGCCGCGTACCCGGTGGTTGCCGTCGATGCGATGAACAGCGCGGCCAGGGTGGTGGCTGCTGCCATCCGGAGGGGTGTTCGACCCATGTGGTGCTCCCGATGATCACGGTGCAACCGCGTTGCTGCACCGCGGCCAACATAGCCCCGCTCCCCGCCGATCGAAGCGAGATCTGGCCGATCGACCAACCGGCCTTCGCCGATCGACCAGGGTTATCCCCGGCCGCCCACCCGATAGGTCGACAGTAAGCTGGAGAGGTGGCCCGCACCCCCGTCCTGTCGACCCGAGTACTGCTCATCTGCGCAGCGATCGGAGTGGCGACGGGCATCCTCGCGGGCATCGCCGGATGGGTGACTCCCGTGCTGCTGGCCAGCCCCCTCCTGTTCCTCTACGGACTCGTGCTCGGCTCGCACGTGCTGCCGGGGATCATCGCCCAGGAGGTGCTGCGGCTCCCCCTCGTCGCCCTGATCACGCACGTGTTCGCCGCGCTGATCGCGACTGCCTTCAACCCGGCATGGGCGCTGCGGTTCATCGGCACCGCCCTGCTGTTCGGCCTCATCCAGGAGGGCGTCGCCGCCCTCACCCGCTACCGGTCGTGGGGGCCATGGCGCTTCTTCCTCTCGGCGGCCGTGATCGGGGTCGTCGTCGCCGTCGTGGTGTTCTTCGCGGCGCACCTCGCGGTCATGCCCGTGTGGGCGCAGATCCTGTACCTGGCGATCTCGGTGCTCGGCCCGATCGCCTGGACCGCGGTGGGCCTCGCGATCGGCACCGCATTGCGCAAAGCCGGGGTCGCTCGACGCTGACGCTCACGGGAATCGCAGCGATGGCGATTCAGGTAAGGCTCAGCTAAGTTAGACGGGTACGATCCGCCGACCCTGGACTCCGCCGTGCGCCCATCCGCGCCCCTGCTGAGCGTGCGTGAGCTCTCTCTCACCCACGCCGATGCCGCGCACCCGTCGCCGCGCGACGTCACCTTCGACATTCACCCCGGAGAGGTCGTCCTGCTGCTCGGACCCTCCGGATCCGGCAAGTCGACGCTCACGCTCGCCCTCAACGGCCTGATCCCGCACGCGCTGCCGGCGACCATGGTGGGTACCGTCACGGCCGGGGGGATCGACACCGCTGCCGCACAGCCCGCCACGCTGAGCACGCACGTCGCGATGGTCTTCCAGGATCCGGATGCGCAGATCGTCACGGGCACGGTCTACGACGAGGTCGCGTTCGGGCCGGAGAATCTCCTGCTCCCCCTGGATGTGGTGCAGGGTCGCGTCGAAGCAGCGCTGCGCCGGGTCGGACTCTGGGATCGGCGCGACGAGAACCCGGATCACCTGTCCGGCGGCGGGCGGCAGCGCCTCGCGATCGCCTGCGCCCTCGCGATGGGCTCGCCGCTGATCGTGCTCGACGAGCCGACCGCCAACCTCGACCCGCAGGGCATCGACGACGTCTACGCGGCGCTGGCCGATGTGGTCGCGGCCGGAGATCGTGCGATCCTCCTCGTCGAACACAACCTGGATGCCGCGATGGACTTCGTGACCCGCACCCTCGTGCTCGACCGCGACGGCACAGTCGTGTTCGACGGGCCGGCGGCGGAGATCATGCGCGGGCATGCCGCCGAGCTCGTCGCGATGGGCGTCTGGCTGCCGGCGGCGACGCTCGCGGCTCTGCGCCTGCGGGAACACGGACATTCCCTCGAGCCGCTGCCGCTCACGCCTGAGCAGCTGGCCGAAGGGCTCGAGCGGGAGGACGTCTCGCCTCGCTCCGCTCGCTCGACGACCGGAGAGCACGACCCGTCGTCGAGCGGACCACAGCCTCCGTCGTCGAGCGCGGAGCACAGCGACGAGACGAAACGTCCCGCCGGACCGATCATCCGCGCCCGCGGTCTGACCGTGCGGCGCCGACGGACCGAGATCCTCCACGGAATCGACCTCGACCTCGAGCCGGGAAGCCTCACCGCCATCGTCGGCACGAACGGCGCCGGCAAGACGACGCTGATCCAGGCGCTCGCGGGTGTCGTCCCGCCCCCACGCGGGCAGGTGCTGGTCGACGGCATCGACCCGGGCATCGCCTCGCCCCGCGACCTCGCCGCCCGCATCGGATTCGTGTTCCAGAACCCGGAGCACCAGTTCATCGCGCACACCGTCTTCGACGAGTTGGCCCACGGGTTGCGGCTGCGGCATGTGCCGGACGCGGAGATCAACGCGCGCGTGGAGGAGATGCTCGCGCGGTTCGGCCTCGAGCACAAGGCGGACGTGCATCCGTTCCTCCTGTCGGGCGGGGAGAAGCGACGGCTGTCGGTGGGCACGGCTCTCATCACGCGGCCTCGGGTCCTCGCGCTGGACGAGCCGACGTTCGGGCAGGACCGCGCCCGGGCCGCCGAGCTTCTCGACCTCCTGCAGAACCTCCGCGCCGAGGGCACGACGATCGTGATCGTCACTCACGACCTGCAGCTCGTCGCGGAGCACAGTACGCACGTCGTGCTCCTCGCCGACGGGCGGGTGCGGGCAGCGGGACCGACCGCATCGCTGTTCCGCGACCAGCAGCTGTTCGCCGATGCCGGGCTCCGCATGCCCGCGTTGCAGCGCGTGCTGGCCTCTGCGGGTCTCGAGGCGATGCGATGAGCGCCGAGGTCACGGGCAGCAGCACCCGTAGCGCAGCCACCGCCGCCGGTGGGCGCGCTTTCGATCCGTATGCCCGGATGACGGCGACCTCGCCCCGGCAGTTCCTGTACGCGCTGAATCCGCTCGCCAAGGTCGCGGGCTTCGCCCCGGCCATGGTGCTGCTCGTGTTCGTCCGCGATCTCGCGACTCCCGCCGCGTTCCTCGTGCTCGCTTACGGGCTGCTGCTGGTCGGGGCGCGCCTCACCCGACGTGTGCTCGCTCTGCTGCTTCTCGGGCTTCCCGCGGGGATGCTGCTGATCACGGTCGGGTTCTCGCTGTGGGTGGATGCGGGGCTCGTCGACGGCAGCACGCCGGTCGTGCGGATCGGCGACTGGACTCTGTACAGCGGAGCTCTGGTGATCGGCTCGGCGACTGCGCTCCGCCTCGGCTCGATCATGGCGCTCGCCCTCATCGGCGGCCTCACCACCAGTGGCCCCGACCTCGTGCGCGCGAGCGTGCAGCAGCTCCGCGTGCCCTACCGTGTCGGCTACACGGCGCTCGCGGCGTTCCGGTTCGTGCCGCGGTTCGGGCATGAGCTGGCCGTGATCCGTGCAGCCCACCGGGTGCGCGGCTACCACGGCGGGCGCGGGCCGTTCGCCCGGATCGCCCGCGGGTGGGGCTACATCGTGCCGCTCCTCGCCGGCGCCATCCGCCATGCCGAGCGCGTCGCCCTGGCGATGGATTCGCGGGCCTTCGGCGCTCATCCGACCCGCACCGAACGACATCTCGTGCCGTTCCGCGTGCGGGACATGGTCTTCACCCTCACGACACTGCTGGCGTCCGCCGCCATCTTCGTCGCCTTCTTCCCCTGGCAGCTTCCCTGAAAGGCGCACCATGGCATACAGCAAGCTGGTCAAACCCGAGACGACCGAGCTCATCCATCTGACGGTCCTGCGCACCGAACGGCTGTCGGCGCACTGGATCCGCGTGACTCTCGGTGGCGGTGAGATCGAGAGGTTCCGCCCGATGGGCTTCGACCAGTGGTTCCGACTGTTCCTGCCGATCGGCGGCGACGCCGGGCTGGAGCGCGTGCCCGCGAAGGCGAACAAGATGTTCGGGTACCTGAAGTTCCTGCGCATCCCCGACGGCGAACGGCCGGTGATGCGCAACTACACCGTGCGCGCGTATCGCCCGGCGACGTCCGAGGCCGGTGCCGAGATCGACGTGGACTTCGTGCTGCACGGCTCGGCGGCCGACGGCACGGCGGGCCCGGCGTCACGCTGGGCGGAGACCTGCCTGCCGGGCGAGCATGTGCTGATCATCGATGAGGGGCTCACCTTCAATCCCCAACGCGGCACCGGTCG
>JAQZBG010000146.1 GCA_029239165.1 Microbacterium sp. | reverse complement strand
GACGTCGAAGCCGTCCGCGCCGCAGCGAAGCCCACCCTGATCCTGCACGGCACGAAGGACAACATCCTCCCGATCGACGCGACCGCGCGCCGCTTCCACCAGGCGGTGCCGGATGCCGACTACGTCGAGGTCGAGGGCGCCCCGCACGGCCTGCTCTGGACGCACGCCGACGAAGTCAACGCCGCGCTGAAGGACTTCCTCGCCAAGTAACGCCGTTCGCGACGATGAGGCCCGGCATCCACACGGATGCCGGGCCTCCTCGCTGCGCCGTCCCGACCCGACCTCAGGCGTCGCGCGAACGCCAGAGCAGCCAGACGAAGTACGGGGCTCCGATCAACGCCACCACCAATCCGGCGGGCAGCTGCGCGGGAGCGATCACGGTGCGGCCGATCGTGTCCGCGACTCCGACGAGCAGTCCGCCCAGCAGCACCGCGACCGGGATCACCCTCGAATGCCGGGCACCGACCAGCGCCCGTGCGGCATGCGGGGCCACGAGCCCGACGAAGCCGATCACACCGATCGCCGTCACGCTGAGCGCCGCGAGCACCGCCGCCACGACCAGCAGCGTCAGCCGCACGGGCTCGAGACGGATGCCGACCAGTCGCGGGGTGTCCTCGTCGAGGGACAGCACATCGAGCTCACGGCGACTCATCACCACGAACGGCAACGCGATGGCCAACACGATCGCCAGCGGCAGGACCTGCTCCCACACACGGCCGTAGGTGGTTCCCGACAGCCAGGTGTAGATCTTCGGGGTGTCCCACGGGTTCGACCTCAGCAGGAAGAACGTCGTGAGCGACACAGTGAAGTACGAGACGCCGATACCGATCAGCAGGAACCTGTCGGCGTTCAGCCCGCCGCGCCACGACAGCAGATACACGAGGGCGAAGGCCAGCAGCGCGCCGGCGATGGCACCCGCGATCATGCCCGCGGTGGAGGAGACGGCGCTGGTGACCACGAGCACCGCACCGAGGCCACCACCGCCCGTGACGCCGAGGATGCTGGGGTCGGCGAGCGGGTTCCGACTCACCCCCTGGATGATGGCGCCGGAGAGAGCGAGCGCACCACCGGCGACGACCGCGGCCACGATACGCGGCGCCCGCTCGTCCAGTGCGAAGGCGATCGCCGCCGGCGCCTCCCCCTGCAGCCACAACGCGATGTCGCCGGTGAGCAGCCAGGTGTGCCCGGCGAGCAGGCCGAGGACCAGCACCCCGACCGTGCCGAGCACGACGACCACCATCGTGATGCGGAACCGCAATCGACTGCGCACGCCGAACCGCACCCGCGGCGGCTCGCGCGTCGCGCCCGCATCGCGCAGCCGGCGGGCCATCAGAACGAGCACGATCGCCCCGAGCAGCGTCGTCGCGACACCGGTCGGGATGAGGATCGCCGCCTCGGCGCCGATGATCGCCCGCAGCAGTGCATCCGAGAGGATGACGACGATCGCGCCGAGCAGACCCGACGCCGGGATCAGGAGCAGGTGGCGGTTCAGGCCCGGAACGACCCGCGACAGCAGACGAGCGAGCACCGGCGCGCAGAGTCCGACGAAGCCCATCGGTCCCGCGAGCGTCACCGCCACCGCCGTGAGCGTGACGGCGAGCAGGATGCCGATGGCCCGCGTCGACCGGATCGGCACACCCAGCGACGAAGCCGTGTCGTCGCCGAGCGCCAGGATGTCGAACCGCCGCGCCAGCAGCAGCGCCGCCACGGTCACCACGACCACGACCGGCGCCGCCTGCAGGAATGCGGTGAGGCCGAGCTGCGACAGGCTGCCGCTTCCCCACGCGAGCAGCCCCTTGGTCTCCTCGTCGAACAGGATGAGCAGGGTCGAGGTGCCCGCCTGGAACGCGAGGGCCAGAGCGGTGCCCGCGAGGATCAGCCGCGTGGTGGACGAACCCGCACCACCGGCGAGCCCGAGCACGATCCCCGCCGCGATGATGCCGCCGGCGAACGCGACAGCGCCCGATGCCCACACCGGCACGGCGATGCCGAACGCGGCGAGCGCCGTGACCGCGAGGTAGGCGCCGGCGGTCACTCCGAGCGTGTCCGGGGAGGCCAGGGCGTTTCGGGCGAGCGACTGGAGGAGGATGCCGGCAACGCCGAGCGCCACGCCCACGGCGATGCCCGCGGCGAGACGCGGCACCCGCGACCCCCACAGCACCTCCGTGTCGGCGAACACGGCCCCACTCGTGCCCTGCGTGAGGTGCCAGCAGGCGACGGCGAGGAGCACCACGGCGAGGGCCACGAGCACGCCGATGCCTGTGAGCAGGGCGCCCGGCCGGTGTCCCTCCGCCTCTTCGGGCACGACGGCGGGAGCCGGACGCGCCGGCTCCGTCGTGGCCGTCGGATCGTCGAGGCGAAGGGCACCTGTCACTTCGAGAGCACCTCGACGTAGCCGTCGATGATCTGCTGGGTCGAGCGCGGTCCGCCGAACGTCCAGATCCCGGCGGGGAAGGCGGTCAGGCGGTCATCGGCCACGGCGGGCAGCGAGGTCCAGGCGGGGTTGTCCTGCAGCGCGTCGATGAAGCTCTCCGACTCCGGGTCCTCGGTGCCGGTGTAGAACAGGCTGGCGTCGCCGACCGTGGTCATACCCTCGACGTCGGTCTGACCGAGGCCGTAGGTGGGGTCGACCTCGCCGGTCCACGCATTCTTCAGACCGAGCTCCTCGCCGATCTCACCGACCAGCGAGCCCTGGCCGAACGGACGCAGCGCGACGTTGCCGCCGTCGACCCAGCCGTCGAAGAACACGAACTCCTTCGTGGGCAGGTCGAGGTCCGCGAGCTCGGCCGAAGCCGACTCGAGGTGCGCCCGGAACTCGTCCGCGACGACCTCGGCGCGCTCCTCGCGGCCGGTCACCTCGGCGATGAGGTCGAGCGTGTCGAGCATCTTCGCGATGGGGTCGGCGGCATCCGCGCCGACCATCGCGAGCACCGGCACGTCGTAGGCCTCCAGCTGCGAGACGATGGGGTCGTCCGCGGCGCTGACCTCGACGATCACGAGGTCGGGCTCGGTGCCGAACAGGGTCTCGAGGTTCGGCTCCTGGCGGGTGCCGACGTCGGTGACCCCCTCCGGGAGCTCTTCCGCGGTGACCCACGTGCTGTAGCCCTCGGCGTCGGCGACCGCGACCGGTGTGACGCAGAGCGACAGCGCATCCTCGATCTGCTGCCACTCGAGAACCGCGATCCGCTCGGCGGGCTTGTCGAGTTCGACCGTGCGGCCGAGATCGTCCGTGACGGAGACGGCGCCCGTCGAGGTCGCGGTGGTGTCGTCACCGCAGCCCGCACTCGCCGAGGCCGAGGTCTCGGAGTCGGAGGCGGCGGGGGCCTGGGTCGTCCCGCAGCCGGCCAGGGCCATCACGAGCGCGCCACCGAGGGCGATCAGGGCGAGGGGCTTCTTCTTCATTCGGTTCTTCCTCCGGGAGGGGTGAGGGGGTTCAGGATGCCGCAGCGGCGCGATGCCGACCGTGGTGACGACCGCGCGGGAGCACCCGCACGAGGCCCGTCTCCTCGTCGATCTCGGTGTCGATGCGCAGGCCGTACACGTGCGAGAGGTTCTCGCCGGTGAGGACCTCGGCGGGGGTGCCGGCCGCGTGCACTCGTCCGGAGTGCAGCAGCACCACGTCGTCCGCGACGGATGCCGCGTGGTCGAGGTCGTGCAGCACGACGCCGAGGGCGGTGCCGTGGTCGTCGGCGAGCTCACGGACCAGGTCGAGCGTCTCGACCTGGTACCGCAGGTCGAGGTGGTTGGTCGGCTCGTCGAGCAGCAGCACGCCGGTGTCCTGCGCGAGGGCGGTCGCCAGCCACACGCGCTGGAGTTCGCCGCCCGAGAGCTGATCGACGGGGCGGGCGGACATCGCGCTGAGCCCGGTCAACTCGAGCGCCCTGGCCACGGCGGCGCGGTCGGCATCGCTGACGCCGGAGAAGCGACCCCGGTGCGGGTGTCGGCCGTACGCCACGACGTCGGAGACCTCGATGCCCGACGGATGCGGCCGCGACTGCGAGAGCATCGCGACCGCCTTCGCGAACTCCTTCGCCGAGAGGGCGGCGGCGTCGCGGGTCTCGTCTCCGCCGATGCGCACGCTCCCCGCCTCGATGCGGTGCAGGCGCGCGAGGGCGCGCAGGACGGTGGATTTACCGCTGCCGTTCGGCCCGATGAGGGCCGTGACGCGTCCGGGCGCGAGGCGCAGGGAGACGTCGTGCACCACGCGGGCACGACCGTATCCGAGCACGAGGGATTCGCCCTGCAGGGCGTGGCGTTCTGTTGTCGTCATCTCAGCCCCGCATCGCGACGCCGCGGCGCCAGTAGCCCATGAACGCGACCTGCCCGCGGTCGATGCCGAGGTCCTTGACCAGGTGGCGGCGCAGGGTGGTGACCACGCCGCTCTCCCCCGCGATCCAGAAGTAGCGCTCGGCCGGGGCATCCGCCGCGTCGATCTCCTCCCCGAGACCGGAATACTCCGGCGTCTCCCAGAGCAGGTCCTCCCCGTCGATGTCCTTCACGCGGATCTCGTCCGCCGCGTCCGCATCGCCAAGGTAGCCGAGCACGGCCGGGATCAGCCGCAGCCCGTGCGGGTCGCCGGCGTCGCGCGGCAGCCAGTGCACCTCGACACCGGACGGCACGTCGATGCGCAGGATGTCGGCCGGCGAGGGCACTTCGATGAACGCCACGCCGCTCAGGTCGCGGGGTGCGTCCTCCAGGATGCGGGCGATGGCCGGAGCCGCCGTCTCATCCCCGGCCAGCACGACCGACCGAGCCGTTCCCGGGGCGAACTCGGCACCGCCGTGCGCATCCGCATCCACGCCGCGACGCGGCCCCACGAGGTACAGCTCCTGACCGACCGCGGACTGGCTCGCCCACAGCGACGCGGGTCCCGTGAGCCCCGGCTCGAGGTGCAGCACGAAGTCGACGTCCACCTCGGTACCCGCGACCGAATCGACCCGCAGTTCGCGCACGGAGTACGTGCGCATGGAACCGCGCTCCCCCTCGGGAACCGCGAGGTACGACTGCCACCAGTTGTCCGACGCCCGATCCAACTCGGGGAGGACGCCGGATGCCGGCGGGAAGACCAGCTTGATGCGGCTGTCGAACACCTCGCCGGGCGTTCCCAACTCGCTCAAGTCGTCGCCGCCGAACGTCACGCGCACGAACGAGGGGGAGACCCGCGCGACGGCGCGCACCTGGGCGCGGGTGAGGATGTAGGTCGGACGCTCGGTCGTGGTCGTCTCAGCGGACATGGTGCCTCCCGATGGGTGTGACCATCGGCTTCCCGGAGACCGGGTCGATGGTGATCTGATTGGCGAGGCCGAAGACCTCTTCGACGAGCTGGGCCGTGACGATGTCCTGCGGAGCGCCCGTCGCGTGCACCCGGCCCTCCTTCATCGCGACCAGCTCATCGGCGTACCGGGCCGCGAGGTTGAGGTCATGCAGCACCATGACGATGGTGGTGCCGCGCGAGACGCTCAGGTCGGTGAGCAGGTCGAGCACCTCCACCTGGTGCGCGACGTCGAGGAACGTGGTCGGCTCGTCGAGCAGCAGGATGTCGGTCTCCTGCGCGAGGGCCATCGCGATCCAGACGCGCTGCCGCTGTCCGCCGGAGAGCTCGTCGACGCTGCGGTCGGCGAGGTCGGTGATGCCGGTCGCGTCCAGGGCGTCGGCCACCACCTCGTAGTCGTGGGTGCTCCACCGCGCGAGCATCTTCTGGTGCGGGTGCCGTCCCCGCCCGACCAGGTCGGCGACCGCGATGCCCTCGGGTGCGACCGGAGACTGCGGCAGGAGGCCGAGGATGCGGGCGACCTCTTTGGTGGGCCGCGCGTGCACGGACTTTCCGTCGAGGACGATCTGGCCCTCGGTCGGCGACAGCAGGCGGGCGAGGGATCGCAGCAGCGTCGACTTGCCGCATCCGTTGGCCCCGACGATCGTCGTGATGCGTCCGGGAGCGATCTCCAGATCGAGGCCGTCGATGATGGTGCGGTCGCCGTAGGCCAGACTCACGCCCTCGGCGGACAGGCTGTGCGAGACGGTCATAGCGAACCCCCGGAGCGGTTGGTACGGATGAGCAGATAGATCAGGTACGGAGCGCCGACCACGCCGGTGATGACGCCGACCGGGTAGCGGGTGCCGAAGGCGAACTGGCCGATCAGGTCGCCGGCGAGCACCAGCAGGGCCCCGACGAATGCCGACGGCAGGAGCAGTGTGGCCCCTGGCCCCGTGATGCGCGCCGCGATCGGGCCCGCCATGAAAGCGACGAAGGCGATGGGGCCGGTCGCCGCCGTGGCGAAGGCGAGCAGCGCGACCGCGCCGAGGATGAGCAGGAGACGCGTGGCGTTGACGCGCACGCCCAGGCCGGCGGCGGAATCGTCGCCGAGCTGCAGCGTGCCCAGCGCCCGGCCCTGCGAGAGCATCAGCGGAACGATGACCGCCGCCGCGATCGCCATCGGCAGCACCCGCTCCCAGGAGGCGTTGTTCAGGCTTCCGGTCAGCCACTGCATCGCGGTCTGGATGTCCCAGTTCGCCGCGCGCGACAGCAGGTACGAGATGATGCTCTGCAGCATCGCCGCGACGCCGATGCCGATCAGGATCAGACGTGTGCCGGCGAAGCCGCCCTTGATCGAGAGCAGGTAGATCGCGAAGGCCGTGACGACCGCGCCACCCAGGGCCAGCAGCGAGACGACGGGACCGTTGGCGGACAGCACGACGATGCCGAACACGGCCGCGGCGCCGGCGCCGTTGGAGATGCCGATGATGTCGGGCGAGGCGAGCGGGTTGCGCAGCATCGTCTGGAAGCACACGCCGGCCATGCCGAAGGCGATTCCGGTGAGCACCGCGAGCACCGCCCTCGGCAGCCGCAGGTCGCCGACGGTGAACGATGCTCCGGGAACGGTCTGGCCCAGGATCACCCGGATCACCTCGTCGAGCGGGTAGAACGTGTTGCCCACCATCAGCGCCACGACGAAGAGGACGAGCAGCAGGATGCCGAGCACGATCGTCGCGATCGCGTGCCGACGGTGGCGCGAGCGGCGTCCGGCGACGATCCGGGCGATGCGGGCGGATGCCGGCTCGTCGACCCGGTCGAGGGTGTGCTCGGTGTGCTCTGTCGTGCTCACAGCTCACGCACCTTCTGACGACGGACGATCCAGATGAAGAACGGGGCGCCGATGATGGCGGTGATGATGCCGACCTG
>JAQZBG010000500.1 GCA_029239165.1 Microbacterium sp. | reverse complement strand
CTCCTGCTGGAACGTCGCGATCTCGGCGTCCGACAGGTGCTTCTTCCAGTTGAAGCTCGGCGAGCAGTTGTAGGCCAGGAGCTTACCGGGGAACTCCGCGTGGATGGCGGCGGCGAACTCGCGGGCGAGCGTGATGTCGGGCTCTCCGGTCTCGACCCAGAGCAGGTCCGCGTAGGGGGCGAAGGCGAGACCGCGGCTGATGACCGATTCGAGCCCGGGGCGGATCCGGTAGAACCCCTCCGTCGTGCGCTCGCCGGTCGTGAACTGCTGGTCGCGCTCGTCGACGTCGCTGGTGAGCAGATCCGCGGCGAGAGCATCCGTCCGCGCGATGATCACGGTCGGCACGCCGGCGACATCGGCCGCGAGGCGGGCGGCGTTCAACGTGCGGATGTGCTGCTGCGTCGGCACGAGCACCTTGCCGCCGAGGTGGCCGCACTTCTTCTCGCTGGCGAGCTGGTCCTCCCAGTGGATGCCGGCGGCCCCGGCCTGGATGAGCGACTGTGCGAGTTCGTAGGCGTTCAGCGGTCCGCCGAAGCCGGCCTCGGCATCGGCGACGATCGGCGCGAGCCAGTCCTGCGTGATGTCACCCTCGGCGTGCTCGAGCTGGTCCTGGCGGATGAGCGCGTTGTTGATGCGGCGCACGACCGCCGGCACCGAGTTCGCGGGGTACAGCGACTGGTCGGGGTAGGTGTGACCTGCGAGGTTGCCGTCGGCGGCGACCTGCCAGCCCGAGAGGTAGATGGCTTTGAGTCCTGCGCGCACCTGCTGCACGGCCTGGCCTCCGGTGTACGCGCCGAGTGCCCGGACGTAGTCCTCGGTGTGCAGGAGGTTCCAGAGGTTCTCGGCGGCCGTCTGAACCTGGTCGCCGGCTCGCAGACCGGCGGGGCGGGGCGTCGGGGTGTGGGCGGTGTTCGTCATGGTGTCTCCTCGGTGGATCCGGCTGCGGTGCCGGTGTGGCGTGGTTCCACTGTGAGTGAAGTTCTCTGCCCTGAACCGCCGATCGAGGGGAGAAGATCGGCGGAAATTCTGTTTCTGTGACAGAATCGGCCGCATGAGCACCGTCGACGTTGCAGAAGAGACCGATGCCCTCACGATCGGCCGTCGTATCCGCCAGCTCCGCACGGCGAAGGGGATGACCCTCGACGACCTCGCTTCTGCCGTCGATCGGGCGCCGAGCCAGATGTCGATGATCGAGACCGGCAAGCGCGAACCCAAACTCACGCAGCTGCAGGCGATCGCCCGGGCGCTCGGCGTCACGATCGATGCGCTCCTGGAAGGTGAGCCGCTCGATGAGCGCAGCGCCGTCGAGATCGCGCTGGAGCGCGCGATGAAGGGGCAGACCTTCCAGGCGCTGGGCATCGAGCCGTTCCGGATCGCGAAGAGCCTGCCGACGGACGCGCTGAAGGCGCTGCTCGCCCTGCACGGCGAGATCGATCGACTCAAGGATGAGCGGGCCGCGACGCCGGAGGAGGCCAGGCGGGCCAACGTCGAGCTGCGGCACCTGATGCGGCGACAGGACAACCACTTCGCCGACCTCGAGGCCAAGGCGGCGGAGATCCTCGCCGCGGTCGGGCACCCCGGGGGTCCGCTGACCCAGCGCACCGCCTCCGAGATCGCGGCCTACCTCGGCTTCACCCTGCACTACGCACCCGACCTGCCGCAGACCACCCGCAGTGTCGCCGACCTCGCGAACGGCCGGCTCTACCTGTCGAGCAGTGTGCCCGCGAAGGGCGACGCCCGCACCGCGGTGCTGCAGGCGCTGTCGAGCCGCATCCTCGGGCACTCCGAACCGCGCAGCTATGCGGAGTTCCTGCGTCAGCGCGTCGAGACCAACTACCTGACGGGTGCGCTCTTGATCCCCGAAGCGCACGTCGTTCCCGCATTGACAGATGCCAAACAACGGCGGGCGATCTCGGTCGAGGATCTCCGCGACGCGTATTCGGTGTCCTACGAGACGGCGGCGCACCGCTTCACGAACCTCGCGACGCGGCACCTCGACATTCCCGTGCACTTCCTCAAGGTGCACGAGTCGGGCACGATCACGAAGGCGTACGAGAACGACGACGTGAACTTCCCGACCGACCGTCTCGGGGCCATCGAGGGGCAGATGTGCTGCCGCCGCTGGACGTCGCGCGTGGTGTTCGACGAGGATGACCGCTTCAACCCGTACTACCAGTACACCGACACCGGCAACGGCACCTACTGGTGCACTGCCCGGGTGGAGTCGTCGAGCGAAGGCCTGCACTCCGTGAGCGTGGGCGTGCGCTTCGACGACACCAGATGGTTCGTGGGGCGGGACACCGCCCACCGCGGGGTCTCGAAGCACTCGGTCGAGGTGTGCTGCCGCCGGGCGCCGGCCGATCTGGAGGAGCGCTGGCGCGCGAACTCCTGGCCGAATGTGAAGACCCCGCGCACACTGCTCGCTACCCTTCCGACGGGTGCCTTCCCCGGTGTCGACACCACCGATGTCTACGAGTTCTTGGAGGCGCACGCTCCTCGTTGAGCGCGGGCTGCC
>JAQZBG010000145.1 GCA_029239165.1 Microbacterium sp. | reverse complement strand
GCTCGACGAGGACGCCGCGGAGAGCGAGCCCGCGGGCGTCGAGATCTTCGCCGGTCTCGACGACGCATCTGAGTCCGATGCAGAGCATGACAGCGCAGAGCAGGACGACGCATCTGACGACATCTCGGATCGCGACGACACGCATGACGCTCAGGCCGCCGACGAGGATCCGCGATCCGCCGCGGTCAGCTCGATGCTGGCTGCAGCCGCACGTGCCTACTACGAGGACGAGCCGAAGGACTATCCCCTCGGCCCGGAACGCGATGACTCGGCCGACGACGCTTCGGACGAGAGCGCTCACTGGACCGTCGCGTCGACCGGCGTCATCGACACCGTGCCGCTGGCCGCGTCCGATGAGGCGGCCTCCGACGAGCCCGGCTCGGAGGAGAAGCCCACCGAGGAGAACCCCACCGAGGAAACCGCCTCCGATGGTGACGACAACCACGATGGTGACGACAACCACGATGGCGACGACAACCACCACAATGGCGACAACCACGACGGTGATCACCACCACGATGGCGAGCACCACCACGGCTGAGCCTCAGCGCCTGAGTACCGAGAACGCCCTCCCGACCTCACGGTCGCGGAGGGCGTTCCTCTGCTCCGTCAGCGTCGGCCGCAGCCGGCTCCGCCACCGTCAGGCGGGGCGGGGGCGGATGACCGGGCGACGGCTGCCCTTCGGGACGGCGGTGGGAGAGGTCGCCACGATCTCCTCGACGTCTGCCGGCTCGGTCGACACGTCCAGGCGCAGCGCCTGAGTGAGCGCGAGGCCGTGCCGCGTGGTGAGGATCAGACGGCGGTACTGCTCGTCGCCCTCGAGGTCGACGACGACGCTCGGACGACGTTTGCGGATCAGCACGAAGTCCAGGCTGCCGGCGGCCTTCCAGCTGCCGGCGGCGAGGATGCCGGGGATGTGCGTGCCCGGGTTCGGGACGCCCCGCAGCCAGGTCCACGCATCGTCCGTGAGCTGGACCTTGGTGATGGTCTCGCGCGCGATCCGGACGTTCTCGCGGTGGAAGGTGGCGGCGCGTTCGAGCGGCGAGAGCACGACTTCGAGTTGCGTCTGGTCCAGCAGCAACGTCACCATGCACTCAGTCTGCCAGCGCGGCCCTGCCAGTTGTCTGGAAGTTGCTCACAGGAACGCAACGATCCCTTGTCGATCGCCACCATTCACCGGGGAGTCCGGCCCCGATCACCGGAATCGAGCTAGGGGCGCGCGGCAGCCGCAGCCTCGGCCGCAGTGGGAAGCGCCGCCTCGATGAGCTGGAGCTCCTGCTCCCCATGGGCAGCCGTGAGGAACCAGGCCTCGAAGACACTCGGCGGGAGGGCCACACCCTGCTCGCGCAGCGAGTGGAAGAACGGGGCGTAGCGGAACGACTCCTGCGCCTGCGCCTCGGCGTAGTTCCTCGGCGCGGAGGCACGGAACGACGCACTGAACAGGTTGCCGGCTCTGGCCACGGCGTGCGTGACGCCGGCCGATGCCAGCGCGGCGTCGAGGGCCGTCGACACTCGGGCGGATGCCGCATCCACCGCGGCGTACACCTCGGGGGTCGCGAGGCGCAGCGTGGCCAGGCCCGCCGCGACCGACAGCGGGTTCCCCGACAGAGTTCCCGCCTGGTAGACCGGGCCGAGCGGTGCGAGCAGGTCCATGACGTCGGCACGTCCGCCGAGCGCGGCCAGCGGCATGCCCCCGCCGACGACCTTGCCGAAGGTGAAGATGTCGGGCAGGTAGTCCTCGCCCGCAGCGGCCTGCAGACCCCAGAAGCCCGCCGGGTGCACGCGGAACCCGGTGAGCACCTCGTCGAGGATCATGAGGGCGCCATGCGCGTGGGCGGTCTCCGCGATCAGGCGGTTGAACCCGGGCAGCGGCGGGACCACTCCCATGTTCGCTGCCGACGCCTCGACGATCACCGCGGCGATGCGCGGACCGTGCTCGGCGAACACCGCGGCCAGCGCCTCGGGGTCGTTGTAGCCGATGACCAGGGTCTGCGCGGCGATCGGCGCGGGGACACCGGCCGAGCCCGGAAGCGCCAACGTCGCGACACCGGAGCCGGCCTCGGCGAGAAGCCCGTCCGAGTGGCCGTGGTAGTGCCCGGCGAACTTCACGAGCAGATCGCGACCGGTCGCACCGCGCGCGAGGCGGATCGCCGTCATCGTCGCTTCGGTGCCGGTGGAGACCAGGCGGACGCGTTCGATGGGACGGATCTCGCCGAAGCGCACACGGTCGGCGATCAGCGCTGCGAGCTCGACCTCGCCCTCGGTGGGAGCGCCGAACGACAGTCCGCGCGCCGCGGCCTCCTGCACCGCCGCGACGATCTCGGGATGCGCGTGCCCGAGAAGCGCAGGGCCCCAGGAGGCGACGAGGTCGACGTACTCGCGCCCCGCGGCATCCGTCACCCTGGCGCCCTTCGCCGAAGCGAGGAATCGCGGCGTCCCTCCCACTGACCCGTAGGCGCGCACGGGTGAGTTGACCCCACCCGGGATCACCGCGCGGGCAGCAGAGAACAGGTCGTCATTGCGATCGGTCATGAGGACTCCTCGGAGATATCAGTCGCGCAGCCAGCCGGCGGCCTCGGTGGCCCAGTACGTCAGCACGGCGTCGGCACCCGCACGGCGGATGGAGAGCAGGGATTCGAGCACCGCGGCCCGACGGTCGATCCAACCGTTCGCGCCGGCGGCCTCGATCATCGCGTACTCGCCGGACACCTGGTACGCCCACACCGGGATGTTCACGGTGTCGCGCACCTCGCGCAGCACGTCGAGGAAAGCCATCGCGGGCTTCACCATGACGATGTCGGCGCCCTCGGCCTCGTCGACGACGGCCTCGCGGACGCCCTCGCGGCGGTTGCCCGGGTCGAGCTGATACGTGCGACGGTCGCCCGTGAGCTGCGAATCCACGGCCTCGCGGAACGGTCCGTAGAAAGCGCTCGCGTACTTCGCGGCGTAGGCGAGGAGGAGGGTGTCGGTGAAGCCCTCGGCATCGAGTGCCGCTCGGATCACCGCGACCTGGCCGTCCATCATCCCCGACAGCCCGAGCAGCTGCGATCCGGCGCGGGCCTGAGCCAACGCCATCGAGGCGTAGCGCTCGAGCGTCGCGTCGTTGTCGACCGAGCCGTCTGCCGCGAGTACGCCGCAGTGGCCGTGATCGGTGAACTCGTCCAGACACAGGTCGGTCTGCACCACCAGCGCATCCCCGACCTCGGCGGCCAGCGCTTCGGTCGCGATGTTCAGGATGCCGCGCGGATCGTCCGCCCCGGATCCGCGAGCGTCGCGCACCGCAGGGACACCGAACAGCATGACGCCGCCGACTCCGGCCTCCGCCGCGTCGACGGCGGCAGCGCGGAGCGAATCGATCGAGTGCTGCGCGACTCCGGGCATCGATCCGATCTGCACGGGTTCTGCGATGCCCTCGCGGACGAACAGGGGAAGGACGAGCTGTCGGGGCTGCAGCGAGGTCTCGCGCACGAGATCGCGCACGGCCCTCGACTGACGCAGTCGCCTCAGTCGGACATCGGGGTAGCTCACGGCGCGAACTCGTCGGCCGCGTGCGGGAGGGTGAAGTGCGAGACCGCATCGATCAGCGCATCGACGGTCTGCCGGTCGGCGACGACGGAGACCGGAAGACCCGCGCGCTGCGCATCCTTCGCGGTCCGCGGACCGATCGCGGCGAGGAGTGTCTCGTCGGGAATCTCCGGGAACTGCTCGCGCACCTGCTCGGCGACGGAGCCGCTCGTGATGAGGATCGCGTTGATCCGGCCGTTCTCGACGTCGCGGCGGATGCGCTCTGTCACCGGAACCCCGACCGTGCGATACGCGACCACGCCGTGCACGTCGTGGCCTGCCTCCGAGAGGAGCCGGCTGAGAACGGGCTTCGCGATCTCGCTGCGGAGGGCGAGGATACGGCGCGGCTTCTGTTCGAGAGCGATGAGCTGCTGGGCCATGCCCTCGGCCGAGTTGTCCTGCTCCGGCACCAGCGTGACCTCGTATCCGACGGCCTGCAGCGCCGTAGCGGTGGTCTCGCCGACGGCGGCGATCTTCGTCGATCGAGGGATGATCGCCCGGTGCGCGAAGAGCACATCGACGGTCGTGGCGCTCGTGACGGTCAGCCAGTCGAACTCGCCGGCGGCCAGCTGCGCCAACGCGGTGTCGAGCGTCGCCTGATCGGTGGTCGGGGCGAAGTTGATCAGCGGCGCGACGACGGGCACCGCGCCCAGTGCGCGCAGGCTCGCGGCGACGCTGTCGCCCCACGGCCCGCCACGCGGCACGAGGATGCGCCAGCCGTCCAGCGGTCGGTCCTGCTTGATTTCGGAAGTGGTCATGAGGGTTTATTGCTCTCGGGGTACGAGGCCGGCCGCCCCTTGATCGAGCAGCCGACGGGCAACAGTGAACCCGAACTCGCGCGCTGCGTGCATCGGGTCTGCACCATCGGCAGCATCCGCTCCATTGCCACTGCCGTTCCGACGAATATACTCCCCGTTCAGGTCCTCGGTGACGTCGAGGCCGATCCGACGCCCGCCGTCGACCGCGTAGACGACGGTCCGGACGCGGATCGAGGAGCCGTCGACCACCGCGTGGGCAGCCATCGGCGCCTGACATCCGGCGTCCAGTCCCTCGAGGATCGCGCGCTCCACCGTGATGGCCAGACGGGTGTTCAGATCGTCGAGCCCGGCGAGGGCTGTGAGCAGTTCCTCAGAGGCATCCTCTCGGGTCTCCACGGCCAGCGACCCCTGCCCCGGAGCGGTCGGCCACTCCGCGAGACCCAGCTCCTCGCGCCGCAGCGGTGACTTCGCCCCGAGCCTCGAGAGCCCCGCCGCAGCGAGGATCACGGCATCGAGCTCTCCGGAAGCCACGCGTGCGAGCCGGGAGTCCACGTTGCCGCGGATGTCGACGACCTCGGCGCCGGGCGCACGCCTGCGAACCTGGGCGATGCGGCGCGGAGAGCCCGTGCCGACCGTGCTCCCGGAGCGCAGTTCGTGCAGCGGGACGCCGTCACGGGTGAGGACCACATCACGCGGATCTTCCCGCTTCGGAGTCGCCGCGATCACGAGCCCCTCGGGAACCGCCGTGGGCAGGTCTTTCAGGGAGTGCACGAGGAAGTCGCACTCCCCGGCGAACAGCGCCTCGCGAAGACGCGTGGCGAAGATGCCCTGGCCGCCGATCTCGGAGAGGGACGCGCGGTTGGTGTCGCCCTCGCTCGTGATCGGAACGAGTTCGACGGGGCGCCCCGAGAGCTTCTCGAGGGCCGTGGCGACATGACCGGACTGCGCCTGCGCGAGCGCGCTGCGACGGGTGCCCAGACGGATGGGGGTGCTCATGTCGCTTACTGCAGAACGTCCGCGATCTCGTCGAACCGGAGTCTGCGCCCCGTGTAGAAGGGCACCTCCTCCTTCACGTACAGACGCGCGTCGGTGTAACGGAGGTCGCGCATCAGGTCGACGAGGTCGGTGAGCTCATCGGCTTCGAGCGGCAGCAGCCACTCGTAGTCGCCGAGCGCGAACGAGGCGACCGTGTTGGCGAGGACGCCGGTGAACGCGGCACCCTTGCGTCCGTGGTCGGCGAGCATCTTGCGACGCTCCTCCTCGGGGGCGAGATACCACTCGGGCGTGCGCACGAACGGGTACAGGCACAGCCAGTCCTTCGGCTCGACCCCGCGGAGGAAGCCGGGCACGTGCGCGCGGTTGAACTCGGCGTCGCGGTGCACGCCCATGACGTTCCACACCGGGAGGAGCGGACGCAGCAGCTCGGTGCGGCGCAGGCGACGCAGCGCCTTCTGCAGCTCTTCGGCGGTCTCGCCGTGCAGCCACACCATGAGGTCGGCGTCGGCCTTGAGTCCGGAGACGTCGTAGAAGCCGCGGACGGCCACGCCGGAATCCTCGATGTACGAGACGATCGTCTCGAGCTCCGTCGACTCGGTCTCCGTCACGGGAACGTCGGGGTTTCGTCGCCAGACGGCCCAGAGGGTGAAGCCGGACGGGTTCTCAGCGCGCTCTTCGGACATCATGCTCCCCAGTCTGCCTCGTTTGCGCAGGAGCCGCTAATCACCCCGACCGGGGAATCAGCGGCATCCTGGAATGCCGTCGTCAGCGCGAGATGGCGCGCGCGATCGCCCAGACCGCGCCCCCGACGACGGCAGCGATACCCACGGTCGCGGCGATCGCGCCGAGCGGATTGCGGTCGGCGAAGACCCTGGCCTTCGCCGCAGCACGCGTCGAAGCCTTCTCGACCCGGCGCGGGATGTTGCCCTTCACCTCGATGGCGGCGAGCGCGGCCTTCAGCTCGGCGCGGGCCGAGGTCACGGGGTCGACGATGCCGCCGGGGACGACGGTGCGCGGCAGGGACTCAGAGTTCGTCATCGCCGGCCTCCTTCACGAGTCGGATGTCTTCGGCGACGGCCTGTGCCGGGTTCTGACGGCGGAGAACCTTGCGGAACTTCAGGATGCCGAGCAGCGCGAACAGCAGCACGGCGAGGATCAGGATGCCGAAAACGACGATCGCCGAGAGCCACACGGGCCACCAGGACGAGAGCCCTGCGATCGCGAAGACGAGGATCACGGGCACGGCCCAGAACAGGAAGAACAGTGCGACGAGGAACCACACGGAACCGATGCCGGCATCCTTCGAGGTGCGCGAGACCCACGCTTTGGCGGCGTCGATCTCGGCCTTGACCAGATTCGTGACGAGTTCCGGCAGATCCCCGAGGAGGGTCAGCAGGCTGTCGTCGGCACGATCTCGGTATCCGCGGGGCATGTCAGGCGCCGGGGTTCTTGGGTGCGGCCTTGGTGGCGGCAGGCTTGGCAGCGGTCGACTTCGACGCAGGCTTCGCCGCCTTGGCGGTGGTCGCCTTCGCGGCCTCGACCGCCTCTTCCGTGGCTTCGGCCAGGTCCTCCGCCGCCTCGCGGCCGGTGGCGATGGCGGAGTCCAGTCGCTGTCCTGGCGTGCCCTGACCGCTCATCGACTTCGCGACCTTCACGACACCGGTCCAGTAGCGCTCACGTCCGGCACGGGTGCCGAGGACGTAGCCCACGCCGAGTCCGACGACGAGTCCGATCTTCCCCTTCATGGGGTCTCCTCACCTTGTTCCGGTTGTCCGGCCTGCTTCGCCCGGGTTGGATGGCCCGCAGGCTTCCGCTCCCCGCGACCAGGCTCCCAGCGTAGCCCCGTATGCCGATTTCGGCATCTATGGCTCAGAGGGTTGACACGGAGCGCTCATTCACTCCCACAGGAGGGCTCGGCGCAGACGGTCGGCTTCGTCGCGCGCATCCGGGATGACCTGGGCGAGCCCTGTCCCGGCGAGCCAGGCACCGACCGCCGCGACGCCGGGGACCGCCTGCACCGCTGCACGCGCGGAGGTGCGACGATCACCGGAACCGATGATCGACGCCGGCTGCGACTGGACGAAACGGCCACGATGCGCGGCGATCACGGTCTCCGGGGCGAGCGCGACGCCGAGCAGCGCAGCCGCTTCGGTCCGCGCGAGATCGGCGGCCGCCTCATCGGTCAGCGCCGCCGTCGCCGCAGGCTCCCCCTGCGCTCCGAACGACACGCGGACGAGGTGTCGCTCCCCTGCCGCTTCCCGCACCCACGCCCATTTCGCCGTCGAGTGCGTGAGCGCCTTGGCCGTGTGGCTTCCCGGCACCGTGAGCACACCGGTGCCGCGGGGGGCGGCATCGAGTGCGGGGGCATCGAGCAGGAGGGTGACGATCTCGATCTCGGGCGACGATGCCGCCTCGGCGTTCTTCAGTGCCGGGACAGCGGCGGAGAGGAGCGACCGCGCGACCGATTCCGGGGTGGCGACGATGACGGCGTCGGCGGTGATCTCCTCGGCCTCGG
>JAQZBG010000144.1 GCA_029239165.1 Microbacterium sp. | reverse complement strand
ACGGGGCCGACGCGGTGATGGGGCGCGTCATCTCGGTCTTCGACGAGGACGTCGATCCGTGGCTGCTCGCATCGGGCACATTCCGCCGACCCCCGAGGAAGACGGGCACGGTCCTGCAGGTCGCGGCCGCGGGGAATCTCCTGCTCGATCTCCGCTCCATCCGCCGCCTCGGGCTGCGCTTCGATCCGTCGCTGGGACTCGGCGGCGGGGAGGACACGCTGTTCTCCCGACAGTTGGCTCAGCGGGGCGGTCTGATCGTCTGGTGCAACGAGTCCGAGACGGAAGACCTCGTCGTCGCCGCGCGACTCAGCAGGGCGTGGGCGGCGCAACGCGCCTTCAGCTCGGCGAACGCCGGCACCCGCATCCAGCTGCAGCTCACCGGGGGGACGGCCCGACGGGTGGTGCTCCGCGTGCAGTCGCTGATCGGCGGCATCGCCAGGATCATCGTCGGCGGTCTGCGACGAGCATTCGGCGCGCTCACCCGGAACATCACCCACCACGCCAGGGGCACGCGTCTCTTCCATCGCGGCCGTGGCACGATCGCGGCCGCTCTCGGCCGACGCTACGACGAGTACCGTCGCCCATCGGAGGATGACACCACAATGACCGATTCCCCTTCGACCATCCGCGTGATGCAGTCGCTCGGCGCGCCGCGGGCGACGACGAACCCGTACAACAAGATGCTCGACGAAGCACTGGGGTCCACCGAGGGGCTCGAACGTCTGCGCTTCTCGTGGGGCACGGCGCTCTTCGGGCGCTACGACGCCTTCCACTGGCACTGGCCGGAGGCCAAGCTGCACGGATCCTCCTGGTGGAAGTCCACCGGGAAGTTCCTCCTCACGACGGCGCTCGTCTTCCGCCACCGCTTGTCCCGGCGCATCGCCGTGGTGCGGACGGTCCACAACATCGAGCTCCCCGACGACAATGCGCCGCGACTGTGGCTGCTGCGCTTCATCGATCGCCACACCGACTACCGGATCGTCATCAACGAGACCACCCCGCTCCCGGCGGGGACGCCGCACAGCCTGATCCTGCATGGGCACTACCGCGACTGGTACGCGAAGTTCCCGTCCGCCGAGCGCGTTCCCGGTCGGCTCGGTTCCTTCGGCGGGGTCCGTCGCTACAAGGGGCTGGAAGGGTTCATCGACGCATACGCGGAAGCCGTCGCGACAGAGCCGACGCTGAGTCTGAAGATCGGGGGGCGTCCGTCGACGCCCGAGCTCGGAGACGACCTCCGGGCACGGACTGCCGGCCTTCCCGGCGTCGAGATGCATCTCGACTTCCTGAGCGATGCCGAACTCGTCCAGCTCGCGACCTCGTCCGAACTCATCGTGCTGGCGTACCGGTTCATGCACAACTCGGGCAGCGTGCTCGCCGCCCTGTCGATGGCCCGCCCGGTGCTGGTTCCCCGGAACGAGGCGAACGAGGCGCTGGCTCGTGAAGTGGGCCCCGAGTGGGTGCTCATGTACGACGGCGACCTCGATGCCGCCACTGTCGTCGAGGCGTGGCGCGCGGCATCCGCACTGACCGGGTCACCCGACCTGTCCCGACGCGAGTGGGCAGATGCCGGACCTGCACACCGGGACGCGTTCCGCGAAGGCGTCGCCCACAAACGGCGCGGTCGCCGCTGACCCTCACCCCCGAATGCATCTCCTCAACGACGAGAGGTTGTATCCATGTCCACACCCATGAAGCGCGCGTTCTTCCGCGCGAAGGCCGCGACCGTGCGTGCCAACGCGGGCGCATTCCACCGCGAGCTGCTCGCGAACGAACGGCTGGCTCCGGATGAGTTCGCCGACATGCAGAATCGGCTCGCACGGGATATCGCGACGTTCGCCATGAACGCTTCTCCGTTCTACGGCAGGCACTACGGCGAGCTCGGCGTGCGCCCCGACTCCCTCACCGACCCGGAAGCATGGACGGCCCTGCCGATCCTCGACCGCGCGACGGTCAAACAGCACGCCCCGGAGATCCGCTCCTCCGAGGCGACGGATGCCAACACCCGCCCGGCGTTGACGGGCGGGAGCACCGGGGAGCCGCTGTCCACGTACCACGACGCCAGAGTGCCGTCGCTCGCGTTGAGCTGGCGGATGTACTCCTGGTGGGGAGTTGAGCCGTACGACGACCTCGCGCGCGTCGGCCGCTGGAACTTCGGTCGCCTCGCGACCATCAAGAACGACCTGGCCTGGTGGCCGACCACGCAGGTCTACCTCGACGCCGGTCTCATCTCGAACGAGACGATGGAGCAGTTCCACCGCCAGCTCACCGCGACGCGCCCGCGCCTGATCGAAGGCTACGTGGGAGCGATGCTGGAATTCGCCGACTTCCTGGAACGACGAAAGCTGAGCGTGCCCGCTCCGACGGCGGTCGCGACGACCGCTGCGCCGCTCACGGCATCGGCCCGATCCCGACTCGAGGCGGTCTTCGGCGCCCCCGTGTACGACGAGTATCGCGGCTCCGAGTTCGGCTGGATCGCCGGCGAATGCGGCCATCGAGACGGACTCCACATCTTCGCCGATGTCCGACGCGTCGAGGTCGTGGACGAAGACGGAGCCCCCGCGGCTCCCGGCCAGGTGGGCGACCTCGTCATCACGGATCTTCGCAATCGAGTCTTCCCGCTGATCCGATACCGCACCGGTGACAGGGGCATCCTGCGAGCGGACCCCTGCCCCTGCGGTCGCGCCCTCCCCCTGATGGAGCAGCCCCAGGGCAGGACGACGGACGTGATCCGCCTTCCCAGCGGTGCCGTTCTCGCGCATCGCCTCATGGCGATGTTCGCCGCCCATCCCGAAGCGGTCCGACTCTTCCAGATCCACCAACTCGCCGACTACTCGATCGTGGTCCGGGTCGTCGTCGGAGAAGGCGCCCAGGCGAGGACGCACATCGAGAGCGCCGTCGCCTCGCTGCGGGAGCGGATCGCGAACGAGGTGCCGGTGAGCGTGGACTACGTCGACGGCCTGCCCTACACGGGTGGCAAGACGAAATACATCATCAGCGACGTCGCGACCTGACCCCGCTCGCGGCCGCCCTCGGGCGTCGCACCGCAAGGCCGACCATCAGGCCCGGTGCAGCAACCCCTGCACGAGAGCCGCGACCATGATCTGCGTCGTGAAGGAGTGCTCCACCTCGATCCGGCCGTTCCGCCCGAGTTCGGACGCACGCTGCGGATCGTCGAGCAGCGCCAGGACGGCGCCCGCGAGCGCCTCGGGGTCGCCCGGCGGCACGAGGTGCCCCGTCCGGCCCTCACTGACGTACTGCCGCATTCCGGGCGTATCCGAGACGACGACCGGACGGGCGGTCGAGAGCGCTTCCAACGCGACCGTCATCCCCGAGGCATGCAGGTTCGGCCTGGTCGGGACGACCACGACGCTGGCGGTCGCATAGAGATCTCGGAGCTCCGCGTGCGGCATGTGCCGAACCACCCGCACGCCATCGGGCGGCACGAGCTCGGAAGCGGTCTGCACGACCACGTCGGTGTCGGGCCGCGCGGCGAGTACGCGCGCGAGAGCCGCGTAGAGCGCGGCCGGATCACGGTCTCGGTCGTTGCCGACACTGACGATCCGCGGTTGCGTCGGGAAGGGCTGCGCGCTGAAGAAGTCGCTGTCGATGCCGAACGGGATGGAGAACACCCGCGGACCTCGATCTCCCAGCAAGCGGTGGAGGGGATCGAGCTGCGCTTCGCAGAGCACCCAGACGGATTCCGCACCACTCAGCATCGAGACCAAGCGTGCCGGGGAGGATCCGGCCTGCGCCATGTCGGTGAGCCAGATCACCCCGGTGGCGAAGCGGGTGCGAGGGTGAAGGATCTGCATGCGGTACGCGGTGTTCTCGTCCCACGTCACTCCCAGGCCCTCGACGGGACGGGGACCGATTCCCAGCCGCGCCCGCACCCGCGCGACTCGACCGGGCGGGGGGAGCTCGATGACGTCGACGGCCGCGTGGTCGCGCAGCGCGTCCAGCCCGTAGGGCCACACGCTCGGGACCTCTCCCCCGGCATGGCGCTGCTCCCAGGCACGGACCGACTGTTCGGCGCGATGGGCCCAGGTGAGAGATGTCGAGGCACCACCCTCGGATTCCACGAGCCAACTATGGACCTCTCCGGCGGTCCTGACAAGAGACGATTCCGCAGGGCACTCACCGGGATCGCACCCCGGGCGTCACAGCACCCACTCACCATGCGACGAGGCGAACCGGTAGAGTCGAGGCTACGACTGTGGGGGTCGACGGACGGCAGGGGATGGCCGTCCCTTCTGTGACGCCACCACGAACATCGACGTTTTCACGAGGGGGATCATGAAGGGCATCATTCTGGCGGGCGGTTCGGGCACGCGGCTGCATCCGATCACACTGGGGGTCTCGAAGCAGCTGATCCCGGTCTACGACAAGCCGATGGTGTACTACCCGCTGTCGACGCTGATGCTCGCCGGGATCCGGGAGATCCTCATCATCACCACGCCGCACGACGCCGCGCACTTCGAAACGCTGCTCGGAGACGGCTCGCAGTTCGGCATCTCACTGACGTTCGCGCAGCAGGCGTCTCCGGACGGGCTGGCCCAGGCGTTCACGATCGGTGCGGACTTCATCGGAGACGACAGCGTCGCCCTCGTCCTCGGCGACAACCTGCTGTACGGCCCCGGTCTCGGCACCCAGCTCAAGCGCTTCGCCGACATCGACGGCGGCGCGGTCTTCGCCTACTGGGTCGCCGAGCCGGAGGCGTACGGTGTCGTGGCGTTCGACGACGACGGACAGGCGATCTCGCTCGAGGAGAAGCCGAAGCAGCCGCAGAGCAACTACGCCGTGCCCGGGCTCTACTTCTACGACAACGACGTGATCGCCATCGCCCGCGACCTCGCGCCGAGCGCGCGCGGCGAGTACGAGATCACCGACGTCAACCGGGAGTACCTCGAGCGCGGCAAGCTCCAGGTCGAGGTGCTGCCGCGTGGCACAGCATGGCTCGACACCGGGACGTTCGATCAGATGACGGACGCGGCCGACTACGTGCGCACGATGGAGCGCCGCACCGGCATGAAGATCGGCGTCCCCGAAGAAGTCGCCTGGCGCCAGGGCTTCCTCGACGACGACGAGCTGCGCGTGCGTGCCGAAGCGCTCGTGAAATCCGGCTACGGCTCCTACCTGCTCGAACTCCTGGAACGGGGAAAGCGATGACCCGACTGCTCGTGACCGGCGGCGCCGGCTTCATCGGATCGAACTTCGTGCACCACGTCGTGGCACACACCGACGCGCACGTGACGGTGCTCGACAAGCTGACGTATGCGGGCAACCGCGCCTCGCTCGCAGGCCTCCCCGCCGACCGCGTCGAACTCGTCGAAGGCGACATCGCGGACGCCGAGCTCGTCGACGCACTGTTCGCGAAGACCGACGCGGTGGTGCATTACGCCGCAGAGTCGCACAACGACAATTCGCTGCACGACCCGCGGCCGTTCCTGGACACGAACATCATCGGGACCTACACGCTTCTCGAGGCCGCGCGTCGGCACGAGCGTCGCTTCCACCACATCTCCACCGACGAGGTGTACGGCGACCTGGAGCTCGACGACCCGCAGCGCTTCACCGAGCAGACGCCGTACAACCCGTCGTCGCCGTACTCGTCGACGAAGGCGGGCAGCGATCTGCTCGTGCGTGCCTGGGTGCGGTCGTTCGGCGTGCAGGCGACGATCTCGAACTGCTCGAACAACTACGGCCCGTACCAGCACGTCGAGAAGTTCATCCCACGGCAGATCACCAACGTGCTGCGCGGCATCCGTCCGAAGCTCTACGGTGCCGGGCAGAACGTGCGCGACTGGATCCACGCGGACGACCATTCCTCCGCCGTCCTGACGATCCTCGACAAGGGCGAGATCGGCGAGACGTACCTGATCGGTGCCGACGGCGAGAAGGACAACAAGTCGGTCGTGGAGCTCATCCTCACTCAGATGGGGCAGCCGGCGGATGCGTACGACCATGTGACCGATCGCGCCGGCCACGACCTGCGCTACGCGATCGATTCGACGAAGCTCCGCACCGAACTGGGGTGGGCGCCGCAGTTCTCCGACTTCGAGTCCGGTCTCGCCTCGACGATCGACTGGTACCGGGAGAACGAGGACTGGTGGGCACCGGCCAAGGAGGCGACCGAGTCGTTCTACGCGGCGAAGGGCCAGTGATGACGGAGTTCGGCAAGGCGCTCACGGTCACCGAGACGCCGATCCCCGGCCTGCTCGTCGTCGACCTGCCCGTGCACGGAGATTCGCGCGGCTGGTTCAAGGAGAACTGGCAGCGCGAGAAGATGGTCGCCGCCGGTCTCCCGGACTTCGGCCCCGTGCAGAACAACATCTCCTTCAACGATGCCGTGGGCACCACGCGCGGCATCCACGCCGAGCCCTGGGACAAGTGGGTCTCGGTGGCGACCGGGAGGATCTTCGGCGCGTGGGTCGATCTTCGCGCAGGCGACACGTTCGGCACGGTCTTCACCACCGAGATCGATCCGTCGCGTGCGATTCTGGTGCCCCGTGGCGTCGGCAACTCGTACCAGACGCTCGAGGCCGACACCGCGTACACCTACCTCGTCAACGATCACTGGTCGCCGGACGCGGAGTACTCGTTCCTGAACCTGGCGGACGAGACCGCGGCCGTCGAGTGGCCGATTCCGCTCGCCGACGTCGAGATCTCGGCCAAGGACCTCGCGCACCCGCGCCTCGCCGACGTGACGCCGATCGGACCGAAGAAGATCCTCGTCCTCGGCGGTGCCGGTCAGCTCGGGCTCGCTCTACGCGAGGCTCTCGGTGACGCCGAGCACGTGGAGTACACGACCCGGGAGACGCTCGACCTGCGGGCCGACGACCTGCCCATCGCTCGTCGCTGGCGGGACTATCGAGCGATCATCAATGCCGCCGCCTACACCGCCGTGGACCTCGCCGAGACCGACGAGGGACGCGGCGACGCCTGGGCGTCGAACGTCACCGGCGTGACGGCGCTCGCTCGCGTCGCCGCCGAGAACGGCATCACGCTCGTCCACGTCTCCAGCGACTACGTGTTCGACGGCACGAAAGCAGGTGGCGTCTACAACGTGACGGGAGCCGGAGAGCCACGGTCGTGGGCCGACATCGCGCGCGACGTATACCGCCTGACCGGGCATGACCCGTCCGGCGTGACCGACGTGACCACGACGGAGTATTTCGCCGGTCAGGCCGGCCCCGTCGCCCCGCGTCCGCTCAACAGCGTGCTGGACCTCAGCCGCATCCAGGCGACGGGATGGACGCCGCGGGACGCTCGCGACGCCCTCGAGGCGTACCTCGCGGCGAGCAGCTAGAGCTCGCCCGGCTTCATCGCCTCGGCATCGATCGCGCGGATGACGCGCAGCGTGGCCGTGTCCGTCGGTGGCTCGGACGTGAGCCCGTCGGCCCTGCGACGCCGCTGCGGTGCGTAGACGACCAGCGAGTGGAACAGGAACCGGGCGAAGAACGCCACGACCAAGGAGAGCGCCGTCGCGAGCACGCTCGAGATGTGCCAGCTCTCCACCATCAGGGCCATCACGGGGATGCGCAGTGCGGCTTCGACGTTGTTGAACGCGAAGGAACTGGCGAAGCGGATGCCGAGGGCACGGGCATCCGTGCGCATGTCGGCGAACACGAACCGCTCCTGGAGCAGGAAGTTGCCGATGATCGTGACCTCGGCGCCGATGATGGCCGCCCAGACATAGGGCACACCGGCGGCGGTGAGTCCCCACATGATCCCGAGGTTCGCCGCCGCGCCGATCACGCCGATGAGCGCGAACAGCGACATCTTGCCGAAGCGCAGGCGGGCGAGGTGCGCGATGAAAGTGGCCCCCTGACGCAGACTCGCCTTGGATGTGCCGTGCCGGCGCTCCGCGAACTCCATCGGCACCTCGGCGATGCGCAGATCGTTGCGTGCGAGGATCTCGAGGAGGATCTTGAAGCCCTGCGGCTTGAGCGCCGACAGGTCGAGCTGACGCCGATCGACCAGGAAGAAGCCGGTCATCGGGTCGGTGCTGCGCGCGAGACGGCGGGGGAACATCGCCCTGGTCAGCCAGGTCGCGACGCGGGAGACGCCGAAGCGCACCGCGGTGCCGAGCCCACTCGTGTCGCCCCCGCCGACGTAACGCGAGGCCGCCACCACGTCGGCGTCTGCCGCGGCGTGACGCTCGAGCAGCACAGGCAGCAGTTCCGGCGGGTGCTGCAGATCACCGTCCATCACGATGCAGACATCGGCTGCCGCAGCCTCGAGTCCGACCACCACAGCGCCGCCCAGGCCACCCGAGTTCTCGGTGCGGTGGATGACCCGCACGGGGATCGGAGCGTCAGCGGCGATCCGTTCGACCTCTGCGGCCGTGTCGTCGGTGCTGTCGTCGACGAACAGGATCTCGGCGTCCCACCCGGCGAGCGCTTCCGCCGTGCGGGTGACGAGTTCGGCGACGTTGTCGCGTTCATTGAACGTCGGCACGATGACCGTGACCGGTGTCCCCACGTCAGCCCCCTGTTCCGCGCACGCACCGCGTGCGGCCTCCATCGTTCCATGGGTTGCTGTGCGGAATGAAACCCGGACCTGCTAGACTGTCGAACCGCGGCTGTGGGAGTCGCGGAGCGGGTGGGGATCCGCTTTCTGGGGAATCACTGATCTGGGGAGATCATGGGGACGCGTATCGGCTATGCCGTTGGTGCTTTCGACCTGTTTCACGTCGGGCATCTGAATCTACTTCGTCACGCCAAGCAGCACTGCGACATTCTGATCGC
>JAQZBG010000143.1 GCA_029239165.1 Microbacterium sp. | reverse complement strand
TACGACGACGAGCACCCGCTGCAGGCCTGGGTCACGAACCTCGACTCCAGCCCGTTCCTCGGCCGCCTCGCGCTGCTGCGCGTCTTCAACGGCACGCTCAAGAAGGGCCAGACCGTGGCCTGGGTCCGCGCAGACGGCACGCATCAGAACGCGCGCATCACGGAGCTCCTGAAGACCCGTGCGCTCGAGCGCTACCCCGCCGATTCCGCCGGCCCCGGCGACATCGTGGCCATCGCCGGCTTCGAGAACATCACGATCGGCGAGACCATCGCCGACCCCGAGGACGTGCGTCCGCTGCCGGCCATCACGGTCGACGATCCCGCCATCTCGATGACGATCGGCACCAACACCTCGCCGCTCATGGGCAAGGTCAAGGGTCACAAGCTCACCGCGCGCATGGTCAAGGACCGTCTCGACAAGGAGCTCATCGGCAACGTCTCGCTCAAGGTCGTCGACATCGGACGCCCGGACGCGTGGGAGGTGCAGGGTCGCGGAGAGCTCGCCCTCGCCATCCTCGTCGAGAACATGCGCCGTGAGGGCTTCGAGCTCACCGTCGGCAAGCCGCAGGTGGTCACGAAGAAGATCGACGGCAAGACCTACGAGCCGTTCGAGCACCTCACGATCGACACTCCCGAGGAGCACCTCGGTGCGATCACCCAGCTCCTCGCGAACCGCAAGGGTCGCATGGAGAACATGACGAACCACGGCACCGGCTGGGTGCGCATGGAGTTCATCGTCCCGTCGCGCGGCCTGATCGGCTTCCGCAGCGAGTTCCTCACCACCACGCGTGGTACCGGAATCGCCAACGCGATCTCCCACGGCTACGAGCCGTGGGCCGGCTCCATCACGACGCGTCAGAACGGCTCGATCGTCGCCGACCGCCAGGGTGTCGTCACCCCGTTCGCGATGATCGCCCTGCAGGAGCGCATGTCGTTCTTCGTGCAGCCCACGCAGGAGGTCTACGAGGGCATGGTCATCGGCGAGAACTCCCGCGCCGACGACATGGACGTGAACATCACGAAGGAGAAGAAGCTCACCAACATGCGTGCGGCGAGCTCCGACACCTTCGAGTCGATGACGCCTCCGCGTCAGCTGACGCTCGAGGAGAGCCTCGAGTTCGCGCGTGACGACGAATGTGTCGAGGTCACGCCCGAGGTCGTCCGTATCCGCAAGGTGAACCTCGATGCGAACACCCGTGCACGCGAGACCGCGCGCCTGAAGCGTCAGGACGCCAGCGCCTGAGCCTGCTCCGAGAAGAGGGCCTCGCGCCGCCGAAAGGTGGGCGCGGGGCCCTCTTCTCATGTAAATCCCAGGTCAGGGATGGTTTTCATTCAGGTTGATGATGCAGACTCGTTGACTTGCGCCCGGGACGAGCTCCCGATGAGTCTCCTGTGAGGGCGTACGACAACCCGAAAGTCGAACCCAATGCTTCAGAAGACCCGTGCGCTTCGGCGCGCCTCCGACGCGGCGTCCGCTCGCGCCGCCGTCACCGCCCGCCGCCCGATGGCCATCCTCGGAGTGGCTGCTGCCACCCTCGTCGGGATCACGCTCAGCGTCGGCCTGGCGTCCACTTCCGCCGCGGGAGCCGTCAGCTCCGCTGTGGCCGTCGCCGCGCCCGCACTGTCCGGTGCCGAGCCCCTGGCCCGGATCGTCGACGACGCCGAATCGGCGCGCACGGATGCCGAGCGGGCTGTCGCCGACGCCGAAACGGTCAGCGCGGACATCGCCGCGTCCGGTCTCGACGTCGGTGCCTCGACATCCGTGGACACGACCGAACTCGAGCGCGGCATCGACAAGCTCGCCGACAGCGACGTGACGCCGGTGCTCCTCGTCGGCGTCCTCACCGACGACGTGGAGTCGGAGCTCGCGAAGGTCGTCTCCGACACCGAGGACCTCCGTGTGGCGCTCACCGCTGCGCAGGAGAAGCGTGCGGCGGAGGAGGCGGCGGCCGCGGCGGCCAAGGCGGCCGCGGAGCGCGCGGCAGCCGAACGAGCGGCCGTTGCGGCACTCGCCTCCGCCAACACCGTCGAGGGTGCGAAGGCCTCGGCGCAGCAGCAGATGTCGAGTCGTTACGGCTGGGGCGGCGATCAGTTCTCGTGCCTGGACTCGCTGTGGACCAAGGAGTCGGGCTGGAACTACCAGGCGTACAACGCCGACGGCGGGGCAACCGGGATCCCGCAGGCTCTGCCCGGCAGCAAGATGGCATCGGCAGGAGCCGACTGGCAGTCCAGCGCTGCCACGCAGATCGCCTGGGGTCTCGAGTACATCTCGGCGGCCTACGGCACTCCGTGCAGCGCGTGGTCGCACTCGCAGGCGATGAACTGGTACTGACACCGGTCGAGGATCCTCTAGGCGGAGGTGGCGGTCGAGCGCTACGGTGACTCTGACGGCTGGGGCGTCACCGATTCCTGGAGGATGATGTGCTCGACCCGATCGCATGGCACGACGTTCCTCAAGTCGCCTCGACGGGCGCCCTGCCGACGTGGGATCGCGTCGACGTGATCGTGCGGGACGCGCACACTCGGTATGCGCCGGAACGCGCGGGCCGGGTCGCCGACTACATCCCCGTGCTCGCGGAGGTCGATCCGGAACTCTTCGGCCTGGCGGTGATCGAGGTCGGCGGCGGACTGCATGATGCCGGCGACGCCCTGCATCCCTTCTCCATCCAGTCCATCTCGAAGATGTTCGTCTATGCCCTGGCGATCCAGGAGCACGGTCACGAGCGCGTGCGCGAGACGGTCGGGGTGAACAACACCGGGCTCCCTTTCAACTCGGTGATGGCGTTGGAGCTCAACGACGGCCACCCGATGAACCCGATGGTCAATGCGGGAGCGATTGCCACGACCGCGCTCATGCCCGGGATGACCGCTGTCGAGCAGTGGGAACGCATCCGAGAGGGGCTGTCGGCGTTCGCAGGGCGTCCGCTGAGCCTGGACGGCGTCGTATACGCGTCGGAAGCGGAGACCAACGACCGCAACCGTGCGCTCGGCCGGCTGCTGCGCAGCTACGGGCGGCTGGCAGGCGACCCGGACGAGGTGGTCGATGTCTACACTCGTCAGTGCGCGCTCGGCGTCACAGCCCATGATCTGGCCGTCATGGGGGCGACGCTCGCGGACGGGGGAGTGAATCCGGTCACCGGCGAGCGGGTGGTGTCGGAAGAGGTGTGCAGGGACACCCTCGCCGTGGTCGCATCGACCGGGCTGTACGAGCGATCAGGGGACTGGTTGTTCGAGATCGGACTACCTGCGAAGTCCGGGGTCGCCGGGGGCATCGTCGCGGTGGCTCCGGGGAAAGGCGCCGTCGCCGGCTTCTCCCCGCGGCTCGACGAAGCGGGCAACTCCGTCCGCTCCCAGATGGCCATCGGTTACCTGTCGCGCGCACTGGGATTGAACCTGTTCGCCTCCGCACCGGCTCAGTCCGCCGCCTCCGCCGTCACACCCTCGTCCGCGATCCAGGAGCAGTCATGACCCAGAAACTGCAGAGCCCGACCAAGACCTCGTGGTTGCCGATGGTCAGCCTGTTCTTCGCGCAGGTGCTGATGTCGTTCAACGTCGCGGCGCTGCCGATCTCCCTCGGCGGCATGGTGAGCGAGTTCGGCGTCCCGCCCACCGTGGCGAGCACGACCATCGTGATGTACGGCCTCGCCGTCGCCGCTCTCGTGATGACGGGTGCGAAACTCGGGCAGCGGATCGGATGGGTCGTGATCTTCCGGGTCGTGATCGCGTTGTTCGCGGGCTCCTCGGTGATGATGATCCTCGCCCCGACCGTGTGGTGGGCCATCGCCGGGCAGGCGGTCGCCGGAGCGGCGGCCGCCATCATCGTGCCGTCGATCGTGGCGCTCATCGCCGAGAACTACCGCGGCAGCCAGCAGGCGACCGCCATCGGCGCGATCGGGTCGGCCCGGGCGATCTCCGGGGTCAGCGCGTTCCTGATCGGCGGCACCCTGGGAACGCTGGTCGGCTGGCGGCCGATGTTCTTCATCGTGCTCGGCATCGCCATCGTCGTCTTCGCGTTGAGCTTCACCCTGCGCGGAGACCGGGGGACGCGTCGATCCGGATCGACCTGGTCGCGTCGCTGCTCATCGGCGTCGGCATCGTGCTGCTGACCCTGGGCTTCAACAATCTGAACTCCTGGGGTGCGGTCGCGGCGACCGCCGATGCACCGTTCTCCGTGCTGGGGTTGTCTCCGGCGCCGATCTTCATCGTGGTGGGGCTGGTCCTCGGGCAGGCGTTCTTCCTCTGGACCAGGAGACGGATGGCCGAGGGGAAGGTGCCGCTGATCGACCTGAGCGTGCTCGGCTCGTCGCGGGAACGCGCCGCCGTGTACGCCATGTTCATCGTGGTCGCCCTGGAAGCGTGCGTGAATTTCACCATCCCGCTGTACATCCAGATCGTGCAGGGACGCACGCCGTTCGACACGTCCATCGCGATGATGCCGTTCAACCTCACCGTCTTCGTGACGGCAACCCTCGTGGTGCGGCTGTACAAGCGCTTCCCGCCGCGCACGATCGGTGTCGTCGGCTTCATCCTCACGACGGTGGCCCTCGTGTGGCTGTCGTTCGTCGTGACGAACAACTGGGAGACGATCCCCACGATCGCCGGTCTCATCGTCTTCGGCATCGGGCAGGGTGCGCTCGTCACGCTCGTGTTCAACGTGCTCGTGACCGCGGCGCCGGCTGAGCTCGCCGGTGATGTCGGATCCTTGCGCGGCACCACGCAGAACCTGGCCTCGGCGGTCGGAACAGCCCTCGCCGGAGCCCTGCTGGTCTCGCTCCTCGGGCTCAGCATCGGTCGTGCAGTGGTGGAGCACCCGGAGTTGCCGCCGTCGCTGGTCGCTCAGGTCGACATGGACAATCTCAACTTCGTCAGCAACGACGACCTCCGCGCGGCCCTCGAGAACACCGACGCGACGCCGGCCCAGGTCGACGCCGCCGTCGCGATCAATGAGGAGTCGCGGCTCGGGACGCTCAAGCTGGGGCTGCTGCTCCTCGCCGGGATCAGCGCGCTGGCGATACTCCCGGCCTCGCGGCTTCCGCAGTATCGACCGCATGAGATCCCCGACCCGTCGCCCGCCGCAGGCGGGGAGTGAGACTCAGCGGAGCTCCGAGATGAGCACGGCGCTCGTGCCCGGGATCGTCGCCTCGAAGATGTGCGGCGTGTCGCCCGCGTATGTGAGGTAGTCGCCCGGGTCGAGGCGCACCGGCTCGTCGGCGGGACCGATCAGTGCCTGGCCGGAGATCAGGATGACGTGCTCGATCGTGCCGGAGTGATGCGGATCGGATCGACGTGCATCGCCCGGTTCGGCCTGGATCAGGTAGATGTCGCGGCGCGCACCGGGAGGACTGGCTGCAAGGAGGGTCGCGCTGTAGGCCGCTGCAGCGGAGGGAACGCCGGCGAGGTCATCGGCGCGGATGAGGGTCGGGGCGTTGCTTTGTTGGTCGACGAGCACGGCGAACGGCACGCCGAGGGCGACGCCGAGGGCCCACAGGGTCTCGACGCTGGGATTGCCGGACCCGCCCTCGAGTTGCGACACCGTGGCCTTGGATATGCCGGCGCGGCGTGCGAGCTCCGATACCGAGAGGCCGACGGCTTCGCGTTCTCGGCGCAGGGTGCGGGCGATGCGGGTACGGAGATCTTCCATGCGTTCATCATGTCAAACGTTCGTTCGCTTGACTATCCATCTGGGTGCGTTCAGAATTGTGGTCATGTGTTCACCGAAGCGAACGGAGGGGCAGGATGACCGCCGAGCGTGAGGTCTGGCGGGAGGCGCTCGGCGTGGTGTTGGCCACCAGCGCCTACGGCATCTCGTTCGGCGCGTTGGCTGTGGCATCCGGGTTGGATGTCTGGCAGACCTGCGTCCTGAGCCTGCTGATGTTCACCGGCGGATCGCAGTTCGCGTTCGTGGGCGTGTTCACCGCCGGCGGCCTCGCGGCCCTGCCCTCGGCGGTCGCCTCTGCCGCGCTTCTCGGGGTGCGCAACGTCGCCTACGGCATGCGCATGTCGCCGGTCGTGGGCGGAGGACCGGCGCGGAAGGCGATCGCGGCGTACTTCACGATCGACGAGTCGACCGCTGTGGCGATCTCGCACAGCGATCCGCGACTGCGACAGGTGGGATTCTGGGTGACCGGTATCGGCATCTTCGTGGGCTGGAACATCACGACCCTCGTCGGCGCGCTCGTGGGGGATGTGCTCGGCGACCCCCGGAGCTGGGGACTGGATGCCGCTGCCGCAGCGGCATTCCTCGCGCTGCTGTGGCCGCGCCTCCGACAGCGACAGGCCATCGCGGTCGGTGTGGCGGCGGCTGTGGTCGCTGCGGCGTTCACCCCGCTTCTCATGCCGGGCCTCCCGGTGCTCGTCGCGGCCGTCGTCGCGATCGTCGTCGGCTGGTTCAACTGGCTCGGAGGCCCTGGTGCCGCCCCGGGTGGTCGTGCTCGTGCGCGAACGGAGGACGCATCGTGACTCTGTGGAGCGCGATCCTCCTCGCGGCACTCATCTGCGTGGCGCTGAAAGCCGCCGGGTACCTGGTGCCGCCCCAGGTCCTCGAGGCGCCGCGCACCGCACGCATCTCCGACCTGCTGACGGTGGCGCTGCTGGCGGCTCTCGTCGCGGTGCAGACTCTCGGCGACGGCCAGGCCATCACCGTGGACGCGCGTGTGCCCGCACTGCTGGTCGCGGGAGGGCTGCTGTGGCTTCGGCAGTCGTTCCTCGTCGTCGTGGCTGCGGCCGCCCTGGTCGCGGCGCTCCTGCGTCTCTTCGGTATCGCGTCCTGACAGGGGTGGCCTGCCGACCGGGGCGGGCTCCTCGGTCACAGGGCGCGCCGGTAAGATCGACGGGTGCGCGTGAGCTGGGTGTCGAGAGTGTTGTCATGGGTCGCTGCGGCTCTGGTGGGCGGCGTCTACGGCATCGCCGGCACGATCGCGCACAGTGTCATGTGGGGGCCGATCCCCGTCGGGCTCATCGTGGCCGCGATCGCCTGTGCGGCGATCCTCGTCGCCGTGCGTGTGCTCACCCACGACAGGGGGGCAGCGGTGGCCGCCGGTCTCGGCATGATCGGGATGCTGGTGCTGATCTCGGGCGTGGGTCCGGGTGGATCCGTGGTCGTTCCCGACTCCCTCAGCGGACAGATCTGGACCTACCTGGGTAGACTGGAGGGGTGACGTATGTGATCGCCCTCCCGTGCGTCGATGTCAAGGATCGCGCCTGCATCGACGAGTGCCCCGTTGACTGCATCTACGAGGGTGAACGCTCGCTGTACATCCACCCCGATGAGTGCGTGGACTGCGGCGCCTGCGAGCCGGTGTGCCCCGTCGAGGCCATCTACTACGAAGACGACCTGCCCGACGAGTGGCAGGACTACTACAAGGCGAACGTCGAGTTCTTCGACGAGATCGGATCGCCCGGAGGCGCCGCCAAAGTCGGCGTCTACGACTTCGACCACCCGATCATCGCCGCGCTCCCGCCCCAGGGCGAGTAGGCGCCTTCTGTGAGCGTCCGCGACCTCGCCGACTACCCGTGGGATGCCGTCGTCCCGTTCCGTGAGCGCGCTGCGCAGCACCCTGAGGGTCTCGTCGACCTCTCCGTGGGGTCGCCGGTGGATCCGACGCCGGAGCTCATCCGTCGTGCTCTGGCTGAAGCGACCGATGCTCATGCCTACCCGCAGACCGTCGGCACGCCGACGCTGCGTGAGGCCATCGTCGAGTGGTATGCGCGGCGCAGGGGAGTGCCCGGCCTCCGCGTCGACAACGTGCTGCCGACGATCGGCTCCAAAGAGCTCGTCGCCCTGCTGCCCACCCTCCTCGGCCTGGGCGAGGGCGACATCGTCGTGCATCCGCGTGTGGCATACCCGACGTACGAGGTCGGCGCCCGTGTGGTCGGCGCGACGCCCCTCCCTTCCGACGATCCGGCCGAATGGCCGGAGGGCGCCAAGCTCATCTGGATCAACACTCCCGGCAACCCCGACGGCCGGACCTGGACGGTCGACGAGCTGGCCGCAGCCGTGCGCCGTGCGCGCGAACTCGGAGCCGTGCTCGCGAGCGACGAGTGCTACGCCGAGCTCGGCTGGGACGGCATCTGGGCGTCCGAGCCGATTCCCTCGATCCTCGACCCCCGGGTGACCGGCGGCAGCAGGGCGAACCTGCTCAGCGTCTATTCGCTGAGCAAGCAGTCGAACCTCGCCGGCTACCGTGCCGCTTTCGTCGCGGGGTGCGCGCGCGTCGTCGGAGACCTGCTCACCGCTCGCAAGCACCTTGGACTCATGCCACCGGCCCCGGTTCAGCACGCCATGGCGGTCGCGCTCGGCGACGACGAGCACGTCGCCACCCAGAAGGAGCTGTATCGCGGCAGGCGAGATGCACTGCGTCCGGCCCTGGAATCCGCCGGCTTCCGCATCGACGGTTCGGAGGCCGGACTGTATCTCTGGGCGACAGAAGGGCGTGATGCCTGGGAGTCCATGAGCCGCCTCGCCGACCTCGGCATCCTCGCCGGCCCCGGTCCGTTCTATGGCGCGGACTCCTCGCAGCATGTGCGCCTCGCGCTGACGGCTCCCACCGAGCGCGTGCAGGAAGCCGCACGCCGACTCGTCGCCGCTTCTCTGTAGGTTCCCTCGGTGAAGTCGGCGTCTGTTTGGCGGATGTCACAGTAGGCCTGTGTGCCTACTAGGCTGTAAAGGCGATTCGGTCGTGTCTCGACCTGGTGCCACAGCGCCGTGAGATCGCCAGTTCCGACTTGATCAAGATCTTGTCCGATACCACCGCGAACAGCGGGGTCGGACGCCAGGAGGAGGACCGCGTGAGCGCAGCGGCAGAGCAGACGGCGAAGCTGACGATCGGCGATACGACCGCCGAATTCCCGGTACTGCGCGGCACGGCAGGCCATGACAGCATCGACTTCTCGACGCTGACCCGCCAGACCGGCTACACCGGCCTCGACTACGGCTTCGTCAACACCGCGTCGACCAAGTCCGACATCACGTTCATCGACGGCGACAAGGGCATCCTCCGCTACCGCGGATACCCGATCGAACAGCTGGCCGGATCGACGAGCTACCTCGAGGTGGCTTGGCTCCTCATCTACGGGGAGCTTCCCTCGGCCTCCGAGCTCGCGGAGTTCGACGAGAAGATCCGACGGCACACGCTGCTGCACGAGGACCTCAAGCGCTTCTTCTCCGCATTGCCGCACACGGCGCACCCGATGTCGGTGCTCTCGTCGGCGGTCGCCGCGCTCTCCACGTACTACGAGGGGCAGACCGACCCGCACAACCCCGAGCACGTCGAGCTCAACATGGTCCGCATGCTCGCGAAGCTGCCCGTGATCGCGGCGTACGCACACAAGAAGAGCGTCGGCCAGGCCTTCCTGTACCCCGACAACTCGCTGAGCTTCGTCGACAACTTCCTCAAGCTCAACTTCGGCGTGCACAGCGAGGAGTACGAGGTCAACCCGGTGATGTCGAAGGCTCTCGAGCTGCTCCTCATCCTCCATGAGGACCACGAGCAGAACGCCTCCACCTCCACGGTCCGCCTTGTGGGCTCCACCGGCGCGAACCAGTTCGCCTCGGTCTCCGCCGGCATCCAGGCGCTCTCCGGCCCGCTGCACGGCGGCGCCAACGAGGCCGTCCTGACGATGCTGGGGCAGATCCGCGACTCCGGCCAGAGCGTCTCGCGCTTCGTGGAGCGGGTGAAGAACAAGGAAGAGGGCGTGAAGCTCATGGGCTTCGGGCACCGCGTCTACAAGAACTACGACCCCCGCGCCAAGCTGGTCAAGGATGCAGCCGACGAGGTGCTCTCGTCGCTGGGCGTGACCGACCCGTTGCTCGATCTCGCGAAGGAACTCGAAGAGCTCGCTCTCGCCGACGACTACTTCCGTGAGCGGCGCCTGTACCCGAACGTCGATTTCTACACCGGCGTCATCTACAAGGCGATGGGCTTCCCGACCCGGATGTTCACGGTGCTGTTCGCCATCGGTCGTCTGCCGGGATGGCTCGCGCAGTGGCGCGAGCTGCAGCTCGACCCGCAGACCAAGATCGGGCGCCCGCAGCAGCTGTACACGGGGTCTCCCGAGCGGTCGTTCCCGGCTCGCTGAGCGCAGAACGAGAAAGCGCCCCTTCCGCCGAAGCGGAAGGGGCGCTTTCCTGTGGTGCTGCAGTGCGCGGGTCAGCGACCCTGCGAGCTGCGGCCGCCACCCTGACGGGACTGGCCGCTCTGCGTGGAGTAGCCGCCGCCCTGGTAGCCGCCACCCTGGCCACCGGCGCCACCGGCGCGGGGGCGGCGACGACGACGCGCGGGCGGGTTCGCCGCACCGCTCTTCTCGCCGCCGGCGGGACGCTGCTTGGATGATTGGCGCTGCTGCTGCGGGGCCTGCACGGGAGCCGGGCGCACGTGCGGGGCGCGCTCGGGAACCAGTGCGGTGACGGCAGCGGTCGTGACGTCTTCCAGCGGAGCCGAGATCGCTGCCTTGCGCAGCAGGTCCTTCACGTCACGGCGCTGCTCGGGCAACACGACGGTGACGACGGTGCCGGCAGCACCGGCACGCGCCGTACGTCCTGAACGGTGCAGGTATGCCTTGTGCTCGACGGGCGGGTCGACGTGGACGACCAGGTCGACGTTGTCGACGTGTACACCGCGGGCCGCGACGTCTGTGGCGACGAGGACGCGCACGCCGCCGTCTTCCGGGGCAGCCGAGAAAGCGCCCAGGTTGCGCTCACGCGCATTCTGCGACAGGTTGCCGTGCAGGTCGACGGCCGGGATGCCGGCTGCCGTGAGCTGCTTGGCGAGCTTCTTCGCCTGGTGCTTGGTGCGGGTGAAGAGGATGCGGCGGCCGGTGCCGGAAGCGAGCTCCTTCACGAGAGCGGTCTTGTTGTCGGTGGAGTCGACGACCAGCACGCGGTGGGTCATCTCGCCGACGGGCACGCTCTCCTCGTCGACCTCGTGGCTGACCGCGTTCGAGAGGAAGCGACGGGCGAGGGTGTCGATACCGCGGTCCAGCGTCGCGCTGAACAGGAGGCGCTGGCCACCGGCCGGCGTCGCGGTGAGGATGCGGGTGACGCCGGGAAGGAAGCCGAGGTCGGCCATGTGGTCGGCCTCGTCGAGCACGGTGACCTCGATCGCGCTGAGGCGCACGACCTGCTGCTTCATGAGGTCTTCGAGCCGACCGGGGCAGGCCACGACGATGTCGACGCCGCCACGCAGAGCCTGCTCCTGCGGACGCTGGCTGACACCGCCGAAGACGGTCGTGACGCGCAGGCCGGCGGCCTCGGCGAGCGGGGCGATGGTCGCGGCGATCTGCGTCGCGAGCTCGCGGGTCGGTGCCAGGACGAGTCCGCGCGGGAGGCCGGCGCGGCGCTGGCCCCCGGAGGCGGCGAGGCGCGCGACGAGCGGCAGGGCGAAGGCGATGGTCTTGCCGCTGCCCGTGCGTCCGCGACCGAGGAGGTCACGTCCTGCGAGGGAGTCGGGGAGGGTGTCGCGCTGAATCGCGAAAGCCTCAGTCTTGCCGGAATCGGCGAGAACGGCGGCGAGCTCGGCGGGAACGCCGAGTTCAAGGAAAGTAGACATGCAGAAACTCCGTCAGCGCACGAGTGAACGGCGCGAGATA
>JAQZBG010000142.1 GCA_029239165.1 Microbacterium sp. | reverse complement strand
GCCGGAGCGCTCGACCCCGAGGCACTCACCACCAACGTCCCGCTCGAGCAGACGGCGATCGCGCAGGGCAAGGTCGGCTGCACGTGGAACAACGCGGTCCCCGAGATCCTGCCCTTCTGGGGCGAGGAGAACGTCAAGGTCCTCGCACCGCTGACCGAGAAGGAGTCGGTGGCCTACGGCACGGTCGGTTCGCTCTCGGTGCTCAAGGGTTCCAAGGCGCAGGACGCCGCGGCGAAGTTCGCCGAGTACGCGACCGGCGCCGAGGTCATCGAGCCCTACCTCAAGGAGGCCGGCTACTTCTCGGCGCTCAGCACCACCGAGCCGCTGTACGCGGATGACCCGCTGCTCGGCGAGGTCGAGAAGTACGTGCCCGACACCACCGTGGGCGAGCTGGATGCCTCGTCGCGTGCGCTCATGGGCGTCCTCGCGCCCGAGATCCAGGCGGCACTCCTCGGCGACAAGTCCCCGGAGGACGCGCTGAAGGATGCCGCGGCCGCTGCGGCACCGCTCATCAAGAAGTAAGCAGCACCGGGGGCGTGCGGAGCCCGAACTCCGCACGCCTCCGTTCCCTTCACTCCCCCCACGTGAGGTATCACTGATGACGACGGCAACCACGGCGAAGAGGCCCGCAGGACGGGTCGCACGGGTGCTCGCACGACGAGAGGCGCGCATCGCGTTCCTGTTCGTGCTCCCCGCGTTCCTCCTCTTCATCGCCTTCCGCTTCGGCCCCAGCATCGTCGGCGTCGCGCTGAGCTTCTTCGACTACGACATCACGGGCGAGATCTCGTGGCGCGGGCTCGATCACTTCCAGCGCATGATCGCCGATCCGCTGTTCTGGCGGGCGATGGGCACGACGTTGATCTACACGGTGTTCGCGGTGCCGATCGCACTCGTGCTCTCCACCGTGATGGCGCTCGGCGTGCGCCGCGCCTTCCGCGGTGCGCGCTTCTTCCGCTCGATCTTCTTCCTCCCCGTCATCACCTCACTGGTGCTGGCCGGCTCGATCTTCGTCTGGATCTTCTCCGCCGACGGACCCTGGTCGGCGCTGATGACCCCGCTCGGACTCGGCGGCTCCTGGCTCGGCAGCACCGTGCTCGTCATCCCGGCCATCGTCGTCGTGGGCGTCTGGTCGCGTTTCGGCTACGGGATGATGATCCTCATCGCCGCGCTGCAGGACGTGCCGCGCGAACTCGAGGAAGCCGCCCTGATGGACGGCGCCAACGCCTGGCAGCGCTTCCGGTACGTCATCCTCCCGGTGCTGCGCCCGACCTTCTTCTTCCTCGCGGTGATCGAGACGACCGCCGCGTTCCAGGTCTTCGACGTGATCTACGTGATGACCCAGGGCGGGCCGGCCAACGCCAGCTACTCGCTCGTCTACATGCTCTACGACCAGGGCTTCCGCTACTTCGACTACGGCTACGCGGCCGCCATCGGTGTGGCCCTGTTCATCATGACCCTCGTCGTCGCGCTCATCCAGCGCCTGGTGATCGGAAAGCAGAAATGACCGCGCTGTTGCAGCCTCCGACACAGCCGCCGACGCAGTCGCCGGTCATGCCGCCGAAGACGTCGCGCAAGCAGCGCCGCGCCTACCGCGCTCTCCAGCCGACCGGGTGGGGGATCGTCGGCCGATGGATCTGGCTGAGCCTGGCCGGCATCCTCAGCTTCTTCCCCTTCTACGCGATGGTCGTCCTGAGCCTGAAGCCGGGCATGGTCGTCGAGCTCCCCGGCTCTCTGCTGCCCTTCCAGGACATCTCCTTCGAGGCCTACGAGCAGGTGCTCGCCGGGCAGAACATCCTCGGCTGGCTCGGGAACACGCTCATCTACTCGCTCGTCTCGGTCGTCGCGGTCCTGTTCCTCTCGGCGCTCGCCGGTTACGCCTTCGCCAAGAAGCGCTTCCGTGGCAAGGAGGTGATGTTCTGGTCGTTCCTCGCGATGGTGATGGTCCCGTTCCACGTCACCCTCATCCCGACGTTCATCCTGATGGCGAACCTCGGTGGCGTCGACACCTACTGGGGTCTGATCCTGCCGTCGCTCGCGAACGCGCAGGCCGTGTTCCTGATGCGGCAGTTCATCTCGGGCCTCCCCGACGAGCTGTTCGAGGCCGCCCGCATCGACGGCGCGGGAGAGTTCCGGATCTTCCTGCAGATCGTGCTGCCGCTGTGCAAGCCGATCCTGGCGACCCTCGGCATCTTCGTCTTCCTGTGGCACTGGAACGACTTCCTGTGGCCGCTCATCATCGCGAAATCCAACGCGATGTTCACACTCACCGTCGGCATCTCGTCGCTGCAGCAGCAGAACGTCCCGCTGAGCACCATGCTCGCCGGATCCGTCGTGGCGCTGCTGCCCATCTTCCTCGCGTACCTCATCGCTCAGCGGTACGTGCAGGAGGGCGTGGCCGGTACGGGCATCAAGGGCTGAGAAGAAGGGAAAGCACCACATGACTCAGCACAGTTTCCAGACACAGCGCCATTTCACGACAGAGGCGGAACTCGAGGAGACGCTTGCGACACCGAGCGCCGGCCTGATCGACGACCTCGCACGCGGGGCGGGCGACCTCGTGATCCTCGGCGCGGGCGGCAAGATGGGCCCGACCCTGGCGATGCTCGCGCGCCGCGGGATGGATGCCGCCGGGCGTCAGGGCGACGCGGTGTACGCGGTCTCCCGCTTCGGCGACGCGGCGATCCGGGAGCGCCTGGAGGCCGCCGGCGTGAAGGTCATCCCCTTCGACCTCATCGAGAACGACGACTTCTCCGCGCTGCCGGATGCACCGAACGTCGTGTTCATGGTCGGTGCGAAGTTCGGTGCGGCGACCAACGCCTCCTGGGCGTGGGAGGTCAATGCCGCACTGCCCGACCGCGTGGCGCGCCGCTACCGCGACAGCGCCATCTCGGTGCTCTCGACCGGCAACATCTACCCCTTCCTGCCCGCCTCTTCGGGTGGAGCCTCCGAAGAGGTGCAGCCCGCGCCCATCGGCGAGTACGCGCAGTCGTGCCTCGGTCGCGAGCGCGTGTTCGAGTTCGGGGCGCAGGAGCGCGGCACCCAGGTCGCGATCATCCGCCTGAACTACGCGGTCGACCTGCGCTACGGGGTGCTCGCCGACATCGGCAGCGCCGTGCACGCCGGGCAGCCCGTCTCGGTCGCGACTGCCAACGTCAACGTGATCTGGCAGGGCTACGCGAACGAGGTCGTGCTCCGCAGCCTCGTGCACGCCTCGACCGCCCCCTTCACGATCAACCTCACCGGCCCGGAGCTGCTGAGCGTCGAGTCGATCGCCCGCCGCTTCGGATCGCTGTTCGACCGTGAGGTGGAGATCGTCGACGAACCGCAGCCCACCGCGCTGCTCAGCGACGCCCGCCGGTGCATGGCCCTGTTCGGCTACCCGGCCGTCTCCGCCGAGACCCTGATCGGCATGCAGGCCGACTGGATCGAGAAGGGCCTGCCGATGATCGCCAAGCCGACCAAGTGGGCAGTTCGCGACGGGAAGTTCTGATGACCGTTCCCACCCTGCGCCCGGAGGCCGCGGCCACGCTCGCTCGCGGTGCCGTGATCCCGGCGCACCCGCTCGCCCTCACCGCCGAGCGGCGCATCGACGAGCGTCGCCAGCGTGCGCTCACCCGCTACTACCTCGATGCCGGTGCCGGTGGCATCGCCGTCGGGGTGCACACGACCCAGTTCGAGATCCGTGACCCCGAGCACGCGCTGTTCGAACCCGTCCTCGCGCTCGCCGCGGAGGAACTGGACGCGCGTGCGGGCGCCGACGTGGTGCGCATCGCCGGCGTCGCGGGTGGCACCGCCCAGGCGGTCGCCGAGGCCGAGCTCGCGCGCGGGCTGGGCTACGACGCCGTCCTGGTGAGTCCTCGCGTCGCGGGTGCGGACGAGCGTGCCCTGCTCGAACGCGCCCGCGCCGTGGGTGAGGTGCTGCCGGTGGTCGGCTTCTACCTTCAGACGGCGATCGGCGGTCCGGTGCTCGACCGGGACTTCTGGCGCGAGTTCGCCTCGATCCCGGCCGTCGTCGCCGTCAAGGCCGCGCCCTTCGACCGCTACCGCACCCTCGAACTCGTGCGGGGAGTGGCCGCCTCGGGTCGCGCCGACGAGATCGCGCTGTACACCGGCAACGACGACGCGATCGTCGCCGACCTGCTCTCCGAGTTCCACGTGGAGTCGCCGTCGGGCCCGCGCACCCTGCGCTTCGTCGGCGGACTGCTCGGGCAGTGGGCGGTCGGCACGCGCGCGGCGGTCTCGTTGCTCGAACGCGCCCAGCGTGCGATGGCCGGAGACGCGGACGCGTACCGGGAACTGGGGCTCGTCGCCTCCGACATGGTCGATGTGAACCAGGCCGTGTTCGACCCGGGCAACGACTTCCACGGCGTCATCGCCGGTGTGCACGAGATGCTCCGCCAGCAGGGGCTGCTCGACGGCATCTGGTGCCTCGACCCCGCGGAAGGACTCTCGCCGGGCCAGGCCGAGGAGATTGAGCGGGTGCGCCACGCGTACCCCGACCTGAACGACGACACCTTCATCGCCGAGAACCTCGAGGCCTGGCTGCGATGACCGTGGCGACCGGCGGGGGAACGGGAGCACCGGCCGTGGTGGCCGTCGTCTCGGCGGAGCTCTTCGCGGAGTTCTTCTCGGGCGAGGATGCAGAGCGGCTGCGGGTGGTCGCCGAGCGTCTCGGCGGCTCGTTCGCGCGGGTCGACCGGCTTTCGGACGCCGCGCTCGCCGAGGCGCGCATCGTGATCACCAGCTGGGGCGTCGGCCCCTTCGACGCGGCGGTGCTCGCATCGCTGCCGAAGCTCGAGCTGATCGCGCACACGGGTGCGACGATCAAGCCCTTCGCGACGGATGCGCTCTTCGACCGCGGTGTCGTCGTGACCCAGGCGGGCGCAGGGATGGCGCGGCCCGTCGCCGAGGTCTCGCTGGCGTTCACGCTCGCCCTGCTGCACCGGATGCCCGAGATGCACAACGCCCTGCGTGCCGGTGGCGGCTGGTACGACGCGGAAGCCGTGGGCGTGCAGCGCGAGATCCTCGACACGCCCATCGCGGTGATCGGCGCCTCCCGCACGGGGCGGGCGTACCTGGAGCTGATCCGTGCGCTCGGGGCGGAGCCGCTGCTGGTCGATCCGACGATCGATGAGGCCGCTGCCGAGGCTCTCGGTGCCGAGCTCGTGCCGCTCGACGAGGCCCTGCAGCGCGCGGAGATCGTCGCCGTGCATGCCCCGACCCTGCCGGAGACCCATCACCTGATCGGCCGCCGCGAACTCGCACTCATGCGCGACGGCGCGGGGCTCGTCAACACGGCGCGCTCGTGGCTGGTCGACGAGGCCGCGCTGATCGAAGAGCTGCGGCGGGGCCGGCTCAGCGCCGCGATCGACGTGTTCGACGAGGAGCCGTTCGCCGCGGACAGCCCGTTCCGCACGCTGCCCGGCGTGCTGGTCACCCCGCACCGGGCAGCGGGTACGAGCCAGGGACGACGGCGTCAGGGGCGGATCGTCGTCGACGAGGTCGAGGCCTTCGCCCAGGGGCATGCCCTCGCGCACGCCGTGGACCGCGACCAGCTGTCGTCGATGGCATGACCGGGTCGCCGCTGCGGGTGGCCTTCGCCGGACTCGCGCACTCGCATCCGTTCACCGATGCCGCGAACGTCCGCGCGCTCGGCGCCGAGGTCGTCGGGGTTCACGATGCGGATGCGGGGGCGGCCGGTGCGTTCGCGGCGCGCTTCGACGCTGCGGCGGTGGACTCCGTCGGTGCCCTCGCCGCACTGCGTCCCGACCTCGTGATCGCGACGCCGCGGCCGGAGGAGACCGTCCCGTTCCTGCAGGCTCTCGGCGATGGCGGCGCTCCGGTCTTCGTGAACAAGGTCATCGCGGCGACGGCGGCCCAGCTCGTCGAGGTCGACCGCGCGCTCGCGGCATCCTCGGTCCCGGTCGGCACGAGTTCCGTCCTCCGCTTCGCTCCTGCCCTGGGTCGTCTCGCGACCGAGCTCGCCGACCTCGGCGGGGCAGCGGAGGTGCTCGCGATCCGCGTGCACGCTCAGCACGACAACGCCGCCTTCCAGCTGCCGGACCGCGTGTGGCAGGACGACCCGCAGCGCGGCGGCGGCACCGCCGTGACGGTCGGGGTGCACGCGTGGGAGATGGTCGACGTGCTGCTGCCGGGGGCTGTCCTCGTCTCGGGATCCGGCTGGACGCGCACGAGCGGCGGGTCTGCCACCGCATCGGAGGATGCCGCAGCCCTCGACGGCCTGCTGCGCGTGCCCGGTGCGGAGCGCGAGGTGCCGGTGCACGTGCTCGTGACCGGAGCGCCCGGGCCCGACGCCTACGCGGTGGACGTGGTCACGGCCACCGGCATCCTGTCGGTCTCGCTCGAAACCGATGACGCGAATGAGGAGCTCGGGTTCCTCGACCTGATCCGGGCGCTGCTCGACACGGCGCCGCAGAGGGCGATCGCGGCCCCCTGGCGCGAGGCGCGGCTCGTCGTGGGGAACACCGTCCGTGCGGGCGAGATCGCGCGGGCGTCATGAGCGGGGCGACGATCCGCGCCGCGCAGGCAGCCGATCAGCCCGCGCTCACCGCCCTGTGGGCGACCGTCTTCACTCCGCCGCTCGCTCCCGATCAGTGGCTCGTCGACGACGAGCGGCTCGCGCACACCCTGGTGGCGGAAGATGCCGAGGGGATCTGCGGATCGATCTACGGGCTCCCCAAGCGCGTCCGGGAATCCGACGGCGGGACCGCCGAGGTGCACGCCATCGGCAGCGTCGCGGTCGCCGAACGCGCGCGCGGGCAGGGCCTCGCGCGGGAGCTCGTCGCGGCGACCCTGCAGGCGGCGGGCGACGCCGACTGGGCGCTGCTGTTCACCGGCACCCCGGAGGTGTACCGCTCCAGCGGGTTCGAGACGTTCTCGATGGCGCGGACCCTGTCCGGGCCGTGGGCTGCGGCGGGCAACGCCGCCCTCGCTGGTGGAGCGACCGAGACCGCAGCGACCGTCGTGCGCGAGTCCGTCGGTCTCGGAAGCTTCCGCCCGCTGCGTGAGGTCTACGACCGTTCGCGTGACGGCGCGGTGGTCCTCGCGCCGGTACGCGGCGACCGTGACTGGGCGATGGCCGAGGTGCGGATGCGGGGCGCGACTCTCTACAGCCGGATCCAAGGCTCCACCGTGATCGGCTACGCGATCGCAGACCGTCGCGACCAGGTCGGCATGCTCCTGGAAAGCGCCGTGCGGCCGGAAGACGCAGGGGCGCGCGGCGATCTGCTCGCCGCCATCGCCGCGGACTGGGCATCCTCCGGGGTGACGTCGTGCGAGCTCGCCGTCCCCGCGCTGCCGGAGGAGGACCTCGCGAT
>JAQZBG010000499.1 GCA_029239165.1 Microbacterium sp. | reverse complement strand
GCGCTCATCGTGCTGACTCCTTCGTCTCACTGGAGGGCGCGGGCTGGCGGAAGGCCAGGCGCGCCCAGTCCTGATCCATGGTGCGCAGCACGGAGGCCGCATCCGCCCCAAACACCATCGACTGGGTGTAGTTGAAGACCGGGATCGTCTTTGGCACCAGCACCGAGGGACCCTGGTACACCTGACCGTCGTCGTAGAACTCCTGCATGCCCGCGATCCGCGGGTCGTCCGGCGGCGCGGCATCCGTTGTCGGCGTGAAGCCGAGCTGCGAGGCGTTGTAGGCCTCGATGCGCGCGGGTTCGTAGAGGTACTCGAGGAAGTCGCGGGCGGCCTCCTTGTGGCGCGAAGCGTCGGGGATCATCGCCGCGAGATCCATGTTGACGCGGACCGCGAGATCGTCGGCATCGTCGGTCACCGGCAGGGGGAAGGTGCCGAGCTCGAGATCGGGTGACGTCTTCGCGATCTCGCTGAACGCCCACGGCCCTTGCAGGTACATCGCAGCCTCGCCGTTCGCGAACGCCAGGTTGCCGTCGCCGTAGCCCCGACTCGCCGCGTCGTCGTTCACGTACGTGCCGGCGAGCTGGAGCATCCGGTCCATCGGCTCGGCGAAGTCCTTCTGGAACGAGACTTCCGACTCGGGACCAACCAGTGTCCCCTCCGCGGCGAGGCGGTCGAAGAAGTCGACGACGTCGAGCGAGCCGCCGACCGAGTAGTCGTACCAGCCCTGCCCGATCGTCCAGTCGTCCTTGAAGGTGGCGTAGAACGGTGTGACGCCGGCACCCTGCAGCGTTTCGCAGACCTGAAGCAGCTCGCTCCAGGTCTGCGGCACGTTCAGCCCGTGCTCGGCGACATGAGGTCGGGCGGATTGCCGCGCACGAAGCTCGCCGAGACGACGTCGACCCCCGAGGTGTCCATCTCGACGCGTACGTCGTTCTGGGACGCGTTGTACTCGGCGACGACCTCGTTCATGAACTCGAGCGCTTCGCGCTTGCTGAACGTGAAGCGGATGCTCTCACGTCCGTCGACCGAGCATCCGGCAAGCAGCCCGGCGCCGAGCGCGAGCACCGCCCCCACCGCCGCGGCGCGTCGCATGCGTCTTCTTTCCGACATCCTCGTCCTCCGTTTCGCATCCTCGCGATGGAATAACCAGTGAATAAATCTACTCGCAATATCAATGCTCGCAGGGCAGTATTGCAGGGCGGGACAGAGAGGGTCAAGACCTGTGACGACATTGCCTCCGACAACCACGTCGCGGCCGGCGAGCCTCGACACCGTGCTCGCCTACGCCTGGGAGGTCGCCGACTTCACCGCCACCGACGCGATGGAGGCGACGGGTCTCACGCGCACCACTGCGATCGACGCGATGGACTCGCTCGTCGAACGCGGCCTCCTGCGAGAGCTGCCCAACGCGCGCGAGGCCGGGACCTATCGCAAGGGCCGCCCCGCCCGTCGCTTCGAGCTCCACGATGACGCAGCGGTGCTGGTCGGCGTCGACGCGGGCAACGTGCATGTCACGGCCGTGGTCACCGACCTTCGTTCACGGCCGCTCGCGACACAGCGGCGGACTCTCGAACCCGACCGCGACAACGCGGCGACGCGACGCGACCTTATCCTCTCCGCCCTCGACGACGCGCTCGCGGACGCCGGCAAGGCCCGCCGCGACGTGCTCGCGATCTGCGCCGGAGTGCCGGCACCTGTCAACGAACACGGGCGTTCTCCGAGGCATCCGAGCGGATTCTGGGAACGGATGAATCCCGATCTCGTCGATGCCTTCGCGTGGGCGCCCCTCGCGCGGATCGAGAATGACGCGTCGCTCGCCGCTGTCGCCGAGGGGACCGTCGGTGCTGCTGTCGGATGCCGCGACTACATCGCCCTCCTCGCGGGAGCCAGACTCGGCGCTGGTGTGGTCGTCGACGGGCATCTGCTCCGCGGGCGTCACGGCGGCGTCGGCGAGATGGTCGCGTTCGACCACGTCGACGGCGTCGGCACCGCAGACGGGCTGGGTACCCGTGCCGCCGCGTGGGCCGCTGAGGCCGTCGTCCGCAAGGAGCTGGCGCCCGGCAGCGCGCTCGCTGCACTCTCCCCCGAGCAGGTCGACGGACGTGCTGTGCTCGAGCTCGCCGCGGCCGGAGACGAAGACGCGCGCCGCATCGTCTCACGTGTTGGTGCAGTCCTCGCCCGAATCGTCAGCGTGCTGGGAAGCATGTTCGACCCAGAGCGAGTCGTGATCTCCGGCGCGATCTCCGCCGGCGTCGACGAGGTAGTGGCCGCCGCACGTCGCGCTCTCCCGACCGATCTGGATCTGCCCGCCCCAGATCTCGTCATCTCACGGCTCGGTGCCGATGTGGTCGCTACCGGCGCTGTGGCCGCCGCAGCCACAGCGGTGAAAGAACAAGGTCTCGACCTGTGGTCCGTGCGCTCTCGCAGCTGACTCGGATTCCACACGCCACGCCGACCGCCCCCGGGTTGCGTCTGCTATCCGGGTAGCGTCCATTTCTGGCTGGCGCCGGCATGACAATCCCAGATGTGGGTACGTGTGCCGTTGCCGGTG
>JAQZBG010000141.1 GCA_029239165.1 Microbacterium sp. | reverse complement strand
TGCCGCACCGCCGGAGTCGTCGGCGACCTCAGCACGCGTTCGGGCATCCACGCTGTCGCGGCGGCCGCCGCCGAGCCCTTCGGGGAACCCGACATCCTCGTCAACTCCGCAGGCATCAACATCCGTCCGCCGTTCGCGGAGATCACGGAGGACGACTGGGACGCGACGATGACGGTCAACGCGCTCGCCCCCTTCCTGCTCGGACAGCGATACGCGCCGGGCATGGTGGAACGCGGCTACGGCCGGCTGATCCACATCAGCTCCCAGCAGGCCCACCGCGCCTTTGTCGGCAGCGGCATCTACGGTGCCTCGAAAGGAGCCGTCGAATCGCTGATGCGCTCGGAAGCCGAGGCTTGGGGAGGGACCGGGGTGACCAGCAACACGCTGGTGCCCGGGTTCGTGCTGACGCCCCTGAACGCGCGCCTGCAACAGGATCCGGCGAAGATCGCCGAGCTCGCGGCCCGCACGATGATCGGCCGCAACGGACTGCCGAGCGACTTCGCCGGTGCCGCCGTCTTCCTCGCCGGAGCCGGTTCGAGCTATGTCACCGGCCAGTCCGTGTTCGTCGACGGCGGACTGTCCGTGCATTGATACCCGGCGCGGGTCAGCGCTCCGGCGGATACACGCGTTCGTCCGGACGAGGCTCGGCAAGCAGCGGCACCGCAGCGGTGATCGCCGCGACCGCGTCGGCGCCGGCCGAGTCCGCAGGCGCTTGATCCGCACGGCGGTCCGTGAGCGACGCTCCGACTCCCCCGGTCACGGCTCCTTCGACCGCGGCCTCGGTGTCCAGCACCCGCGATGCTGCCACCTGCTGTGCGGCGAGCTCGGCGTACAGCCCACCCGATGCCAGAAGCTCGGCATGGGTTCCCGACTCGACGATGCGCCCTGCCTCGAGCACGTGGATCACATCCGCCCCCATCACGGTGGACAGACGGTGGGCGATCGACAGCGTCGTGCGCCCCTTCGCCGCCTCGTCGAGCGCCTCCTGCACCACACGCTCCGACACCGTGTCGAGCGCCGAGGTGGCCTCGTCGAGGAGCAGCACCGGCGGATCCTTCAGCAGCACCCGCGCGATCGCGATGCGCTGCTTCTCCCCACCCGAGAGACGGTACCCGCGCTCGCCGACCACGGTGTCGTACCCCTGCTCGAACCCGGCGATGATGTGGTGGATGTTGGCCGCGGTGCACGCCGCGATCAGTTCCGCCTCGGTCGCATCCGGCTTGGCGTAGCGGAGGTTCTCGCGGATCGTCGCGTGGAACAGGTAGGTCTCCTGCGACACGATGCCCACGTGGTCGATGATCGACTCCTGCGTGAGCGCACGCACGTCGGCGCCCGCGAAGAGCACGGCACCGCCCTTCGCCTCGTACAACCGCGGCGCGAGATACAGGATCGTCGTCTTGCCGGCACCAGAGGGGCCGACGAAAGCCACGTGCTGCCCCGGCTCGGCGACGAACGAGACACCGTCCAGCGTGGGCCGGGCGTCTGCCGAGGCGTCGGGATAGCGGAAGAGCACATCGGCGAACTCGAGCCGCCCCTTGGGGCCGGGCGCCTCGTCGACGGTGATCGCATCAGGCGCGTCCTGGATCTCCGGCACCAGGTCGAGGTACTCGAAGATGCGGGCGAACAGCGCCGAAGACGTCTGCAGATCGAGCGAGACGCGCATCAGGCCCATCAGCGGCATGAGCAGCCGCGCCTGCACCGTGGTGAACGCGACGACCGTTCCCGCGGTGATCGCCCCGGTCCCCCCGGCGATCAGGTACCCCGAAACGAGGTAGATGACCGCCGGCACGCTGGCCATGAGCACCTGCACGACCGCGAAGAAGCCCTGGCCGCTCATGGCCCTGCGAACCTGCAGGACGACCTGATTACGGTTCTCGGCCTGATAGCGCTCCGACTCGGTGCGCTGACGGTTGAAAGCCTTCGACAGCAGCATGCCCGAGACGCTCAGCGTCTCCTGCGTGATCGAGGTGAGCTCCGACAGGGACTCCTGCGTCTCCCCCGCGATCCGCGCCCGAACCTGGCCGACCTTGCGCTGGACGAAGATGAGGAACGGCATCATGATGACCGCGATGAGAGTGAGGCGCCAGTCGATCAGGATCATCGCGACGAGCGAGGCGATGACGGTCACGACGTTGCCGAGGATGCTGGTGACGGTGTTGGTGAGCACACCGGAGACGCCGCCGACGTCGTTCTGCAGCCGCGACTGGATGACACCGGTCTTGGTGCGGGTGAAGAAGCCGAGTTCCATCGCCTGGAGGTGCTCGAAGAGCTTCACCCGCAAATCGCCCGTCACGCTGTTGCCGACGGTGGAGGTGAGCCACGTCTGCGCGACGCCCAGCACAGCGGAGAGCAGAAAGAGCCCGATCATCGCGGCGACGAGCCAGGCGAGCAGTTCGAGGTGCGGTCCGCCGCCGGCGACCGGGAACAGCGCATCATCGAAGATGCGCTGCACGATCAGCGGAGGGATGACGGCGATGGCCGCGCCGACGATGACGAGGATCCCGGTGAACAGGATGCGCCAGCGATACGGCCGGAAAAGGGAGATCACCCGCGCGCCGAGACCGCTGATGCGGGGTGCGTCGGCATTCATCTTCCGTTGGGCATCCTCGTCCACCCCGCGGAAGCTCGCTCCTCCCCCTCGCCCACCGCCCATACTCATGGCGCCAGCGTACTCAGCCCGTGCGACATCGAGGGCGCGCGCATCCGCCCACAGCGGATTTCTGTGCGTTCGGAATGAAATGTCCGCGCCCGCCGTTACGCTGAAGGACTCTTGCGAACTCTCGCGATATCTCCGTTTCTTCTTCGCCCAGGAGGCCGCCCATGTCTGCCGTCGATACCGGCTCCATCTCGACGACTCCCGCACCGGCAGCGGGTGAGATCTCCCGCAAGGACATGCGAGTGATCTGGCTGCTGCTCGTCGCCGCGTTCGTCGCCATCCTCAACGAGACCACGATGGGGATCGCGATTCCGCACCTCAACGTCGATCTCGGCATTCCGCCCGAGCTCGGCCAGTGGCTCACCAGCGCCTTCATGCTGACGATGGCCGTGGTGATCCCCACGACCGGATTCATCCTGCAGCGCTTCACCACGCGCCAGGTGTTCATCGCCGCGATGACCGCGTTCTCGCTGGGAACGCTCGTCGCGCTGCTCGCCCCCGGATTCGCTGTGCTGCTGGTCGGCCGCGTCATCCAGGCCGCCGGCACCGGCATCATGATGCCGCTGCTGATGACGACGATCATGAACGTCGTCCCGCCGCAGTCGCGCGGCCGCATGATGGGTCGCGTCGGCCTGGTCATCTCGTTGGCTCCCGCACTCGGACCGACGATCGCCGGCGCGGTGCTCGAGACGCTGAACTGGCGCGCACTGTTCGCGATCATCCTCCCGATCGCGCTCGTCTCCCTGTTCATGGGTGTCAAGTGGATGACGAACCTCGGGGAGACCCGTGTGGTCCCCCTCGACGTGCTCTCCATCCCGCTCGCGGCGCTCGGCTTCGGCGGCATCGTGTTCGGCCTCAGCCAGTTCGGCGGCGAAGGCGGATCCGGCGAGACGACGGGCATCATCGCCCTGGTCGTCGGCGCCGTGTCGCTCGCGCTGTTCGTATGGCGCCAGTTGATCCTGCAGCGCGTCGACGACGCTCTGCTCGACCTGCGCGTGTTCCGTTCCACCAACTTCACCTTCTCGGTGGTCATCATGACCATCCTGGCGCTGTCGATGTTCGGAACGCTGACCCTCCTGCCGCAGTACCTGCAGAACGTGGCGGGTCTGAACCCCCTGCAGTCCGGCCTGATCCTGCTGCCGGGCTCCGTGCTGATGGGTCTGCTGGGTCCGATCATGGGTCGGGTGTACGACGCACGAGGCACCCGGCCGCTGCTGATCCCGGGCACGATCCTCGTATCGGCGTCGCTGTTCTTCTACTCGACGGTCGGCGAGCACACCGTGTGGTGGGTGCTGATCATCGTGCAGGCGGCCATGTCGGTCGGCCTCGCGATGTCGTTCACGCCGCTGTTCTCCGCCTCCCTCGGTTCGCTGCAGCGGTCGCTGTACTCGCACGGTTCCGCCGTGTTGAACACGCTGCAGCAGGTCGGCGGCGCGGCCGGAGTCGCGTTGCTCACGGTCACCTACTCGGCGATCCTGCATGCGGGCGAGGATGAAGGCCTGTCACAGGCCGTAGCCGGTGCTCCGGGTGCGCGCACGGCGTTCCTGATCGCCGCGATCATCTCGCTCGCAGCAGTGGCGCTCAGCCCGTTCGTCCGCAAGCCCGCCGACGACGCCGGTGAGGGCTTCCACGGCGGGCACTGACGAGCAGCGCGCGCACGCGACGGCGTCTGCCGCCTACTCGGCCTTCGGGGCGGGGAAGTGGCAGACGCCGTTGCTGCAATAGCCGGCGGCATCGCCCTCGATCAGATCCAGGGCTCCCGGGAGCGGCTGCAGCCCGATGGGCGCTTCCTGCTGCACGGTGTCCTCCGGCGTCTTCTTCATCCCTCGATCGTACGCCTGCTCCGAGGGGGTGGCGCCGAACGCGCGCGGCGGGCGCGGACAGTGGGTCGCCAGGTGTTCTCCCCTACGGTTGTTCCATGCTCAAACGACTCCTCGCTCGCATGTTCTGGGTGTTCAGCAGATGGACGCTCGTGAGCGAGGCGGCGCCGACCCGCCCGACCGTGCTCGTCGGCGCCCCGCACACCAGCAACTGGGACTTCGTGCTCATGCTCGCGATCGCCTGGCGGCTGGGCATCGACGTGCACTGGCTCGGCAAGAAGAGCCTGTTCCGCGGCTGGCGAGGTCCGCTCATGCGCGGACTCGGCGGGATCCCCGTGGACCGGGCCGACCCGGCGCGCGTGGTGAAGGATGTCGTCGGGCAGGTGCACGCGGGGACGGTCTTCGGTCTCGTCGTCACCCCCGACGGGACTCGTGGCGGCAACGAGTTCTGGAAGTCAGGGTTCTATCGCATCGCCCGGGAAACGGGGATGCCGGTCACGCTGGGCTTCGTCGATCGGACGACGATGACCACGGGTCTCGGCCCCACCCTCGATCTGACCGGAGACGTCGCCGCGGACATGGATCGGATCCGCGCGTTCTACGCCGACAAGGCCGGAGCACGACCAGAGCGGCGCACCGAGCCGCGGCTTCGCGAGGAGCAGACCGCTCCTCACTCCGACGCCGCGGAGTGACTCTCCGCGGCCCGGGGTTCCCCGCGGGTCGTCAGTCCGCCGTGTCCTCGCCGTGCGCCCGGGCATAGTCGAGGTCTGCTGCGGTCAGACTCTCCACCATCCCCACCACTGCTCCGGTGATGACGCGGATCTCTTCCCGGACATCCTCGTCGAGGTGCGGGGAGTCGCCATCGAGCACGGAGCGACGCGCGTCCTCCGAGAGTTCGGGCCACCATTCGCTGATCGGCGGGAGCGTCATCGTGCCTTCTTTCGATCCGTCGGGGCAAGAACCTGGACATCGTGCGAGAACCCGCACGACACTGTGATCATGACATCGGATCTGCCGCACGACGAACATGAACTCGACGACCGCGCAGACGGACGCGACGAGACGGCGAACGAGCGCGCTGACCGCAACTGGGAGGAGCTCCTGCAGGAGCTGCGCGTGATGCAGACCGGTACCCAGATCCTCACCGGCTTCCTCCTCGCGGTGGCCTTCCAACCGAGATTCACCGACATGGACGAGTTCCAGCGGGATCTGTACGTCGTCCTCGTCGCTCTGGCTGCCGTCGCGACCATCCTGGCGCTGGCACCCGTGGGCATGCATCGGGCTCTGTTCGGCCACCGCCGCAAACCCGACCTCGTTCGCATGGCCTCGCGGATCGTCAAACTCGACCTGATCGTGATCGGAGCGCTGACGATCGGGGTGACCACGTTGATCGTCGACTTCACGGTCGATCGCACGGCCGGGCTGGTGGCGCTGGTGTCGGCGCTCGTCTTGGTCGTCGCGCTGTGGATCGCGTTGCCGCGCATCATGCGCGGTCGCCCCCGCTCCCCCGGAGCCCGGCCGAACTGACCGGGCTCGCAGAGGAGTGGCGAACGTCAGCGACCTGCGGGGCTGCGGTTCTCGGCGCTCACCATCCAGGCGAACTGCTCGAGTCGTTCGATGATGGCATGCAGGAGGTCCGCCGAAGTCGGATCTTCCTCGTCGACGGCGTCGTGCACGTCACGCATCGTTCCCACCGCCACCTCCAGCCGTTCCGTCACCAGATCGATCGTTTCGGTGGTCGACACCTCTCCCGCGGGGAAAGCGGGCAGCGAAGTGGCCTTGGCGATGGTCGCGCTACGGCCGTCGGGCACAGCGTGCAGAGCGCGCATCCGCTCCGCGATCGTGTCGCTGAACGCCCGTGCGTCATCGATGATCTCATCGAGCTGACGGTGGGTGTCGCGGAAGTTGCGTCCCACGACGTTCCAGTGCGCCTGCTTTCCCTGGATCGCCAGCTCCAGCAGATCCACGAGCACGAGTTGAAGGTTGCTCGCAAGGGTCGGCGAGGCGGTGAAGCCCTTCTCCGCGTTCTGTTGGCGCGTTGTCTTCACGGCGCCCTTCGTCGAGCTGCCGGTCTTCTTCGTCTTGCTTTCAGCCATGTCTGTGACCTCCTGCCGGCGAGGATAGCGGCGAGCTGCGCGCAGGCTCGAGGGGGTTGACACCGTTAGCCGGGAGCCCGAGTGTGGCGACCGGAGCCGAATGCGCGACAGAAGGAGAAGCCCCGCATCGTGACAGAACAGAACGACGAGAAGGACCGGGAGATCGTGATCTCCCCCATCAGCGACGCGGATGCCGGGGAGGTGCTCACGGTGCAACGCGCGGCCTTCGTCTCGGAGGCCGCGATCTACGGGAGTGTGGATATGCCTCCCCTGACGCAGACCCTCGCCGAGCTCGAGGCGGAACTCCGCTCGGAGTCCGGGTTGACGGCACGCATCGACGGGCGCCTCGTCGGTGCCATCCGGTTCGTGGAGCGAGACGGCATGCTCCTGATCGGACGCATCGCGATCGCCCCGGACATGCAGGGCGAGGGAGTCGGGCGGATGCTGCTCGAGCACGCGGAGAGCGCATCCACGGCGCAGGTCGCCGAGCTCTTCACCGGCAGCCTGAGCGAGGCGAACATCCGCCTGTACGAAAGGTGCGGATACGTGGAGCACGAGCGCGTGCCGGACGGCGACGGCACGGAACAGGTCTTCCTGCGGAAGAACCTGCGAGGAGGATCGTGGCCCGGACATGCCGCGACCGTGGCATGCCCCGACCGGAAGGAGAGTCTCGTGCTCACCCTCACCGACAACGCCTCCGCCATCGTGACGACTCTGGTGAGCCGTCAGACCGACGCCCCGGACGCCGGGCTGCGCATCCACTCGACTGAAGCCGAGAACGCGGAAGGCGGCGCGCGTCTGGCCGTGTTCGTCGCCGCGGATCCGGAACCTCAGGACCAGGTCGTGGAGGTGTCGGGCACCCGGCTCTTCCTCGACGAGTCGGCCGCCGCCGCGCTCGACGACAAGATCCTCGATGCGGGAGTCGACGAGGAAGGCTCCGTGTCGTTCGCCGTCACGCCGCAACTCGCCTGATCACAGGATTCCCGGATGCCGCGACCGCTTCGGTCGCGGCATCCGTCGTGTCCCGGCACCGTCTTCCCTCACGATTTCATTTCGACGAGACGGCGCGCCGCGGCACGGGGTGATCGGGCGCTACCATCCGAGCCATGCCACGTATTCTCACGCCTGTTCTGGTCCTCAGCGCCTCCGCCCTGCTGCTGCTGGGTTGCTCGTCGCCGGCGGCTGGCCCTTCGGCTTCGCCCACGGCCGCACCCTCCACGTCCGCATCCGCCGAACCGGCGGTCGAGCCGCAGCTCGTGGTCTCCCTCGACGGGGTCGCCTTCACGGACGACGGAGGCACCACGACGGCGGAGTATGCGGATTCGGATGCGCTTCTCGCGCTGCTCGAGGAGGCGACGGGCGAACTGCCGGAGCCCGAACCGGTCGAAGGGATGGAAGGCTACGACGTCGAGATGCAGGCGTACGTCTGGGACGGCCTACGGGTGCTCTCCGATGTCTCCGGCGAGAGCCCGGCCTCGATCGCGGTCACCGCCGCTGAGGTCGATGGGATCCCGGTGATGACGGAAGAAGGGCTCCAGGTGGGTTCGAGCAGGGCAGACCTACTCGATGCAGGTGCCTGGGCACTGGTCGATGAGGAAGATACGGCGACCGCCACCGAACTGGGCCTGGGCCGAGAGGAGGTTCCGGACACGCAATCACTGACCCACCCCGGTTCCGTGGGGATCCTCTACGTGCTGTTCCTGCTCGAGACGGATGCCGTCACGCAGATCCAGTCGCCGGCGAACGACTTCAGCGACGTCTGACCGGCGGCTCGCACCGCGTAACCTGGAGAGGCTCGCAATCCCGTGCGAACAGTCGAAGGGCCACCGTGAAGATCTCTCTGCTCCGCCGTTTCGTCGTCCTCGCGGAGGAGCTGCACTTCCCGCGGGCGGCGGAGAAGCTCGGCATCCCGCTGGCCTCGCTGTATACGTCCATCGACAAGCTCGAGGCCGAGGTCGGGCATCCGCTGGTCCACCGTGAGGGGCAGACGCGGCTGACGCACGTCGGAGAGCTGTTCCTGGTCGAGGCCGAGGCGGAGGTCGCCGCGGCCCCCGCCCCGGTCAAGAACGCACCGGCACCCGCCGGTGGCAAGGCGAAGGCGTCGAAGGGCAAGGGCCGCACCCCGGCAGTGAAGGGTCAGCCGAAGCCCTACAAGAAGCGGCAGGGGCGCTAGGGAATCAGTCCCAGTCGAGGTACTCCTCGATCACGACCGCGGTCTCGATCGGGTGCGTCATCGGGAAGTGGTGGTCTGCCCCGTCGATACTCTTCACGCTCGCGCGCTCGGGAGCGGTCGACTGCAGCTGCTCCCCGTTGGCGAACGGGGTGACGTTGTCTTTCGTCCCCTGGATGATCAGCACCGGCATCACGGGCGCGAGCGGGGTGTCACGCTCTTCGACACCCAGTAGCGCGAGGCCGTTCACACGATCGGCGTGGGCGAGAGCGAAAGCCCGGGCGATGGTGCCGCCGAATCCGTGTCCGCCGATCCACGTGTCGCCGAGGCCGACGTGGTCGATCACGGCGAGCGCATCCTCGACCCGCGCATCCAGCGAGACCTCCTCGCCCTTCACCTCGGCCCGGTGACCGATGCGCAGCACGTGGAAGCCCGCCTCCTCGGCGAGGTAGTGCGCGACGACGCCGAGGACGTCGGCCGCAAGGTCCCGCTCCTGGATCAGCACCAGCTTGACGGGGCCGTCGCCCTCGTCGACGAAGGGGATCGCGCGGCCGTCGGGCTCGAAGATCTGGGTCTCGGTCATCGGCGTGAATCTCCTCGTGCCGTCGGTGTCAGGAA
>JAQZBG010000140.1 GCA_029239165.1 Microbacterium sp. | reverse complement strand
CCCCGCAGACCCGGCGCGAGTTCCGACGCAAGAGCGGTTGACCGCGCGGATGCGGGAGCCCGTTCACACGGACTCCCGCATCCCTCTTTCCTCCTTCGTTCCTCCTTCGTCACGCGCGTTCTCCGCGGCTCCTCGCCCGAGACTCCTTCGCCGCCATCTCTGTGACAGCCGCCTCACGCAGCTCCTGCACGTCGACCTCCTTCGACGCTCCGGATCGTGCATGCGCATCCACTCCGTCGAGCAGCGATTCGTCGAACGGCAGCTCGCCGGACAGGACACGACCGACGCGCTCGCGATCGATCTGTCTGGTCCAGGTGCCGATCAGGAGGGTCGCCACGGCGTTGCCGGTGAAGTTCGTCAGCGCGCGTCCCTCGGACATGAAGCGGTCGATGCCGACGATCACGCCCACCCCGTCGACGAGATCGGGGCGGTACGCCTGCAGACCCCCGGCGAGCGTCGCGAGTCCTGCACCGGTCACTCCGGCTGCCCCCTTGCTCGCGATGATCATGAACACGAGCAGACCGATCTGCTCGCCGATGGACATCGGCTGCCCCATGCCCGTGGCGATGAACAGCGACGCCATCGTCAGATAGATCGCCGTCCCGTCGAGGTTGAACGAGTACCCCGTCGGCACGGTGATGCCGACGACGGGCTTGGACACGCCCACGAACTCCATCTTGGCGATGAGGCGAGGCAGCGCCGACTCCGATGAGGACGTGCCGACGATCAGCAGATACTCCCGGGCGAGGTACTTGATGAGGGCGAAGATGTTCACCCGTGTCACCGCCCACAGCATCACGCCGAGGATCACGACGATGAACAGGACGCAGGTGATGTAGAACGCGACCATCAGCGTCCCGAGACTCCAGATCGCCGCCACACCGGTCTTGCCGACCACTGCGGCGATCGCGCCGAACGCCCCGATCGGTGCGAGCCAGAGGATCATCCCGAGAATGCGGAAGACGAGCTTCTGCAGCTGCTTGACCGCCTCCATGATGGGGGCGCCGCGATCGCCGAGACCCTGCAGCGCGAAGCCGACGAGCAGGGCGATGAACAGCACCTGAAGCACGCTCTCCCCCGTGAACGCCGAGAAGAACGTGGTCGGGATGATGCCGAGAATGAACTCCTGCGTCGTCTTCGCCTCGGCGTCGACCGCTTCGTACGTCGAAGACGCCATGTCGAGCCCCGCGCCCGGATGGATGATGTTGCCGACGACGAGTCCGATCGCCAGGGCGAACGTCGACATCACCATGAAGTAGAGCAGAGCCAACCCGCCGATCTTGCCGACTGTCGCCGCCTTGGCGATGGAGCCGACGCCCACCACGATCGTGCAGAAGATGATGGGGGCGATCATCATCTTGATCAGCGCGACGAATCCCTTGCCCAACGGTTCGAACGCTTGACCCGCCTCCGGCCAGACGAGGCCGACCACCGCACCCAGCACGACGGCGATCAGGACGGACACGTACAGCCAGGTGTGCCGGTCCCAGGCCTGCTTCCCTCGTCGCCAGTTGAATTTCGGCAATGCGAATCCTGTTGTGAGCGCCATGGCGTCCTCCTCGATCGTCGACGTCTTCGTTCGAATGGCGGCTGCGGCGCCGCCGATCGGTTCTCACGGTCACGCATCTCCCGCGTCGACGCGATTTGTGGTCGTATTGGTCTCGAAACCGACCATCGACGAGCGGAGGCACGCGATGACGCCCTCCTCCCCCGCACCCAGTACCGCATCACGCGTCTTCCTCGTCGTGCTCTGCGTAGCGGTGGTGATCGGCGCGCTGGTAGCGGTGTTCCTCGTGCTCGAAGCCCAGCGCGCGATCCGCGCCGAGGCCGAACGCGTGACCGCAGCGACAGCGGCTGCGCTCTCGAACTCCCCCGCCGTCATCGCCGGTCTGCAGGCGGCGAGTGAGAACAAGGACGGCGCAGTCACCGCGACGCTCGAGCCGTACGCCACCGACGTCGTCGACGCTGCCGACCTGGACTTCATCACGATCATGACTCCGGACGGCATCCGGATCACGCACCCCGACCTCGCCCGAATCGGCAAACGCTATCTCGGCACCATCCCGACCGTCGCGCACGCGTTGACCGAGGAGTTCACCGGCACGCTCGGACCGTCCGTCCGCACGATCTCGCCGGTCACCGGATCCGGCGGGGAACTCCTCGGGTGGGTCGCCGCCGGGGTCACGACCGAAGCGATCAGCGACACCCTGGTCCGTCGCCTGCCCCTCTCACTCGGCATCACCGCCGCTCTGGTCGCGCTCGGGGTCGGCGCCGCCCTGATCGCGCGGACGATGACCCGACGAATCGCCGGCGACCTTCCGCCGGGGCAGTTGCGCGACGCCGTCTCGTCGTACGAATCCATCCGGACGCTGGGCGAGGCGTTGCGCGCGCAGACCCACGAACACGGCAACCGGATGCACGCCGCTGTCGCGCTTCTCGAACTCGGGCGCACGGCGGAGGCGATCGAGATCCTCACGGAGACCTCACGTCAGAGCCAGTCGCTCGTCGACCAGGTGACCGCTCGCCGCCACGGCGATCCCGCTGTGGGCGCTCTCCTGCTCGGGAAGGCATCCCAAGCGAAGGAGCGCGGCATCGACTGGCGCGTGCGAATCGAGCCGAGCACCCCGCGAACCCCGCTCTCGCCGGTGGACGCCGTCTCGGTGCTCGGCAACCTCGTCGACAACGCGTTGGACGCGGCAGCCGACTCCGAGGACCGGTGGGTGCAGGTGTCGTTGCGTCCGAGTAGCGACGGCGGAATCCTGCTGGAGGTGTCGGACAGCGGCCCGGGCATACCGCCGCCCCTCCGCGAGCGCATCTTCGCGCAGGGCTACTCCACGAAGCCCGCCGATGCGCAGGGGCGCGGCGTGGGCCTTGCGCTCGTGCGCTCCGTGGTCACAGGCGCCGGAGGTTCGGTGACGGTCAGCGACGACCCCACGATGTTCAGCGTCTCCCTTCCCGCCACACGGACTCGGAGGTCGCAGACGTGATCCGCACTCTGATCGTCGACGACGATGCCCTCACGCTCGAACTCCACCGCGACTATGTGGGCCGGCTCGACGGATTCATCGTCACCGGGGAATGCAGCAGCGCCCGCGCCGCGGTGGATGCCGTGCTGAAGAGCCCCGGCGCCGACGCGTTCGATCTCGTGCTGCTCGACATCACCATGCCCGACGGCTCAGGGATCGATGTGCTGCGCGGCCTGCGCGCGCGTGCCGCCGCCACCGATGTGATCGCGATCACCGGTGTGCGCGATGCCGACAGCGTCCGACAGATGGCCGCGTTGGGTGTGTACCAGTATCTGGTCAAACCGTTTCCGTTCGGCGTCTTCCGAGAACGCATGCAGCAGTACCGCGTTCATCGGGAGCAAGCGCGGACGACCAGAGGCCAGGCCACGCAGGCGGAGATCGATGCGCTGCTCGGCCGTGCGACGGGGGCGATACCCGTCCCGAAAGGGCTGTCGGTCGCCTCGCTGGATCGGGTGTCCGCCGAGCTGCGAGCGAACGGGCCGCTGTCCGCGAGCGAAGCTGCTGGAAGGCTCGGACTCTCGCGAGTGGCGACAAGGCGCTACCTCGAGCATCTGACTGCCGAGGGCGTCGCGGAGCGAACTGCGCGCCGCGGCGCCCGAGGTCGCCCGGAGACCGAGTACGTCTGGAGACACGGGGCGGAGGGAGGGGACGATGTCGGACTCGTCGCCCGGTGATAGGCAGATCTTCGAGGACCGCGACGACGCCGGGCGCCGCCTGGCCGCGATGCTGGCCGAGCTGCCCCTGGATGATCCGGTGGTCCTCGGCCTGCCGCGCGGGGGTGTTCCCATCGCGGCGCAGGTCGCCCGAGCGCTGCACGCGCCGCTCGATGTGCTCGTGGTCCGCAAGCTCGGCGTGCCGTGGCAACCGGAGGTCGCGATGGGGGCGATCGGCGAAGACGGGGTGCGTGTGCTCGACGAAGAGCTCGTCCGCGCTCTCCGCATCCCGCGCTCGGACGTCGAGGCGGTCCAAGCGCACGAGCGTTCGGTGCTGGAGGCCCGCGTCGAACGCCTGCGAGCCGGGCGTGCATCCCAGGAACTCAGCGGTCGGACAGCCCTCGTGGTGGACGACGGTATCGCGACGGGAGCAACCGCTCGCGCCGCCTGCGAAGTCGCTCGGGCGAAAGGCGCCATCCGAATCGTCGTCGCCGCGCCCGTCGGTGCGCCCGACGCGGAAACGCGGATCCCGAACGCCGATGCCATCGTCTGCGTCACGCGGCCGGAGCGATTCCGGGCCGTGAGCCAGTTCTACCGGAGCTTCGACGCCGTATCCGACGACGAAGTGACGGCGGTGCTCGCGGCAGCGCGGCGAGGAAGTTCCCCGGGACGATGAAACGCGCCGCGCGCCCTCTCAGGCGTACGACGCGTTTCGACCGTCGGCGAGAACGCGGATCACTCCCCCGCGAGGCCGCCCAACATGTGCCCGAATGAGCGCCCCTCGCCCAAGTACGTCGCGGGATCATAGGGGTCCACGACCGAGGTCGCTTCCTTCCGCGCGATCGCATCGGCGAGTTCCCGCGCCCCCTTCTCCACGCGTTTGGCGAGCGGAGCGACGTCGTCGCCCGAGTCACCCCAGTCGCTCGACGCCGCGAATACTCCGGTCGAGACGGCCTCGGCGTGCAAGTAGGCGAACAGCGGACGGATCGCGTAGTCGATCGCCAGTGAATGCCGAGCCGTCCCCGCGTTGGCGCCGATCAGCACCGGCTTCCCGGTGAGCGCATCGGGGTCCAGCACGTCGATGAACGACTTGAACAGTCCCGAATAGCTGGTCGAGAAGATCGGCGTGACGGCGATGAGCGCGTCGGCGGAGACCACCGTGTTGATCGCGGTCTCCAGCGCCTGCGGTGCGAACCCCGTGAGCATGTTGTTGGTGATGTCGTGCGCGTAGTCACGCAGCTCGATCACGTCGACGGTGGCCTGGATGTCGCGCTCGGCGAGCGCCTTCATCGTCTCGGCGGCCAGTCGATCGGCGAGCATACGCGTGGACGACGGGTTCGAGAGGCCCGCCGCGACGACGGCGATGCGACGCGTAGTCATGTCAGGCCTCCTTCCGGCCGAGACCGAACGCTGCACCCGCAGGCGCCGGGCTGTCCTGGTACGGCGAGTCTCCCGTGAGGTTGTCACCGCGGTTGGCACCGGGGCGAGCTTGGCGCGTCGGACCGTCACCGAACTCGGCGGCCACGCGTGCGGCATGGGTCGGCGCGTCGGGCACAGAGGACGGGCGGTCCTTCGCGAGTTCCTTGCGCAGCACCGGAACGACCTCGGAGCCGAGGATGTCGAGCTGTTCCAGCACCGTCTTCAGCGGAAGACCGGCGTGGTCGATGAGGAAGAGCTGCCGCTGGTAGTCGCCGTAGTACTCACGCATCGCCGCGTACCGGTCGATGACCTGCTGCGGCGAACCGACGGTGAGCGGGGTCATCTCGGTGAAGTCCTCCATGCTCGGACCGTGACCGTAGACAGGGGCGTTGTCGAAGTACGGGCGGAACTGGTTCACCGCGTCCTGCGACTTCGCTGCCATGAACACCTGACCGCCGAGACCGACGATCGCCTGCTCCCTCGTGCCGTGACCGTAGTGCTCGAAGCGCTGGCGGTAGAGCTCGATGAGGCGCTGGTAGTGCTCCTTGGGCCAGAAGATGTTGTTCGCGAAGAAGCCGTCGCCGTAGTAAGCGGCCTGCTCCGCGATCTCCGGAGTGCGGATGGAGCCGTGCCACACGAAGGGGGCGATGCCGTCGAGAGGCCGCGGAGTGGAGGTGAAGCCCTGCAGCGGGGTGCGGAACTTGCCTTCGAAGTCCACGACGTCCTCCCGCCAGAGCTTGTGCAGCAGAGCGTAGTTCTCAATGGCGAGCGGCAGGCCCTGACGGATGTCCTGCCCGAACCACGGGTACACCGGTCCGGTGTTGCCGCGGCCGAGCATGAGGTCCATCCGACCATCGGAGACGTGCTGCAGCATCGCGTACTCCTCCGCGATGCGCACGGGGTCGTTCGTGGTGATGAGCGTGGTCGACGTCGAGACGATGAGACGCTCGGTCTGCCCCGTGGTGGGATCGCGGGTGATGTCGCTGACCGACATGATGCCGAACTGCATCGCCTGCGCGCCTGACTGCTCGCTCATGATTGCTCCGTGTTCTCCGAACCGGATGACTCGCATCCGTTTCTATTCATTTGAATGTATATGTGACAACGCGCTCATCGCAACTTTATTCCCGGGCTGTAGCCTCGAATGATGAGCAGTACCGGGGCGGACATCTCAGGGCCCACCACAGGATCTATCCCGCGAAAGCGCCGACGCGTGCCGTTCTGGGACAACGCGAGGTACATCTGCATCGTCCTCGTCGTGCTCGGCCATGCGATCCAGCGGCTCATCTACGATTCGGACGTCGCCTTCGCCTTCTACCTGGCGTTGTACGCATTCCACATGCCGGCGTTCGCGATCATCTCCGGCTACTTCTCCAAGTCCGGGACCCCGACGAAGACGCAGATGGCTCGGGTGATCACGGACATCATCCTTCCGTACGTGATCTTCGAGACTTTGTGGACGCTCACCAAGTGGCTCGTCGAGGGCGAGGCGACGCCGAACTTCACGAAACCGAGCTGGACCCTCTGGTTCCTGCTCGCACTCGGCATCTTCCGGCTGGTGCTGCCCTATCTCGCCCTGCTGCGCTGGCCCCTGCTGTGGACGATCGTGATCTCGATCGGCTCCGGCTACCTCCCGAACGTGGACAGCACGTTCTCGCTCTCCCGCACCCTCGGCCTCCTGCCGTTCTTCGCGCTCGGCTGGTGGCTGCGCGAACACGACATCGTCGATCGGCTCCGGCTGCTCGACTTCCGCCCGTGGTGGATCCGGGTCGCCGCAGTTGCCGTCTTCGCGGGAGTCGGCTGGGCAGCATGGAACTGGCTGCCGACGTGGCAAGCCGTCGACCTGCGCCACTGGCTGTTCTACGAGGACTCGTACTCCGACCTGGTCGGCGATCAGTGGTGGGCCGGCGCGATCCGCATCGCGTTGATGCTGCTGGCGGTCCTGCTGTGCGCCGCATTCTTCGCGCTGATCCCTCGTGGCTCGTACTGGTGGACCACATTCGGGCAGTACACGATGTACGTCTACCTCCTCCACTCCTTCGTGCTCTACCCGTTCCGTGAGACGGGCGCGCTGCGCGACCTGGAGCCGACCTGGATCTGGCTGCCGCTGGTGACGGCGCTGTCGGTGGTCGTCGCACTGCTCCTCGCGACGAAGCCCGTGCGCTGGGTGTTCCGCCCACTGGTCGAGCCCCGACCGCGCTGGCTCTTCATCGACCCGGCGCTCACTTCTCGTGAAGGACGCCGAAACGATCCGACCGGGTCCAGACGACCCCGGACCGACCCGCGATGACGGCCGCGGAGGCGGTCCGCGACCGCATCGTCGATGCCGTGTCAGCTTCGGGCTTCGACGCGCACGGGCTCCACGTCCGTATCGGATCAGGCGAGGCGGAGCACCGCTGGACACCCGAAGCGCGGGAGGATGTGCACTCGGTCGCGAAGGGCATCTGCGTGCTCGCGGCCGCCATCGCCGCCGATGAGGGGGCGATCTCCTTCGACGAGGCCGTCGCCGAGTACCTGCCCGACTTCGACCTCGGTGATGGTGTCGATGGGGTCACCCTGCGTCATCTGCTCACCATGTCGAGCGGCATCGACCTCCCTTGGTCGGAGACGCTGATGACCGACTGGCCCGATCTGGCCCGCGAGTTCCTACGTCGACCGACGCGTGGGCGCGTCTTCCAGTACTCGAACGCCAGCACCTATACCGCGATGACGGCGCTCTCCGCCCGTGTGGGCGACGTGGGCGACTATCTGGATGCCCGACTCTTCCGCCCGCTCGGCATCGCCGATGTGGTGTGGGTGCGCAGCCCGAGCGGGCGCATCGAGGCCGGTGGCGGGCTGCTGCTGACAACAAGCGAGCTGGCGCGGGTCGGTCTGCTGATCCGCGACCGCGGACGCTGGCGGGGCGAGCAATTGGTCTCGCCGGGATGGATCGATGCCATGCACGAGAACGGGGTCGTCTCGGGCTCGAATCCCGGCTACGCCCACTACGCGCTCGCCGGCTGGGGCGGTCCGGGCCGCAGCTGGCGGTTGCACGGCGCACACGGCCAGCTGCTGATCTTCCTCGACGACGCGGTCGTGACCATGACCGCTGCGGACCACTTCGGTGCGGACGAGATGGCGGCCACGGTGGTCGACATTCTCGAGACCGCCGAACGCAGGGCCTGAGCCGGATCAGGCGAACAGCTGCGCACCCACATAGGATCCGGGGGTCGCGCCTCGTGGCACAGCCCAGATCCCGGAACCGACGTGCCGGATGTACTCGTTCATCAGATCGGTCGACAGCCGTCTCTGCAGCGAGATGAACTGCGCGGGGTCGCGCTGGTATGACAGGAAGAAGAGTCCGGCGTCGAGGCGCCCGAGCTCGTTGTTCCCGTCGACGTAGTTGTATCCGCGACGCAGAATCCGCACCCCGTCGTTCTGCTCAGGATGCGCCAGACTCACATGGCTGTTCGGGTCGATGGCACTGCCGTGGAAATCGGGCGCGGTGAACTCGTTCCCGCCCGAGAGGGGGGCGCCCTCCCCTTTGTCACGTCCGATGATCGAGTCCTGCTCCGACAGCCGCACGCGATCCCAGGTCTCGATCAGCATCGCGATCTTGCGGGCGACGAGGTAAGAGCCTCCGGCGAGCCAGGCGGGATCATCGTTCTCGGACACCCACACATGGTCTGCGAGGGCCTCGGCGTCATCGGCGAGGATGTTCGCGGTTCCATCCTTGAAGCCGAAGAGGTTGCGGGGCGTGGCCTGCGCGGCTGTCGTGCGCGACGTCTTGCCGAATCCCAGCTGCGACCAGCGCAGGCGGGCACGCCCGAAGGCGATGCGACTGAGATTGCGGATCGCGTGCACGGCGACCTGCGGGTCGTCGGCGCAGGCCTGGATGCAGAGGTCCCCGTGGGAGGTCTGCGGGTCGAGATCATCGCCGAGGAACGCCGGGAGCCGTTCGAGACCGGGCGGCCGCCGCGCGGCTATCCCATAGCGATCGCCGTCTTCGTTCTCGAAGAGGCCGGGCCCGAAGCCGAACGTGATCGTGAGGCCCGAAGCCGGGAGCCCCAGTGCCTCGCCGGTGTCGTCCGGCGGCGCCTCGGCGGGTCCGCCGACCGCTCCACTCGCGCTGACCTCGAGCCCCTGCGACATACGGGACGCGGCGTACGACCAGTCCTGCAGCAGGGAGATCAGATCGTCGCGGTCGCTGCGCGGCATCATGTCGAAGCTCGCGAAATGGAGATGATCCTGCACCGGGGTCGTGATGCCGGCTTGGTGCGCCCCGAAGAACTCGTACGCCGAATGCGCGTCCTCCGCCGCACGCGCCCGCCCCAGAGCCACGCCACCGGCGAGGCCGGCTCCGGCCCCGGCTGCAAGACCCGCAACGCCGCCGCCGATCGCGAGACCGAGGAGCCCGCGTCTGCTGAGCCCGCCGGGAGCGGGGGCGTCACCCGTCGATGAGGTGTCGGGCGAGGCCCCCGCTTCTGGTTCGTTCACGTCCGTGATGGTACCCGTTCGATTCCGCTCGACCGTGATCAGTCGAGAACCGTGCTGGTGAGCTGTGAGAGCGGTTCGGCCAGCGCATTGATCAGGTCGGTGAACTCGCGCTTGTCCGCCTCGGTCAGCGCCGAGTACCCGACGAAGCCCTCGGTCAGCGAACCGTGGGCGGCGAGGGACTCCTCGAGTACGGCGTAGCCGCTTTCGATCTCGTCGACGAGAGCCTCGCCGTCGTCACCCTGAGCCGCGGCGAAGTCCTGCACGAGCGAGAAGGCCATCTTCGAGCCCTCGACGTTCGCGGCGAAGTCGTAGAGGTCGGTGCCCGACCACCAGTCCTCCTCGCCCGAGATCTTGCCGGTGGCGACCTCGTCGAGCAGCGCGATCGAGCCGTTCGAGATGCCGCCGATTCCCTGATCATCGAGAGCCGTCGTGAAGTCGTCGGAATGCACGTAGTCGTAGAGTTCCTGCACGTCGGCGAGCAGGAGGTCGCCGAAGTCGGCCCGCTCTGCGGGTGTCGACGGAGCCCAGTCCTGCCAGGCCGGGGTCTCACCGTCGGCGTTCAGCGCGTCCTTCGCCGGCACCCACAGGTCCTTCTCGATGCGGTGGAAGCCCGTCCAGTCCAGACCCTCGGCCACGGCGTCGACCTCGCGGTAGTCGATGCGCGGGTCGAGGTCTCCGAGTGCCTCGGCGACCGGCTCGATGCGCTCGTAGAATGCGCGGGCCAGCGGAAACTGCTCTCGGGCGGTCTCGTCGTCGCCCGACTCGTAGGCCGCGACGAACTCCTCGACAGCCGGGACGAGCTGTCCGACCTGGTCCTTGACGAAGGCGGCGTAGAGGTCGACGGCCTGCTGCTTCTGCTCGGCGTCAGGACCATCGACGGCGACGCGGTCACCGGTGACGGTGAAGGCCGCCTTGCCGACGCCGTCACCGAGCATGCCGGGCTTGCACAGCGTGAAGTAGTCGCCCGGTTGCGCGACCACCGTCAGAGTGCGGGAGGCCGCAGGAGCGATGTTCTCGACCTCCCCGACGATGCGCAGGCCGTCCTCGGCCAGCAGATAGAACTCCGAGACCTGATCCGTGTCGTTCTTCACGTCGAACGTCAGGGTTCCGCTCTTCGCCGTGGCCTCCGAGACCACGCAGTCGCCGTCGGTGGACGAGACGTCGAACGCGGCGTCGGCGGCGACATCGCTCTTCGCGACGCAGCCGCTCAGGACGAGGGCCGCGGCGCCTGTGGCGGCGAGTGTCCCCAGGACACGGTGGGAGGTGGTCATGCTGCTCCTTGTTGTGAGAGAGACGTCGTCTCGGGCTCAGGTTCGATCGAAACGCGAGGCTTCGGGGGACGGCGAGCGCGGAGGCCGCGGATGTACAGCGAACCGACGATGAAGATGTAGAGGGTCCACGCGATGACCTGCAGCCAGGTCATCGCGGGCATGAACCCGACGGTGGCCTGCAGGACGGAGGCGAGCGGTCCGCTGGGAGCGATGGCAGACGATACATCGAACGCCCAGCCGAAGGGGAACGCCGCCCACCCGATCGCGACCGCGCCGGTGGCGTGATCGAGAGGCGCGGCGGCGGTGAACGGACCGGGAAGCGCACCGGCTTCCTGGAGGTCCATCAACGCATAGGCGAGAACGCCCGCCGCGACGATGATCAGGAAGCCGCCGGTCCACGCGAAGAAGCGGCGGAGATCGAGCTTCACGGCGCCGCGCGAGATGAGCCAGCCGATGATGACGGCGGCGGCGAGCCCGAGCAGAGCGCCGAGCAGAGCCGAGGGCACATCCCCGAAGGACTGCACCATCGCCCACAGCAGCAGAGTCGTCTCGATGCCCTCTCGCGCAACGGACACGAAGCCGATAGCGATGAGCGCCCAGAGCCCACCGGCGGTGAGAGCGCGATCGAGACCGCCCTCCAGCGTCGCCTTCATGGTGCGTCCGGCACGCTGCATCCAGAAGATCATCCACGTGACCATCGCGACGGCGAGCAGCGAGAGACCTCCGCCGATCAGCTCCTGCGCCTCGAAAGTGAGCTCATACGCGCCGAAGGTGAGCACGGCACCGATGCCGAGCGCCAGGGCGACGGCGAGGCCGACTCCGAGCCACATCTTCGGCAGAGCGTCCTTCCGTCCGAGGCGCCGGAGGTAGGCGACGAGGATGCCGACGACGAGCGCGGCTTCCAGACCTTCACGCAGGCCGATGAGAAAAGTGGGGAGCACGGAGACGACTCTCTTGCGATAACTGAGGTAAGGCAGCCCTTACTCACGAGACTCTAGCATCCGATTCACGGCATGCCGGAACAACATCAGCCTCGACCCGCAGCCGCCCGGCGGTAACGCGGCGCAACAGTCGCGCTCCCCCGAAGAAAGCCGACATACGCTCGGTCCCATGGCTGAACTCTCGCTCCCCATCCTCGACCTGTCCCAGCTCGATGAAGGCCCGGAGGCCGCGGCACGATTCCGCGACGACCTCAGGGCGGCGACGCACGACGTCGGCTTCTTCTATCTCACCGGCACAGGCATCTCGCCTGAGCTCGAAGCTCGGCTTCACGGCGCCGCCCTCGACTTCTTCGCTCTTCCGGAGGCGGACAAGCTCGCGATAGAGAACGTCCACAGCCCGCACTTCCGCGGTTACACCCGCGTCGGCGGGGAACGTACACAGGGCCGGGTCGACTGGCGCGAGCAGATCGACATCGGCCCCGAGCGCGAACCCGTCGAAGGAGGGCCGGCGTTCAACCGTCTCGTGGGCCCGAACCTGTGGCCCGAGGCGCAGCCGGAGCTCCAGGAGGTCGTCGCCGAATGGCACGCGACACTGTCCGGCGTCGCACGGCGTCTCCTGCGGGAGTGGGCGCAGACCCTCGGAGCGGACGAGACCTACTTCGACGAACACTTCGGCGAGCCCTCGACTCTCATCAAGATCGTGCGCTACCCGGGGACCCATGAGCCCGAGCCCCAGCAGGGCGTCGGTGCGCACAAGGACTCCGGCGTCCTGACGCTCCTCTGGGTCGAGCCCGGCAAGGGCGGCCTGCAGGTCGAACGCGACGGCTCATGGGTCGATGCTCCCCCGGTGCCCGGTGCCTTCGTCGTCAACATCGGCGAGCTGCTCGAGTACGCGACCGGCGGCTACCTCAAGGCGACCAACCACCGGGTCGTGTCACCGAAGGCTCCGAACGACCGGATCTCGATCCCGTTCTTCTTCAACCCCGCACTCGACAAGCGTCTCCCGCTGATCGAGCTTCCGCCCGAGCTGGCGTCCGAGGCGAAGGGCGTCACGCAGGATCCGAACAACCCGATCCATGCGCTTTATGGGGAGAACGCCCTCAAGTCGCGTCTGCGCGCGCACCCCGACGTCGCAGCGATCCACCACGCCGACCTCGTCGGTGCCACCGCCTGACGCGAGCGCTCACAGCGCCTGCCGCCTCCGAGCGCGACGGTGGCATTGCGCGCGAGCACATAGTCTGCCGCTTGCAGATGCGTGATGGCCTTGCTGAGGTGCGAGTCAGCGCATCGGAGGACTCGCACCGGACTCGAAGCGAGCGCCCGGTCCGGAACATGACGAAGGCCGCCCCACACCGTGGGGCGGCCTTCTCAAGAATGTTCTGCGCGATTGTACGCAGGTTCGCCTTGCTTTATCGACGCAGGCCGAGACGCTCGATGAGCGAACGGTAGCGGTTGATGTCGATGTCCTGCAGGTAACCCAGCAGGCGACGGCGCTGACCGACGAGCAGGAACAGACCACGACGCGAGTGGTGGTCGTGCTTGTGCTCCTTGAGGTGCTCGGTGAGGTCCTTGATGCGCTGCGTCAGCATTGCGACCTGCACCTCGGGGGATCCG
>JAQZBG010000139.1 GCA_029239165.1 Microbacterium sp. | reverse complement strand
CATCTACGTCGACGTCGTCTCGGGCGAGCCGCTGTTCTCGTCGACCGACAAGTTCGACAGCGGAACCGGGTGGCCCAGCTTCACCAAGCCCATCGAGGCCGATGCCGTCACGACACGGACCGACCGTTCGCTGTGGATGAAGCGCACCGAAGCGCGCTCGGCCAACGCCGACAGCCACCTCGGCCACGTCTTCGACGACGGACCCCGCGACGAAGGCGGGCTCCGCTACTGCATGAACTCGGCGGCCCTCCGCTTCGTCCCGGCTGACAGGCTGGAGGAGGAGGGGTACGGTCGCTACAGCCCCCTCTTCGCGAAGACGCCGAACACCCCCACCACCGACACCTCTGAGGAGCAGTCATGACCGACACCGGAACCATCACCCGCACGCCCGGGACCGAGACGGCCGTCCTCGCCGGCGGCTGTTTCTGGGGCATGGAAGACCTGATCCGCCGCCAGCCCGGCGTGCTCAGCACCCGCGTGGGCTACACCGGCGGCTCGAACGACCACGCGACCTATCGCAATCACCCCGGCCACGCCGAGGCCGTGGAGATCGTGTTCGACCCGACCGAGACGACGTACCGCGACATCCTCGCGTTCTTCTTCCAGATCCACGACCCGTCCACGAAGGACCGGCAGGGCAACGACATCGGCTCGAGCTACCGCTCCGCGATCTTCCCGCTCACTCCTGAGCAGGAGTCGGTGGCCCGCGACACGATCGCCGACGTCGACGCCTCGGGCCTGTGGCCGGGCAAGGCCGTCACCACGATCGAGCCCGAGGGTCCGTTCTGGGAGGCCGAAGAGGAGCACCAGGACTACCTGATCAAGTACCCCAACGGCTACACCTGCCACTTCCCGCGCGCGGGATGGGTGCTGCCGAAGCGGGCGGAGAGCTCCGCCGTCTAGGCCTGGGCGCGCGCACGCGGGTGAGTGGGCGCGGCTACGCCTCGGCGAGGAACGCCAGCGCCGCCTCTTTGAAGTCCCGCGAGCCCGGAGCGTTGAAGTGGTTCCGGTTCGGGATCTCGAAGAAGCGACCGTCGGGGGCCGCGGACGCCAGCGCCCGTGAGCCCTCGATGATGGCATCCTTCGAGCCCGTGGCGAACATGATCGGCCGGGTCGGCGCATCCGACGGATCCGGGTCGATCATGCCCGACGACCTCATGCCCTCCGCGAGCGCGACCAGCGCCTGCAGGTCGTTGCCGGGAACCCGCTCCGTCAGCGCGATGTAGTTCTGCGTGGTGGGGTCTGCGACCGGGGTGCCGTCGGCGATGTACGCCCGCACCTGGTCGAGGTCGAGCCGCGCCAGCGGGATGCCGTCCGGCACGCCGCCGAGCACCGCGCGGCCGATGCGGTGCGGCAGTTCGCGCACGACCTCCCACCCCACCCGGGCGCCGAGCGAGTAGCCGACGTAGAACGCATCGTCCACGAGATAGGTGTCCATGACGGTCTCGACATCCGTCACCAGGGTCCGGATGCGGTAGCCCTCCGGCTCGTGCGGCTTCTCGCTCAGTCCGTGCCCGCGCTGGTCGAGTGCGAGCACGCGGTAGCCGGCACGGTTGAGCTCGCGCACCCAGCCGGTGAGGACCCAGTTGTCGCGGGCGCTCGACGCGAACCCGTGCACGATCACCACGACCGGGGCGTCGAGCTCCCCCCAGGTGTAGGTCGCCAGCCGCGTGCCGTCCGGGGCGTACACGTGCTGCGGGTCGGGCATGCTCGTCAGGTCGGAGAGGGGGGTGGCCACCCTTCCATCTTGGCCCTGTTCCGCGTCCCACGCCCGCTTCAGCGCCGAGACCCCCTCCTGCCGACGTGGGCAGGAGGGGGTCTCGGCGTGAAGACGGGTCTCAGCGGATGACGCGGATCAGACCCGATCCCGCAGGGCTGCACCGAGCTCGCCATCCACGTTCGTCCAGTACTGGAAGAACCGCTCGCGGATGGCGTCGATCGTGATGGAGCGGCCCTGACCGGTGAGGGTCTCGAGGAACCGCGCCCGCTGCTCACCGTCGAACACCTCACGGTAGAGCGTGCCCGCCTGCCCGAAGTCGTCGTCCTCGGCATGCAGAGTGGCGGCGGAGCGCACGAGCTGGCCGTCGGCTTCCCAGTTCGCCTCGAGCGCGACGGTCGGATCCGCCTCGGGTCCCCCGGCCGCGCCGAACGAGTTCGGGTGATAGGTGCGGTGTGCGGCGTCGTTGTGCTGGTACCGCATCGAACCTTCGTGCTGATAGTTGCGCGCCTCGGCCGCGTGCGGCTGGTTCACGGGCAGCTGATTGTAGTTCGGGCCGATGCGGTGGCGCTGCGCGTCGGGGTACGCGAAGATCCGCCCCATCAGCATCTTGTCCGGCGAGAGCCCGGTGCCGGGCACCAGGTTGCCGGGCGAGAAGCCGGCCTGCTCGATCTGTGTGAAGAAGTTCTCCGGGTTGCGGTTCAGGGTCAGCGTGCCGACCTTGATGCGCGGGTAGTCCTTGAGCGAGATGGTCTTGGTGAGGTCGAACGGGTTGAACCGGTAGGTCTTGGCCTCGTCGTACGGCATGATCTGCACGTACAGGTCCCAGGACGGGTGGTCGCCGCGGGAGATCGCGTCGAACAGGTCGCGGCGGTAGAAGTCGGCGTCGGATCCGGCGAGCTGCTGCGCCTCATCGGCCCCCATCGCCTCGACGCCCTGGTTCGAGACGAAGTGGTAGCGCATCCAGAAGAGCTCACCGTCGGCGTTCACCCACGAGAAGGTGTGCGATCCGTAGCCGTTCATGTGGCGCCAGCTGCGCGGGAGGCCGCGGTCGCCCATGAGGTAGGTCACCTGGTGTGCGGTCTCGGGCGACAGGGTCCAGAAGTCCCACTGCATGTCGGGATCGCGCAGGCCCGAGTCGCCGAGGCGCTTCTGCGAGTGGATGAAGTCGGGGAACTTGATCGCGTCGCGCAGGAAGAACGTCGGGGTGTTGTTGCCGACGATGTCGAGATTGCCCTCCTCCGAGTACAGGCGCAGCGAGAACCCGCGCACGTCGCGCCAGGTGTCGGGCGAGCCCTGCTCGCCGGCGACCGACGAGAAGCGGATCAGTGCCTCGCTCGTGGCCCCCTGCTGGAAGACCGCAGCACGGGTGTACTTCGACACGTCTTCGGTGACGACGAACTCGCCGAAGGCGCCGCCGCCCTTCGCGTGCGGGTTGCGCTCCGGCACGCGCTCACGGTTGAACGCCGCGATCTTCTCGACCAGGTAGTGATCGTGCAGGACGGTGGGGCCGTCCGGGCCGACCGTCAGCGAATGCTCGTCGCTCACGACCGGGGCTCCGGCCTGCGTGGTGGTGGACGGACGGTACGAATCAGCAGGTTTCGTCATGGTTCTCTCCTTCTCCGCGCAGGCGCGACGAATACCCCCATCCGTGGATGGGTGGTGGGCGGTCGGCTATTGCGCGGCGTTCTGGCAGCTGGGGCAGAGGCCCCAGAAGGTGACCTCGGCGGTCTGGACGGTGAATCCGCCCGTCGAGGACGGGGTGAGACACGGCGCTTCGCCGACGACGCAGTCCACATCGCCGACCGCACCGCAGGAGGTGCAGACGACGTGGTGGTGGTTGTCGTCGATACGCCGCTCATAGAGCGCCGCGGAACCTGCCGGTTCGATCCGGCGGATGAGACCCGCCGTCGTCAGGTCCGCGAGGATGTTGTGCACCGACTGGATCGACGTGGTCGGCAGCACTTCGGACACGGCGCGGTAGACCCGCTCCGCATCCGTATGGGCCATGGAGTCGAGAGCCTCGAGAACGGCGACGCGGCCCGCGGTCGCACGCAGCCCGGCAACGCGAAGCGCCGAGTCGAGTTCTGTCTCCATGGCTCGAGCATACCCCGTCATTTGAATAACTCAAAAGAAGGCATATCAGGATGCTGCGACCGCGGCGCCCGCGCTCGCGAGTCGGCTGCGCCGTCCCGTCAGGATTCGGCCGGCGCCGAGGGGAGCTCGGGGCCGTAGTTCCACGACAGGATGGCGGGCTGCTCGCGCGCGAAGCCGAGCACCGACACCGATCCGGCGTCCAAGCTGATCTGGGCGCCGAACCGGGGAGCGAGTCGCAGGTACACGGCCGTCAGGATCCGCAGGAAATGGCCGTGCGCCACCAGTGCCACATCACCCTGCTCCATCGCCGGCAGCACCCGAGTGAGCACCCGCGACGCCCGCGCGGCGACCTCTTCCACGGTTTCCCCCGGGGTCCGCCCACTGATGACGCCGTGGGTGAACGTGCTCCAGCCGTAGCCGAGCTCGGCGCGGATGTCCTTCGTCGTTCGTCCCTCGTAGCCGCCGTAGTCCCACTCGACGAGGAGCGGGTCGATCTCGGCGTGCAGGCCCGCGAGTTCTGCGGTGCGCTGCGCACGCACCAGCGGAGAGGTCAGGACGAGGGAGAAGTCGTAGTCCGCGACCAGGGCCCCCGCACGGCGAGCCAGATCCTCTCCGCGTGCCGTGAGCGGGATGTCGGTGAGCCCGGTGTGCCTCCCGGCCTTCGACCATTCGGTCTCGCCGTGGCGCAGGAGCACCAGCTTTCCGGTCGGTGCTTCGGGGACGGGGTGTTCGAGTATCGGTTCGCGTGCGGGCACAACGACACCGTAACCCCCGCCGGCCCCCTCCCGCCCCGGAAGCTCCGGTCAGCCGCGCAGAGCACGCCCCCACGGCTGGGCGGGATCGTGGATCGCCACGGCGAGTGTCGTGTCCGACTGCCCGTAGTACGCGAACCACTTGTCCTGGAACTTCACGAGCCCCTCCACGAAGGTCACATTCGAGACCAGACCGTGCATGTCCTCGAATGTCTGCGGGCGCAGCCACGGCTCCTGCAGACGCGCGATGACCTTGGTCGGCTCGTCCGGATCGATCGCGATCTGTCCGCAGCGGTAGTCGACGTCGACCGAACCGTCTTCGTGCACGACACGGGTGGCGCCGTTGGTGAGGAAGAGCAGCAGACCGTTGTCGGTCACGACGGGGGAGGTGCCGATCTCGACGAGCGCCTCGTCCCAGGTGCCCGGCGTGGGGGAGTACATCGGCTCGGTGTCGGCCGTGCCGGGGGTCCAGTGGATCAGGTCGTCGCTCGTGGCCCAGTAGATCGCGCCCTCGCCGAAGTACATCCACCACTTCCCGTGCATCTTCTGCGGCACGATCACTCCGGCCTTGGACCAGTTGAACCCGCGCGGATCCATGGTCTTGAAGGTGTCGAAGTCGTCGAACAGCGGACCGTGCTTGGTCCAGGTGCGCAGGTCGGTCGAGGTCGCCAGGCACAGCTGTGCGCTCCGCCGGTCCCAGCCCGTGTAGGTGAGGTAGTAGGTGCCGTCGATCAGCGCGATGCGCGGGTCTTCGCAGCCGTACGTCTCGTAGTCCTCCGACGGTGACAGGATGGGGGCGTCCTCGCGGGTGAAGGTCACCCCGTCGCTCGAGCGGGCGATGCCGATGTGGGAGATGATGTCGTCGGCGTGAGCCCGGTAGAGCAGCACGACCTCGTCGCCGTCGACGATCGCCGCCGGGTTGTAGAGGTTGGCCGACTCCCAGCTGTCGCCGCGCGGACGCAGGATGGGGTTGCCCTCGAACGGGGTGAACGGACCGAGGGGGAAGGATGCTCCGGTGAACATGGATGCCCTTTCTGGCGGAATGAGGGGGTCAGCCCTTGACGGCTGCGCCGAGGTCGGTGGCGCGGAAGAACCGCTGGAAGACGATGAACAGGATCACGACGGGGAACGCGAGCGCCGTGGCGCCGGCGAGGATCGCGCCGTTCGGGTTCGCGGTGGACTGCGCGACGTTGGAGATGTAGTTGGCGAGGGAGACGGCCAGCGGCTGCAGGCTCGCATCCTTCGTGATGAGGAAGGGCCAGAGGAACTCGTTCCACGGCCCGATGAAGGTGACGAGCACGACGGTCACGAGCACCGGCTTGATCAGTGGGATCGCGACGGAGGTCAGCAGGCGGATCTCGCCGGCGCCGTCGATACGCGCCGCCTCGAAGATCTCCACGGGCAGCGCCTTGAAGAACTGCACGAAGATGAACACCGCCGTCGTGTTGATCAGGAACGGCAGGATCATGCCCAGATACGAGTCGCCGAGACCGTAGCTGCGGGTGATCTGCACGTAGAGCGGGATCATCAGCAGCTGGAACGGCACCATCTGCACGAGCAGCATCAGCACCCAGATCACGCCGCGACCGCGGAAGTCGAGGCGGGCGATCGCGTAGCCGGCGAGCAGACCGAACACCACGGTGCCCAGCAGCACGCCGGCCGTGAAGATCAGTGAGTTCAGCAGCGAACCGACCAGGTCGATGCGCGAATCGATCGCGACGAAGTTGTCGACGGTCCATCCGCCGGTCGGGAAGAGCTCGCTCGGCGAGTTCGTCGGACTCTCCTGGAACGCCCCCACGATCATGAAATAGAACGGGAAGGCGAAGCCGATGGCCGCGATCGTGAGCAGGATGATGCTCAGGATGCGGGGCAGTGAACGCTTCTTCCGCATCATCGCTCCCTCGTCGCACGGTTGGCCGCCAGCGACAGCATGCCGACGAGGACCACGAGGATCATGCCGATGGCTGCTGCGGTGTCGGGGTTCTGCTGCTGGATGCCCAGCTGGTAGATGAGCAGCACCGGGGTGGTCGATGCGCCGTCCGGCCCACCGCCGTTGGTGAGCAGATAGGGCTCGGTGAAGAGGTTGGCTCCGGTGATGATCGACAGGATCAGCACCAGGGTCGTGGCGCTGCGCACGCCCGGGATCGTGACGTGCCGGAACCGGGAGAACACCCCGGCACCGTCGGTCTCGGCCGATTCGTACAGCTCCCTCGGCACGTTCTGCAGCGCAGCCAGGTACAGCAGGATGTAGAACCCGAGCTGCTTCCAGGTCACGTAGAGCGCGATCATCGGCATCGCGAGCCCGCTGTTCACGAGCCACGACGGATCGGGGGCGAGTGGACCGAGGATCGTGTTGATCAGCCCGTTGCCCGAGAACAGCAGCATCCACACGCCCACGAGCGAGACGCTCGCTGTCAGGTACGGCACGTAGAACGCGACCCGGTATGCCGCCACCCACCGGATGCCGGTGTTGAGGGCCGCCGCGAGCACGAGGGCCAGCACCGCCGTGAGCGGCACGTTGATCACCAGGAAGACCAGGGTGTTGCGGAACGATCCGAGCACCCGCGGGTCGGCGAGCACCGTGACGAAGTTGTCGAAGCCGACGAACGGACGCTCGACCTCGGTGCCCGGTGCCGTGAAGAAGTAGTCGTGGAAGGCGATGTAGACCGCGAACGCGAGCGGATACGCGAAGATCGCGATCACGAACACGAAGTACGGCAGCGCGAACAGGCCGCCGATGGGTTGCGCACCCAGCCATCGGGTGCGCAACCTCTTTCGGTCG